>CABUSV010000014.1 GCA_902494345.1 uncultured Collinsella sp.
AGTGTACGAGAGCGCGGGCGGCCTAGTTTTCAGCTTTAGTTAAATGCCCGGGCTCCGAACCCCGGGCATTCTTATTTGCGCTTGTTGCGGCGCAAATGCCTTCTACCGTCCGCACCGCGTGTGCGCCTACGGACCTTAAACCGAACCTCATACGAGTCAAGAAACGCGATGACGAACGTACCCGCATCGGACGATGGAGGCTGTCTGCGTTGTCCCAAAAAGAACGGGGCAGGCTCCAGCGCGGAGTCTGCCCCGAAAAGAGAATGGCAAAGCAAGAACGTGGATGGACGAGAAAAGTGTCCGCAAGTCTCATGGCCATCACATCCCACCTGCCAAAGGGATGGGTGAGCGAGCGTTACTCCTGCTCGGACTCCTCAGCCTGCTTACGGCTGCGGATGAGGTGCGCCACGCCGATGCACAGCACCGCGCCACCAGCGATCCAGGTGAAGGTCACGCCGTTGAGACCGGTGAGCGGGAGGTTGGAGCCCTTCTGGTCGACAATGATGAAGCTGAGCTTGCCGGTAGATGCGGTAGCCTTGTTGTCCTTGACCACGCCATCTGCTGCCTTGATTGCAGAATCAACGCTGGGGATAACCTCGTCGCCGGTCTGATTGAGCTCGCGCTTGATGGTGAAGGTCACACCATTTGCTGCGGAGTTATTGTAGCCAGGCGCCGGGGTGACCTCTTTCAGGATGTAGGTGCCTTCATCGAGACCGACAACGTTAATCTTGCCTTTTGCGTCGGTCCTCAGCTTGGCCTGCTCACTATTGGTCGTCTTGGTGCCGTTTGCCTTGATAAAGTTCGTATCACCCTGCTCCTGAAGCGTGAACTCAACGCCTTCGAGCCCCTTATTTTCATTATCGGAACCCACCTTGGTGACATCGATGCCATAGGTGTAGTCATAGGCAGGGTGAATTACCGTATTGCCCTCGCCTGTATCGTTCGGGTTGTTAGAATAGGTAAGCTTAACCGTATTCTCCTGAGCCTTGCCGATAAGATCCTTGAACTTTTCCTTAATGACATTATTGCTGTCGAAAATCTTGGAGGAGTCGAGCTTGGCTTGATACTCGACGGTCACCCTCGAGCTAGCGTTGACGGCAATGGGGTTATCGTCAACGTCAACACAATTCCTCAGGTTCTTGAAGTTAACGGTAAGTTCGTTATCATCCGAGAGATTTGTGGTGTAGCCCCGCACGGCATCATTCTTTACGGTCTGGTTACCGATCATAACCGTGACATCCGGAACATTATTCTCGCTGCCATCGACGAACTTGGGCGTCATGGAATTGGGCAGTTTGTCCGTGAAGACGTATTTATAGTCGCTATAGGTGTCGATATTACTCGCAACCGTACCGACGAGTTTGTAATCGACCCAATCGTCCATAGCAGAGTCAGCGGCCTTATTGGGTTTGGTAAGAATGTCTCCGTTCTCCACTGTCACCCAATTTTTGTCCTTGTCATCCATAACAGCCTTGTTGACGGTAGGAATGCTGGTCTTCTCGGTAACCGCCACATCGCCGGCGCCCACAACGGCATAAATCGGAGAAGTGGCAGTATTCTTGTTGTCAGCTTCCGACCCATCCGGAGCTAAAGTGTCCTTGTCAGTCAGGAACAGGTAATAACCAGATTTGTCGAAAGAAACCTTGTTGCCCGCCGCAAACGAAGCCTCCGTAGCGCCCGTCGGGATGGTCGGAGCGACAACATTCGCAACCAGTCCAGCAAGCGTATTGAGCAAATCGGTGTCTTTGAGAACCGTCGTGTTTGTGGTCCCGATAATGTTGGCAGTCAGCCAATTGGCAACATCCTGCGGGCTGGCATCGGTTTTCAGAGCGCCTTCCTTATATTTGTTGATAGCCTCGATGATGGCATTTTGCGTCGTGTCCTCAACGCCAGTTGCCCACTTAACATTCGAAACGACCTTGTCAGTCTTGCCGTCCTCATCCACGACATCGGCCTCGAAAATCTGGTAGGCCTTGTACTTCACGCTGCCATTGTCTTCGTTCTTATTGATCTTAATGCTATTGGTCGAAGCAGTCGCACCATCAGCAAACGCCATGGTCACCGGGGCCATGACTCCGCCGAAGCTCAACGCTGCTGTGAGGCCGGCGGTTACTGCCAGGCGTGCGATGTTCTTGCTCATGCTCATCTTCTTTTCCTCTGCTTTCTGCTCGAATTCCATTTGATCTAAATCTGTCTGTCTGTGTCTTAGCATCTACTTCGCTACGTCTCGCCCCGCTCTCTGTGGGGCTGCCAGCTACTCTTTATGGCTGCCACCTCCCCGCTTGACCAGGAGCGCGACCACGATGAGCGCGGCTCCGACGACCGCTGCGGCGGCCGCGGCGTACATTGCCATATCGCCAGTCGAGGGCATAAAGCCTCCGGTGGTAATGCTAGGGGGTGTGCCGGTGGGCGTGTTGATGAGCGACGCCTCCAGGCTGCCCGTCGACCCGTCCGCGCTGTCGGCGCGCAGGGGCGACTCGGCCGTGATGGTGAGCTTGGGCTTGGCGGCGGCCACCTGGTCGACGTCCAGGCCCTCGGCCTTGACCGTCACGGAGCGCGTGCCCTCAAAGGCGGTGTAGCCCTTGGGCGCCTTGAGCTCGCGGACCTCCAGCTTGCCCGAGTCAACGCCCGAGACGGTCACGCGGCCGTCCTCGCCCGTGGTGACGGTGACCTTGCCCTCTGCATCCCACGTGCCGTCGGCCGCTAGCGTGCGATCGCGATCGTCGGCGATGCTCAGGACCGCCCCGGCAAGCGGCTTGTCGCCGTCGCTGCCGCGCTTGGTGAGCGCGAGATCCCAGGTGTAGGCGCACGCATCGTCGCTCGGCGTGCGGGTGAATCCGGCGTCGCCGGACTGGTCGGCAAAGGGAGAGCGCGGGTAGCGCAGGTAGACCTCGTTGGGGTTGCCCTTCGCGATGCCGTGGTTGCACGCGCCGTTGAGCGGCGCATTGTACACGGCGACCACGCGAGCGCCCGCGGTGAAGGCGTCGGCCCCGCCGAGCGCGGCAATCAGGTCGCCGGTGCGCACGGTGAAGGCATTGTCCTCGATCGAGCCCTTGCACTGTGAAGTAATGTCTGTCCACCCTTTAGCCGGCGTCGAGTTGGCGTTACCGCCCTCACATGCGACGGCGTCGAAGCCGCCGTCCGCGCCCGCCGCCACGTACACGCGCATGCTCGCGGCGACCTTGGAGGGGTCGAGCCCCGCGCTCATGGTGTCGACGAACTGCACCGCATAGGTGTCGTAGGCCGTGAGGCCCGCCGGGACCGTGGCAGAGAGGCGCCAGTACAGGTCGTCGGCGACCGTGGCGTCGGCGGCCTTCTGCCAGACGGCGGCGCCGTCCTCCAGCACATGTTTGGCGACCTTGGGAGTCGCCGCCTTGGGCTTGACGGTGACGGCGCTGCCGCCCACCAGGGCCGCGATCGGCGCGGTGCCGGCCTCGCCCTGGGCGATGGCGTCGTCGTCGGCGACGATGAGCCAGTAGCCGCAGGGCAGCTCGGCCGCCGTGCCCGCGTTGAGGGCCACGGACACGGCGCCAGAGCTCTGAAGGGAACGAGCGAGCTGTGCGCTCAGCGCGCTCGTAAGGTGGGAATCGGTGTTGAGCCACTCGGCAGCTTCCTGCGCGGTGGTCTGGGATTTGGGCATGCCGGCGCTATGCAGCACAGGCAGCGCGGCGTCGCGCACGGCGTCGCTTGCCCAGGCGAGATCGGTGGCGGTCTTGGCGTCGCTGTCGCCGTCGACGACGTTGGCGCTAAAGATCTGGTAGGCGTCGTAGCTGCGCGCCACGGTGCCGCTCACCGTGATGGAACCGGTCGAGGTCGGCGCGGCCTGCGCGGATGCGGGGAACACAACCGCGCAGGTGCCGATCAGGAGGGCAAGCAGCGCAAACAAGATCGGGAAGGAGCAAACTTTCTTATTCACGACGCTCACCTCCCTTCGCATTCGCCTTGCGACGAATGTGCATCCAGGCCGCAGCAGCGCAAAGCACCGCCGCGCCGGCAAGGTACGTCAGAGAGACGCCCGACATACCAGAAAGGGGCAAAGAGGTGGAGTAGGTGTTGGTGAAGGTGGAGGCGGGAATGGCGTCGGGCGCGGCGGCGGAGGGTTGAACCACGACGCCCTGCCCGTTCTCACCCAGGGCGTTGCCCATGTCGTCCTTCATCTGCGTGACCGTAGTGGAAGTGGTGAGGCCGGAGTACTTGCCGGTCTTCTCGTCCAAGACGGCTTTCACGGTGACGGCCACTTGGTACTCGGCCTTGGAGTAGCGGAGCTTGTCGATGGCATCGGCGTCGGGCGCGACCTCCTTCACCGTGTAGGTGTAAGTCTTGGCGCCCGTCGGGTTCGAAGCGTCGTTCGTGGCGAGGTACTCTTTGGAGAACGAGATTTCGCCAAAAGATGCCTCGATGTCGTTGACCTTGGTGGAGTCTGCGGGAGCGACGGAAATAGTCTTCGAGTCAGGCATAGGAGCGCTATCCTTATTTGGCCCCGTAGCCTCGATGCTGAAGTCGAACGCAACGTATTTACCGCTGGAATCCTTCGGCCAGTCCGTATTACGGACGGATTTAATCACCGGGATTTTCACGGACGTAACGGAGCACGAGTCGGAGATGTACGTAATGCCATCAACGATGTTCGGCCGCTCGTTCTCGATCCACGTAATGGAGCCGCTTGTGCTGTCCACCGTGAACTTGTAGGTGTTCTTGTTCAGTTCGTAGCCAAACGGAGCCTGGGTCTCCGTGAGCGTGTACGTGCCCGGCAGCAAATCGGCCAATGTGAACTTGCCATCCTTGGCGTCGGTATCGGCCCAAGTGGTTTCGCTCGGAGTCGATTGGTCACTCACGGTCCAGGACTGCGCCTCAATCAAGCCATCGGCACCCAGTTTCGCAAGCTTCCACTCGGAACCAGCCAAAGGAGTGTGTTCTGCATCGTCCTTCTCCACCTTGGCCCAAGACACCGTACCGGTGATCTTGGTGTTGGCGATGGCACCCGTGGTGTTAGAAGGTGTGAACGGAACCTCGTTCCCGTTCTCATCCACGTAGCCCTGGACATAGTTCACCGACTCACCAGCATTGTTCATGGTTGCGTAGTAGATCTTGTCCGAAACCTGGTAACCCTCCGGCGCCGTCTCCTCTTTGATGTAATAGGTGAATGCCGGATTAGAATCCGAGATCTCCTTACTCGGATCGGCCTTCTGATTCAAATAGTTGAACTGAAGCTCGCCATCATCCGAAGAGTAATCATTGGCACCGCCATCCGTTACCGTAACGATGGGATTCGTTTCATTCTTGGCATCATCGACAGTGCCGTATATCGTCCACGAGGAACCAGAAAGCGGCGTCATGCCGTCCGCAGCGTCGACCTTGCTCCACGCAATGGCAGAGCCGTCCGGTGTATACGACCCGGACCACGGGAAATTGTGACGCTCCTGGTCCATGTCGATAACGGAAGCCGAGTCACCCTCGAAGCTGAAATTCCACGCTTTCGTAGGGTTGTACATCTCAAAGTCGCCGCCCACGTACACACGGCCGTTAGTGGTCACGTGGTCCTCGAAGCTGCCGTCGGGAACAACGATGCTGCCCAACATGGCGGCTGCTGGGTCGTCGTCTGTCCACTTATCATCGGCACCTCCGAGGGCTTTATTGCCCTCAAGGGCCATACCACCGCGGATGGTGACCTGCTTGGCCGTAGTGAAGTTCCACAGGATGCTCTGGGCGGCAGTAGAGTACAGAGACTCGACGGCGCTACCTTCCTCGTACC
Source organism: uncultured Collinsella sp. (assembly GCA_902494345.1). Taxonomy (GTDB): domain Bacteria; phylum Actinomycetota; class Coriobacteriia; order Coriobacteriales; family Coriobacteriaceae; genus Collinsella. The sequence continues at coordinate 5,753 of CABUSV010000014.1, forward strand.
CGCGGGAGATTTCCACATCATTCCACCAGAAGCGCCAGCCGGTGTTGAACTCAACCGGAGCATCACCGATGATGTTGACGACCACGGAAGCGTCCTTGGGTATATTCTTGAAGCTGAAGTCCACGCCACGGTAGATATTGCCTTTATTGGAGTTGGTAAGATCCGACGCCTTCAGGTTGAAGACTTGTAGCGGAGAACCTTTGCCGTTCCCATCCGCATCCCCGTAAAACGTGATGAGCTTCTCGTTGTTGACAAGGGTCACCTCGCCGGAAACGTTGTTGCCGTTAACGTCGGTATAGTTCGTCTTGCGCGTAAAGGTCTTGCGATCGCCGTTGAACGTGAGTCCGTACTGCTCCTTGTTGTTGTACTTTTTAATGGTGTAATTGGGATTCTCCTCGGCAACACTAACCGTGTAGCTCAATTTGGAATCAAGCTTTGCGAGAGGCGCGGAGATTTTCGCTTTTACTTCGGACTCCAGGTAATCGGTGTAATCCTTACCGTTGATCTTGAGGACGTTGGCTTTGTTGAACAGCGAACTTTGGTCCGCATTATCCCCTTCATAGTATTTGCCCTGCTTCTTCACCACAGACTGGCGCTTGTTGTCAGCATTCCAATTGTTGCCAGGATTCCAATAGGTAATGGGACCGGCGATCTGCGCGGTGTAGTCATAGCCGGTATCCTCTTTCGACTTGCCGACCCAGGCACCCCTGGTCCAAGCACCAACCGTCGCAGTATCTGAGGTCTTTCCCAGACCGGTGTTCATGTTCTGAATCGAGCTGTTTATACCGGCGACCGCAAGCACTGTACTACGGTCGACAGGACGAAACTGAGAACCAAAACCAACGGTGCCGAAACGGAAGCCATCGCCGCTCCAACTCGCCTTGATAGGATTCATGGCAAGCTTGCCACGGACCACGGTAAGGCCCTCCGCCTCAGCGGCATATGAACCGGTGGGAGCGTTACCCGCATCAAGATTTCTAGTTTCGCTCGGCTTACCACCGATATACATGTCGCGGTCGACGTAGGTGGCCACGCCGGGATCGGGGGGTAGAGACATCGATATTCGTACCGATGCCGATGGAAGTTGGCTTGTGAATGCCCGGAGTGAGGAGTCCAGCATCTTCCGCGCTTGCGGTGGAGACCGCGCTAAACGGCGACAACAGAGTGCTCACTACGAGAACAGTTGCCATAAAGCTACATGCGGCGAACTTCTTCACTTTGAGCACCCCATTACAGTTTCCTCGGTAGAAACTGTCTGGACGTCGTTGGCAATGGCCTGCGAGATCGGAGGCATGACGAGCGACAGCATCAGGCTCAAAACGGAGGCTCCGCACAAAACGCCTGCCAGTACACGACGCGTCGCTTTTTTACTCTGCTTAGATTTGTCTGAATTCGCTTTCATCGATGTCTCCTCCCCAAGAGACCGCGATCTTGCTCTTTCACTATCAAACGTATCTGCGCAATCTGTAATTGCGCACGCTTATAGTTCATATTGTAACGATTGTTTGAACATCTAAGCAAAAATACCGATAGTTTTGTAGCGAATTCTCAATTCTCTTGACATTTGCTCGGATTTGCCTTCGTTTATTCGCTATCTAATTTTTGTTTCTGCTGGTAATTTAGTTGCCTAATATTTTTTAATGGCATTAGATTTATTTGCACAACATTTTGCTCAAGAGCAAACATCCTGTGAACGGTCGAAAAATCGACCGTGAACGGTAGGTCATCAACCGGGAGGAATAGACTACCAAATTGATGGGAATATCTTTAACCCATCGGTAGTTAGAAGCGTAATATTCAGACAACCATATCTGAATTTGCGCGCAGTTTTTAGGTATCAATTCACCCAAATCGCCTGAGACCACCGCAAAGGAGCCTGTCCCCTTTGCGGTGGTTCTCCCCCGGCGCTACAGCAGATGCTCCTCGATAAAGATCGCGATACCGTCTTTGTCGTTGCTGGCGGTTACGAAGTCGGCGGCGGAGCGGGTGGCATCGCTGCCATTTGCCATGGCCACACCCACGCCGGCGTCAGCCACCATACAGGTGTCGTTATCGGCATCGCCAAACACGCAGATGTCCTGGAGCTCCATGTCGTTGAGCTCCGCCACGCGCACAAGGCCGCGCGTCTTGGACACGCGCGGATCCATGAACTCGTAGAGCCGCTGCGTGGTTTGCAGAGCCGCCGCCTTGACGGTGTCGTCGGCAAACGTCGATGCTCGCTCAATCACCCGCGGCATTACCTCGGGCGCCATGGTAAACATCACCTTGGGCTGCGGCTCGCGCAAAAACTCGGCAAAGTCGACCACCTGGTAGGGCACACCATCGACGCGCGACAGGTGCTCGACACACGCGTTGCTCTCGGGCACGTAGAACACGCCGTCTCGGGGGCAGACGGGTGTTGCCGGAAGGTCCGCCATGTGCCTGCAGATGCGTGCGATGGTCTCGCCCGGCAGCGGATAGCTCAGCTCGTTGATGTCGTGCGCGCGGTCGATGACCTCGGCGCCACCGCAGCCCACCATCACGTCTACCAGGCCTTCGATGCCCCAGAGCTCATACATGGCCTCGGTCGCGTGGGCATCGCGCCCGGTGCACAGGCCAAAGAGCACGCCGCGCTCGCGCAGGGCGCGGATCGCCGCCACGGTGCGCGGGGACACCGTGTGCTGGCTCGTGAGCAGCGTGCCGTCGATATCGCAGAACACGGCTTTGATGTGGCTGAAGGTGGTGTCCATGGGGGCCTTTCTGGGTTGTGCGGCGGTGTAGGGTGTATTCGTGAACGGCGTACATGGTATACCAAGGCGCGGGCGCGGCCTGTCAAAGCAAAAACCACCACAAAGGGGCCAGGCACCTTTGTGGTGGCCAGACTCGCAGGATGGCATGGCCCGGGGCACAAACCATCACAACATTCGACGTTTTTCGGCAAAATCGCGATTTTCGCTGAATGTTGTGATGGTTTTTACTGCTTTGTAGCGCGATCCAAGTGCCGGCGGCCAAACAGCAGCAACACCGCGGGAACTGCCGTCACGACCATGCCCGCACCAACGAGCGTCTGCTGCACGCCAAACGTCGCCGCCAGCCACGGGGCAATCGCCAGCGGGGCCACGCCGGCGAACATATTGCCAAAACCCATGACCGAGTTGATGCGACCGAGCTGCTCGAGCGGGGCCGTCGTTTGCACGATGGTGTTGTGGAGCGGATTGACGACGCCCCAGGCCACGCCCAGGGCAATCTGGCCGACAAGGGCTACGCCCACGTACGGCGTTCCCACATAGAGCAAACTTCCCAGGCCCACGGACATAAGCGCCACGAGCAGCGTTTTAAGGTTGACCAGGTGCGGCGGCAAGCGTAGCGCGGCCACGGCGCCCAGCACCGCGCCCACGCCGCAGGCCGACGAGAGCCAGCCCATCCATTCGACACCGACGTGCAGGACATCGCGGTAGAAGAACGACTCCAGCGGATCGAAGGCGCCATAACCAAAGTTCGAAAGGAAAATGATGCAAAACAGCAGGGCGAGAACGCTATTGGTAAAGACCGTCTTGATACTGGCCGCGAAGGTGGCGCGGGAGGACGTGCTGGGGTTGGAGCTTTGTCCCGCACGCTCCCCTTCCTCTGCCGAATCGGTATCCGCATCCCCGGCGACATGGCTGGTCTGCGGCCTAAGGCCCCAACCGGCGACGAGCGCCAGCACGGTAAAGAGCATCATGAGCACAAACACCGCACGCGACGACGCAGCCGCCGCGAGAAAGCCACCCAACGTGGGTCCGACGATAATACTCACGTTTGAGAACATGGCGATGGCGGAGTTGATGTCTTTGAGCTCGACGGGATCATCGGTGAGGTAGGCCGGATAGGACGTGGCAATGGGCTGGGCGAATCCCATCACAAAGCCCAGAAACACCGCGCCAAGCAGGACGACGCCGGTCGCGCTACCAAAGGCGATGATTGCCGTGCCAGTTGCGAGAGCGCCGACGATGCTCAGCAAGAAATGGCGGCGCGGACCCCAGGCGTCGAGCGCCGCGCCGCCCGCAAAGGATCCCAAGATCACGAAAACGTTCATGAACAGGACAGCCAGCGATGTCGCGACGACCGAGGCATCATCTGCATAGGTGAGCGTCCCGATGACGCCGATAAAATAACTGGTCTGAAACCCGGTGTAGATGAGGAAGCGCATTGCCACCAGGCGTTTAGCCTGCGCGGACAGCGATGATTGAGGCTTTGAGAAAAGAGAGGCGAGCATGGAAACTCCTTGTTTTATACGAATGCGGACGGCGGGCATTCGCCACCGTCTATCGAATCAATCAATCCGCATGAAACACTAAGGACGCATCAGGACCCTTCTCTCCGTTTTTCGCCCATCATGAACTACTTGGTAGATTGTAAGGCATGTCTCACACATCTACCAAAGCAAAAACCACCACAAAGGTGCCTGGCCCCTTTGTGGTGGAAATGACGTTTGCCCAGATAAAACCTGCCAAAATAAACCTGTCCCTATTTGGCAGGTTTTAGGCCAGATGATCCTGGATGAGGTCGCAGATGGCTCGGGCGTCGTTGATGTTGATGGCTCGGGTCGCAAAGCCGGCATCGAATGCCTGACGCGCCAGGGCCTCGTTGCAGGCAAGGGCCAGCGTGTGACCGTCGACCAGGTCGAGCGAGCTCTTGCCGCGCAGACGGTCGACACCGGAGCGCGCTACCACGATGTTGTCGAAGCCCTCGGTCTTGTAGCCCTCGATGATCACCACGTCGACATCGTTGTAGCGCGACAGCAGCTCGCGCGCGGGCATCTCGTCCTCCTCGCGCGTGTCGGCGTACTCCGCCCAGCGCGTGGCGCAGATGAGGCCCACGTGCTTGGATCCGGCCTGGTGATGGCGCCACGTATCCTTAGCGGGCACGTCGATATCAAAGCCGTGGTGCCCGTGATGCTTGAGTGAACCCACGCGCAGGCCGCGGCGGGTGAGCTCGGCGATAACCTTCTCGACAAGCGTGGTCTTGCCCGAGTTTTGGTAGCCGATAAACGCGATCGCGGGGACAGCCGGAATGGGAGCTGCGGGCGCGACGGTGACGGGTGCGCTCGCGGGTGTGGCACCGTCAGCGGCCACGGCCTCAACAGCAGCGGCCTGACGCTCGGCACGATCCCACACGCCCGAGCGGCCGCCCTCCTTGTGCAGCAGGCGAACATCGACGATCTCCATACCACGATCGACCGCCTTGCACATGTCATAGATGGTCAGACACGCGGCACTCGCGCCGGTCAGAGCCTCCATCTCGATACCCGTCTTGCCCGTCACGCCCGCCGTGACCAGCACGTGAAAGCCAACCTGCCCGTCCACGCGCGCTGGCGCCCAGCCCTCGGGCATATCCTCGACAGGCATCCCCGCCGGAGCGATGGGCGCAATGTCGCACTTGCTCTTGGTAATGAGCAGCGGATGGCACATGGGAATAATATCGCTCGTGCGCTTGATGGCCATGATGCCCGCCACGCGCGCGCAGGCAAGCACGTCGCCCTTCTTGGCTCGGTCTTGCAGCACCATGGCCTGCGTCTCGGGGTGCATGAGGATGGTGCCTTCGGCGATGGCAATGCGATGGGTCTCGGCCTTGTCGGACACGTCGACCATGCGCACCTCGCCCTTGGCGTCCACGTGCGTCAGCTCGTCGCGACGGGCGTCGCGGGCGGGCTCGGCGGCAGCGCTGGCAGTCGGCTGTGCGGACGCGTCGGCGTTGCCAGCATTCGCCGCAGCCGTGACTTTGTGGGCAGACATCGCGGCCCTGCGAGCGGCCTTGGTGGCATCGGCGTACCTGCTCTTGGCCATATGATCATCCTCCGATTTGGGACATAAATCGTTGCGTGCCCTCAATTATCGCGTGTTCCTGCGGTTTGTGGGCCACGGCATCGCGCCAAATCGAAAGTACCTGCATATCATCACCACGGCGCAGCGCCTCACGCACCGAATACTCGGCATCGCTGAACAGGCACGGACGCACGTTGCCATCGGCCGTCAGGCGCAGACGGTTGCAGTTCGCACAAAAATGATTGGACATGGCGCTAATGAAGCCGACCGTTCCCGCCGCGCCCGGAAAGTGCCAATAGCGCGCAGGGCCCGCGCCGGCAGGAGCGTCGTTGATGTCGAGCGGCTCGAGCTCGCCCAGCCCCGCCGCGGCGGCCCCGGCATTGATGCGCGCCCGCAGCTCGTCGCTCGGCACGGTATCGCTCGCGTCCCACAGCTCGGGATTGAGCGCGGGCGCATGCGGGTCCACAGCGCAATGCGAGCTCGTGCGCTCGTCGCCAATGGGCATGTATTCGATAAAGCGCAGGTGGATGGGGCGATCGAGCGTGAGCCGCGCGAGGGCCGCCACATCCTGGTTGAGTCGGCGCACAACAACGCAGTTGACCTTAACGGGCTCAAAACCCCAAGCCAGCGCCGCGTCGATGCCAGCCATGGTCTGTTCGAGCCGGCCCAGGCGCGTGATCTTTCCAAACAGCGTAGGGTCGAGTGTGTCGAGCGAAATGTTGACGCGGTTAAGCCCGGCGTCTTTGAGCTGCGGCGCCAGCTTGGGAAGCAGGGCGCCATTGGTGGTAAGCGAGATGTCCTCGATCTGCGGGATCGCGTGGATGTCGCGAATGAGCGGAATGATGCGGCGGCTGACCAGCGGCTCGCCACCCGTCAGGCGCACGCGGCGAATGCCCTCCCCTGCCACCAAGCGCACAAAGCGGGCGATTTCCTCAGCACTGAGCAACTCGCCATGCGCGCGGGGCGCCACGCCGTCGGCCGGCATGCAATAGATGCAGCGGAAATTGCACTTGTCGGTAACGGCAATGCGCAGGTAGTTGATATCGCGGCCAAAGCCGTCATGTTGCACGTGCCCGTCCACACAGCCTTCCCCTCACGCGGCGTTTTATTCTTCGGAAAACATAATACCCCACGAGAGAATCATGCCGACACCCGTACGACAGGACAGGTCGCTTCGAGCAAGACCGGCTTCCCAAGCCCATCCTCAGCACAGACCATCACAACATTCGATGCTTTTCCCGTTTTTGGCAAAAAACGTCGAATGTTGTGATGGTTTGCCCGCCCACGGCACCCCGTAGAAGGGCCAGAGCGCCCCTAGAGTCCGCCGTCCCAGTGCCGAATCACGAATTCCCGCAGGTCGTTCTGACGTTTCTGGAATGTCTCGCTTCGGTCGCACTTAAGACCCATAGCGAGCGCGATGGCATTCATCGCCCGGTGCAATTGCAGCTGATGGGCAAACTGAGTCCCGGTGAGGACGATCATCCTAAAGCCCAGCGCGCTCAGCACGGTCATACGCTCCGCATCCGACGCGCTGCGCTGTTTATCAAGATGGTCCGAACCGTTGTATTCAATCCCCGTACCGCTCGCAGGCGCATATACGTCGATCTCGAAATACCCGGCCTTTGCGAGATACTTGAACTCGTTGGGAACATCGACCCGATGGTTGAGCTCAACCTTGGCGTATCCCAGCCCGCCCTGGGAACGTTTTGCTACGACCATGATTGCAGTGGCCGTCTCCATGGGCGATCGCGCGCCATCGTGCACGCGCTTGAGCACGGCCGCCGCACGTGTAGCCCCCTGACGAGATCGGTTCTCATTGCAGTAAGCATTCAAGTCGGCAACGGTATACCTCTGCCCCATCTCGATATAATCGCCTGTCGACAGATGATTCAAATGGTATCGGGCACAGATTTCGTAGCCATATTCCAGCTGCTCGGGCTCGCTCATCCACGAACCCGCTTGGACAAAGCACATGGCCTCATCAACCACCAGAAGGCCCTCTGCCACCTCGATAAGATGGCCTGGGGGTACCGGCGCCCCAAACACATGGCACCTAAATCCAGCCGGCGTCGAGCGCTCAAAATCGAAGTTGACGAGCGTATCGATATGATCGAGCTCTTCTCGTGAAATACCAAGCGAGACCAGATAGTCGGCAACGATCCCAACTGCCATTGAAGCCCTCAGCCCCTTGGCATCGAGTCCCAATTTGGGCAGGCTCGCGGTCGGCTCCGCCTCGCTAGCAAGCGAGTCCTCATCGTATAGGCTGCTTGCTCGCGAGAGCGGCTCGGACGGGCGCGCCACGTTGTGGTACAGCCAGGCAGTCTTATGGGACAGGACGATCGGCAGGTCCATGAGCCCCCCCAATGGAGTCGGATAACCAACCTTATTCCCCTGCCCACGGATCCGCACACCTTCGCGCTCAAGAAAGCGATTCCACCCGGTCGAGTGGCAGAAAAACCATCACAACATTCGATGCTTTTCCCGATTTTGGTAAAAAACGTTGAATGTTGTGATGGTTTGAGGCGAGGTGAGGGGCACAGAGGGCCAAAGCATCGTGCTTGGAGCGTGACTATTTTTTTCGCCCTGTCGTCAACACAAACCTTGACTCTATAATCGTTGTAGGGTTTTCACTACACTGGTACCTAAACGAACCAAGCCAGAAAGTACCCCGCCCATGGAACACGACCTCACACGCGGCAATGTCCTTAAGACCATCGCGGTCTTTGCCCTGCCCTATATGCTCTCGTACTTTTTGCAGATGCTCTACGGCATGGCCGACCTGTACATGATGGGGCAGTTTAGCGGCGCCGCCGGCATCACTGCCGTGGGCAATGGCGCGCAGACGCTCTATATCATTACCGTGACGCTCGTGGGCCTGGCCATGGGAACGACGGTCATCGTCGGCCACGCCGTGGGTTCGCGCCGGTTTGACCGTGCCGAGACCGCCATAGGCAACACTATCACACTCTTTATGGGCGTCTCGGTGGTGCTGGCCGCCATCTTGTTTGCACTATGCCCGCAAATCGTGGCGCTCATTGGCACGCCGGCCGAGGCAGTCGAAGGCACCGCCGCCTACCTGCGCATCTGCTTTATCGGCATTCCCTTTATCGCCGCGTACAACATTCTTTCGGCCATCTTTCGCGGGCTGGGCGATTCGCGCTCGCCTATGTACGTGATTGGCGTCGCGTGCATCATTAACATCACGCTCGACTTTCTGTTTATCGGCCACATGGGGCTCGGCCCCGTGGGCGCGGCGCTCGGCACGGTAACCGCCCAGACGGCCAGCGTTGCCCTCGCGCTCGTGTGGCTCAAGAGCCGCCGCACGAACATCCACGTTAAGCGCAGCGACCTGCGCCCCCAGCCCGAGGTTCTCGGCAGCATTCTTAAGATCGGCGTGCCTGTGGCTGTGCAGGACGGCTGCATCCAGGTGGCGTTTATGTTTATCACCGTCATCGCCAACCACCGAGGGCTCGTCGACGCCGCCGCCGTGGGCCTGGTCGAGAAGATGATCAGCTTTTTGTTCATTGTGCCGAGCTCCATGGGCGCCACCGTCAGCGCACTCACGGCGCAAAACGCCGGCGCGGGCAAGGGCGACCGCGCACGTCAGGTGCTCAAAGACGCCATGACCATCTCGGTAGTGTATGGCTGTCTGATCACGGTGCTGATGTGGCTGGTGGCACCGGCGTTTATTGGCTTTTTTGCCAAGGACCCCGCGGTGGTCGCGGCCGGTACCGGCTATATGCACAGTTATATTTTCGATGCAATCTTTGCCGGCATCCACATTTGCTTTAGCGGCTTTTTCGCTGCGTATGGCAAGAGCTACATCGGCTTTGCGCACAACGTGCTGGCCGTGGCTCTCATTCGCGTGCCGGGCGCGTGGCTGCTGTCGAACGCCTATTCCGACACGCTGTTTCCCATGGGCATCGCCTCGCCGTGCGGATCGATTTTGTCGGCAGTCATCTGTGTTATCGCGTTTACCGTGCTCAACCGGCGCGGGGCTTTTGACAGGTTGGTGGCGTAGCGGGGCAACGCGGAATCGCCCTGATCGATGACATCATCAGCGACGATCCCGCGACCTATGTGACGCAGATCACGGTGCCGGTTTCCCCAGCAAAGTAAGAACCGCCCGGAAGGCATCATGCTTCCCGGGCGGTTCTTCAATTAGGCTATCAATGCGCTAAGCCTGGGGCACCTGACCAGTAGCCAAGATCTGCTCGAGTGCATCCTCATCCAGCACGGGCACGCCCAGCTGCTCGGCTTTGGTGAGCTTGGAGCCCGCTTTGGGGCCGGCGACCAGATAGCTCGTCTTCTTTGACACGCTGCCCGAAACCTTGGCGCCGAGCACCTTGAGCGCGGCGCCCGCCTCGTCGCGCGTGCGGTTGACGAGCGTGCCGGTCAGCACGAAGGTCAGACCCGCGAGTGGCTGTGCGTCGGCGAGCTCGCCCGCCACGCCAGCGTCGGCTGCGGCTTGCGCGTGCGCAGCGCCCAAGTCGACCTCGAGCGAAAGGCCCGCCTGGCGCAGACGTTCCAGCACGGCAAGGTTCTCGGGCACGGCCAGGAACTGCTTAACGCTCGCCGCAATCTTGGGGCCGATGCCCTCGCACTCGGCAATATCCTCCTCGCTCGCCAAGATGAGCTTGTCAATCGACAGGAATCGCTCGGCGATGACCTCACCCACACTCTTGCCCACGTGGCGGATACCCAGGGCAAACAGCACGCGACCGAGCGGCTGGCTCTTGGACTTGTTGAGCTCGGCGATAATCTTCTCGGCCGTCTTGAGGCCTACCGGAATGGGGTCACCCTTCTTGACGCCCTTTTTGCTGTTGGAGCTGGCATAGGTGCGCCCCGTGTCCAGTCCGGCGATGTCATCAACCGTGAGCTGGTAGAAGTCCGCGACATCGTGGATCAGGCCGGCGGCGATCATCTTGTCGACGATCTCGTCGCCTAGGCCGTCGACGTCCATGCAGCCGCGGCTCACCCAGTGGAGCAAGCGCTCCTTGAGCTGTGCGGGGCAGTCGATGGACACACAGCGGTAGGCAACCTCGCCATCCTCGTGGACCACGGGGCTGCCGCACACGGGGCAGACCTCGGGCATCTGCCAGTCGACCGAATCGGCCGGACGCTTATCGAGCACCGGGCCCACGACCTCGGGGATTACATCGCCTGCCTTGTGCACGATGATAGTGTCGCCCTCGCGCACGTTTTTGCGACGAATCTCGTCGATGTTGTGCAGCGTGGCGCGCGCGATAGTGGAGCCGGCAACCGTCACCGGGTCGAACTCGGCGACCGGTGTGAGCACACCGGTGCGGCCCACCTGGATGCGAATTTCGCGCAGGACGGTCTGCTTTTCCTCGGGCGGGAACTTAAAGGCGATGGCCCAGCGTGGCGCGCGGGCAGTAAAGCCCAGGTCGAGCTGCTGCTGGAAGCTGTCGACCTTTACGACCACGCCGTCGATGTCATAGTCCAAGTCACCGCGATGCTCGAGGGCCTGGGCGCAGAACTCGTGGACCTCGGCCGGCGTGGCGCAGCGTGCCACGTTGGGGTTGACGCTAAAACCGGCACTGCGCAGCCAATCGAGGAACTCGCGCTGGCTGTGGATGTGCAGCGGATCGGTATCGGCGATGGCATAGATAAAGGTGGCCAGGTCGCGGCGCGCCGTAACCTTAGGATCCTTCTGACGCAAGCTGCCAGCAGCGGCGTTGCGCGGGTTGGCGAAGGGGTCGCGGCCCTCGGCATCGGCCTCTTCATTCAGACGTACAAAGCTGCCCTTGGGCATATAGACCTCGCCGCGCACCTCGATGGTGCGCTCGCGGTCGGCACCCATGTGGGCGAGCGCCGGCTCGGACAGGTGCATGGGCACATCCTTGATGGTGCGCACGTTGAGCGACACGTCCTCGCCCGTGGTACCGTCGCCACGTGTGGCGGCGCGCACAAAGGTGCCGTTTTGATAGGTAAGCGCCACACCCAGACCGTCGATCTTAAGCTCGCAGGTATAGGTGACGCTACCGGCACCGAGCGCATCCTCGGTTCGTTGGAGCCACGCGTCGAGTTCGTCCAGATCCATGGCATCGTCCATGGAATACATGCGCGCCATGTGCGTGACCGGCGTAAACTGCTCGCTCACGTAGCCGCCCACGCGCTGGGTATAGCTGTCGGACGTCACCAGGTCGGGGTAGGTCGCCTCGATTTCCTGCAGCTCAACGAGCATTTTGTCAAAGGCGGCGTCCGTGATCTCGGGCGCATCGAGCATGTAGTAGCGATAGGCGTGGTAGTCGAGCTCATGGCGCAGCTCGGCCGCGCGCGCTGCCGCCTGGGCACGGGCATCGGCCGGTGCGGCGGTATCCGTGCTCGCGGGCGTTTCGGTATCGATGTCCACACCGTCACCAAACAGGCTCGATTGCTCCATAGCGGCACTCCTTCGCTCGATTTCAAACGGATACTAGAGTACCACCGGTCACCATGGGGCCGAATAACCCTTTCGAACCGCACCGAATCGGCAGCCGACGGACCGGGGTGGATCGCGCGATCAAACCATATCCTTGCCATTTCTAAATGATCTGTTTCCCCGTCCCCAACGGATCAACAAGAAAAGAGGGACTGTCCCACGTTGATGGGACAGCCCCTCTGGCTTCGATATGTGCGATACGGCTCGCTAGTAACCCTGACCGTAGCCTTGACCCTGGCCCTGCTGGCCCAGCAGCTCCTCCAGGTACTGGCGCAGCTGTTCGTCAGTAATGCCACCGTTGCCGGTATCGGTCGCGCTGTCGTCCTGCTGCTGGTTCTGCAGCTCCTCGTCGGAGCCCAGCTCGACGGTAACCTTTTTCTCTTCCTTGCCGCGCACGAGCGTGATCTCGACCTTCTCGCCCACCTCGTGGCTGCGCAGCGCGATGATCAGGCCATCGGCGCTCGTAATCTCATCGTCGCCCAGCTTGGTAATGACATCGCCCTCTTGGATGCCAGCCTTGGCGGCAGGACCGTCCTCGACGACACTTGCCACATACGCGCCGCTATCGGTGCTCAGCTTGTTAGTGCGGGCGTTGAGCGCGTTGACGCTCGAAAGCGTGGCGCCCAGGTACGGATGCACCGGCGTCTTACCGTCGATGATCTGGTCGGCAATGTTCTTGGCGTAGTTAACGGGAATAGCAAAGCCCACGCCCGAGCTGGAGCCCGAGTAGCTCTCGATAAGCGAGTTAATGCCCACCAGCTCACCATTGTCGTTAACGAGCGCGCCGCCAGAGTTGCCCGGATTGATGGCAGCATCGGTCTGAATCATGTTGGCGTAGATAGTGTTGCCGCTGGTAGAGCTCATGGCCGTGGAACGATAGAGCGCCGAGACGATACCCGTGGAGACAGACTGCTCGTTGCCGAACGGCGAGCCGATGGCCATGACCCACTCGCCCACGTTGAGCTTGGAGGAATCACCTATCTCGATCGGCGTGAGCTTGGAGGCATCGGCGTCCTTGAGCTTGATGACGGCCAGGTCGCTCGAGGCGTCGTTGCCCACGAACTCGGCCTCATAGGTGGTGCCGTCGTCCATGGTCACCACGTACTGGTCGTAGCCATCGACCACGTGGTTGTTGGTGAGGATGTGGCCCTCGGTATCGAGCACCACGCCCGAACCGACGCTGCCCGAACCATCCGACTCGTCGGCAGACTGCGAAAGCGAGCCATTCTGGCCACCGCTCGAAGTGGCGGTGATGGAAACGACGGAAGGCAAGGCCTTGGCAGAAACGGCCTCGGCCAATGTGGTGTCCTCGGAGTCGATCGTGATCTTTTGCGTCGACGAACCCGAAGCGCCCGCCGTCACGGCATTCTTTCCGCCGCCAATGTTGAGCGTGCCACTCATAATGAGCGCGATGACCAGCAGGGCGCCGCAGGCACAACCGGCGAGCGCCGTAATGAAGATCGGCAGCTTTTTGGTCTTGGTCTTGACCACTGTGTGCTTGTTTACAACCTGCTGGCCGCCCAGCGGCTTGCCGGTCTGTGTGTCGTAAGCCTGCACGTAGGGAATGTTGCTGCCGGCAGGCGTCGACTCCACCTGCACGCGCGGCTGCTGCTGAGTCTCGCCGGCATTGCCAACATCCTGGGGACGCTGGGAATCGTTCTCGCTCATAGCTCCGATCCTTTCGTCAAATAACCAAAGGCCCGCCAAACACGTGGCGGGCCATCATTGTTCACGTTGAGTTGTACCCCAATATGCGGGCGTACGTGTATGAGAACGCAATCTTTTAGGAAGGCTTAAGTTCTACTGCAAACTCGAAAGGAACCCACACATGCGGCAAAGCCACCACAAAGATGCCTGCCCCCCCTTGCGGTGGAAATCTAGTCCTTAAACAGATAACCAACGCCGCGAACGGTGGTGATGTGTGCCGCGATCTGCGGGCCCACCTTGGAGCGGATGCGTCGAATGTGTACGTCGACGGTGCGCGTGCCGCCGCAGTACTCAAAGCCCCACACACGATGCAGCAGCACCTCGCGGCTGTAGGCGCGGTTGGGGTGCGTCGCCAAAAAGCTCAGCAGCGAGTACTCCATCAGCGTCAGGTCGATGGGCTCGTTATCGAGTGTCACCTGGTAGGTAGCCAGGTTAATCTCGAGGTTGTCGATATTGAGCACATCGTCGGCGGTGACGGTCTCCTCCTCGCCCATCAGGCGCTGCGCACGAGCCTTAAGCTCGTTGGGCGTCGCCGTGGGGCATACAAAGTCGGCATGCGCGTGATTCGGCAGACGCAGGGTGCCGAGCGCCTCGTCGTCGACGATCACCAACATGGGGACGCCGCCACGATCGTCAAGCCACTTGGCAATCTGATCGATGCGGTCGCTGCGGATGCCATCGGAGTCGAGAATCAGCAGGTCAAAGTCGTGCGCCGCAGTCGGCGAATCGGGGGTTGCAAGGCTCACCTCGACACCCAGGGTGGTCGTCAAGCTGCGGGCAAACTCGTGGAAGCGCGTCGTGCGCGCCATGAACAGGGCACTCTTTTCGGACATATCGGCCTCCAAAGAAATGAGCTCAATCGTACTGGAACAAGCCAGCGCGATTAGGAGTTCGCCAGGTAGTGCTTAATCTCCCACTCGGTGATCGTGGACTCAAACTTATGCCACTCGTCGCGCTTCTTTTTGAGGAAGAAGCTGTGGATGTGCTCGCCGAGGGCATCCTTCATAAACTGCGAGTCCTCAAAGACATCGAGTGCCTCTTTGAGCGAGCGCGGCAGCGGCGTGTAGCCGGCCTCGACCATCTGACGGTCGGTAAGCTTGAGCGTCTCGGCCGTTGCCTCGGGCGGAAGCTCTAGCTTGCGCTCGATGCCGTCCAGACCAGCTGCCAGCGTGACGGCGTTGACCAGGTACGGGTTGGCCATGGGGTCGGGGCTGCGCAGCTCGATGCGCGTGGACAGCTGCTTGCCGGGCTTGTAGACCGGGATGCGGACCATACTCGCGCGGTTACGTAGGCCCCACGTGGCGTACTGCGGCACGGAGTCGCCACCCGTGGTGATGCGCTTGTACGAGTTGACCGTGGGGTTGGTGATGGCGCTGATCTCGCGCGCGTGCGCCAAGATGCCGGCCATGTAGTGCTTGGCGATATCGGAGAGGTGGTACTTCTCGTCGTCCTCGCCCCAAAAGACGTTGTTGCCGTCGTGGTCGAACAGCGACTGATGCAAAAACATGGCGCTGCCGTCCTCGCCCGCCAACGGCTTGGGCATAAAGGAGGCGTGGCAACCGCTCTCGTAGGCCTGCTGCTTAATGATGAGTTTGGCCGTGGTGATGGCGTCGGACATGCTCAGGGCCTCGGCGTGGCGCAGGCTCATACCGTGCTGCGAGCGGCCGGCGGCGTGGAAGGTGTACTCCACGGGCACGGACATCTTCTCGAGCGTGAGGACCGTGTTACGACGCAGGTCGCGGGCGGCGTCACTCACCGAAAGATCGAAGTAGCCCACGTTGTCGAGCGGCTCGGGCGTGTGCTCGTCGGGGAAGTAATAGTACTCCAGCTCGGCGCCCACGTTGAGCAGGTAGCCGGCCTTCTCGGCCTTGTAGAACATGCGGCGCAGGGCATCGCGCGGGTCGCCGGCAAACGGCTTGCGATCGGGAGTGCACACGTCGCAGAACACGCGGGCGACGCCGTTGTGGCTCGGACGCCACGGCAGGATCTGGAAGGTCGAAGCATCGGGGAATGCGAGCATGTCGGCTTCCTCGGGCGTGGCAAAGCCCTCGATGGCGGAGCCGTCAAAGCCAATACCCTCCTCAAAAGCGACCTCGAGGTCCTCGGGGCTAATGGCAAAGTTCTTGAGGCGGCCGAGAATGTCGACAAACCACAGACGCACAAAGCGGATATCACGCTGCTCTACGGAGCGGAGTACGTAATCGATGTTCTGCTGGTTCATGTCGCTCCCCTTTCTTTCGGGCGGGTTTCGACTGGTCTATATCGCAGATACTATCGCAGAAAAATGTTTCCGCAGGGTTAAAGCGTATCAAGCGCTCAAAAAACGTGCGCGAACAGGCAGTTGCAAACGAGCGGCTAGCGCGAGGTCGAGGCGCGGTGTTCGATGTGGCCGGGGACCTCGATGCGCTTGGGGGCGAGCTTTGCGGCATCGCCCACCGTGGTGGTAACGACGTCGATGCGCTCGGACAGGCGCTCGACTACGCGCTCGGCGATGGTGAGGGTGTCTTGCGCGGCCGTGGTCACGCCGCCAAAGAGCACATGGTTCCAGGGGTAGTCGTCAAACGTCGCAATCTTGAGGCCAGCCGGCAACGAAGGTCCCAACTGCGCCAGAGCCTCGGTCAGACGCAGGAAGACCAGGCCGTTGACGGCGATAAGGCCGAGCTTTTTACCCGCATAGCCGCGGATGGTCTCGTCCAAGCGGCTGACGCCCGTGGCACCGCCATCGGCCAAGGTGATAACCTCGCCGGCAAGGCCGCGGTGCGAAAGCTCGTCGGTAAAGGCCTCGGCGCGCTCGCGACGGACGGGGCTGTCGTCGCTTGCCTCGGTGAGCAGGCACAGGCGCTCGCTGCCAGCGGCGGCCAAGGCGTCTACCAAGCCGGCGACCAGCTCACGGTTGTTAGATGTCACCAGATCGACACCGCCGTCGGCAACGTCGCGGTCGAGCAGCACGACAGGCAGGCGTCCCGCTGCCGCGGCGATCGCCTCATCATTGCCTCCGCAGGTGTTGACGACCAGGCCGTCCACACCGGCATCGAAAAGTCTGGTGAGCGACTCCGCTTCCTTAGCGGGGTCGTTACCACTAATGGCCGTCATGAGCGAGCAGCCGCGCGCGGCGGCGCTGGCGGAAAGTCCTTCGAGCATGGCGCTCGAGAACGGGTTGGCGATGTCGGCCAGGATCACGCCGATGAGGTTGGTACGCGAGCTGCGCAGATTGCGCGCGGCGGCACGTGGACGATAGCCGGTGCGCTCGATAACCGCCGCGATGCGAGCACGGGTTTCCTCGGTCATCTGCCCGGGGCGATTGTTGAGATAGCGCGAGACCGTGGCCGGGCTCACGCCTGCCTCGACGGCAATGTCCTTGATTCTCATCTGCGCCATAGCGCACCCCGTTCCCCAATTGTCGGCGGTCTGAGCCGTTTTAGGCATTTTTAAAATACTCGGTTGCAAAACGCTGTAGGTGAGCAGCATCGTTTTTGCGTCTCGAGCAGATGCGATGATGGGCTAGATAGACGAGTCTTTGGACAGCTCAAAATAGTCGGGATGCAAGGCGATAACCGGGCCCTGCTCCTCGGGCATCAGGTGCAAGTGCGTCTCTGCCAGATAGCTCGCCGTGTCGGTATCGCCCCTCTTAATGGCCTCGAGAATCCGGCGATGCTGCCGGCGAATCGGCTCCCAATCCAGATCCTGCGACACCATACGCAACCAGTTGTATCGCTCAAAATGCGTATTGACGCTCTTCATCCAATCCCACAACATATGGCGGCTGGCAATCACAAAACACGTCTCATGAAACAGGTTATCCAAGTCGAAAAAGCGACGCGTTTCGCGATGGTCGAGTGATTCGGACTCAGCAAGAATCTGCTCAAGCCGCTGCTTTTGCTCGGGCGTGGCGGCAGAGCAGCATTTAATGAGCACGCTTCTCTCGAGTTTCTCGCGCAAGAAACAGGCGTTCTCGGCGCGCTCCATGCTAATTTTTGAGACATAGGTGCCGCTTTTGGGACGCGTTTCCACCAGTTCCTGCTCACGCAAGCGCACAAAAGACTCGCGAATGGGCGTGCGCCCGATTCCCGTCTCCTTTTCCAGACCAATCGCCGAAAGGCGCGTGCCGGGCTTGAGCTCGGCATAGATAATCTTGGAGCGCAATGCGTTGTATGCCTGATCTTGCAAGCTCTGATAATGCTGGTGTTGTTCCATAAAGCCCTCGGATGAAGCTCACGGTTTGTCGAATTTCACCACGTAATACTATCGCATCCCCCGCCCCCTCATAAGTTGCGGTGGAATAGTTCCTGCTCAAAGCCTTCAGCAGCAAAAACAGGAACTATTCCACCGCAACTTCCAACAGTCTTTTTGGGACGGGGCTTTTTGGCCACCCCGGGCCGCAGGTCGGCCCCTTGCCACAAAAGCGGCCCATCTACTACGTTAACGCGGAGAGCCCAGACCATGCTGAAAAGTGCGAAAACAAAACCGCTGGTAGAGAGCTTGTCGATTTTCGAAAAAGCCGACTATGGTTGACCCCTGCGGCTTAAACGTAGTAGATAGGCCCTTTTCGTGGCGCAGCACTACTGCACCCCAAATTGGCACCCCGAGCCCTCGTGAGTTGCCAACAAGCTGTTCGCCCAGCGCTTTATCCGCGCGGCATTTGGAAAATAGCACCACCGCAAAACCCGCGAGTAGCGCTTACTTTGCTATATCTCACTATACTTTGCTATATCTTGCTATACTTTGCTATATCTTGCTATATCTTGAGCAAAGGTGGCTCACATGCAAACAAACCCTTTTAAGCCCACAGCAGGTAAAACACCTCCCACGATTATCGGCCGCGAAGATGTACTCGAAGAATTCAGTGAAGGCCTCGCCAACGGGCCTGGTGCCCCGGGGCGCCTAATGCGCATAGCTGGCGTCCGTGGAACGGGCAAGACGGTCCTCCTTGACGAGTGCTCACGTTTGGCGCAAAGCCGTGGCTGGACGGTCATAAAAGAGGTCGCAACCGAGAGACTTTGCCAGCGCATTCTCGAACAGCTGCAGCCCAAATTCCAGGCCAAACACGCCAGATTTGAGCCCACCGTAGCTGGCATATCCATCGGCAGCATAGATATTGAGCGAATCGGCCCATCGCTACGCGACGCCATGAGACAGACAATATCCAAGAATGGAAATGGCCTGCTCATCACTCTCGACGAGGTTCAAGACGCAGAGCTCGATGAGGTCCGAACGCTCTCCATTGCGATTCAGCAGGTTATCGGCGAAGACCTTGATATCGCCTTTGTTTTTGCTGGGCTGCCTTCGATGATTGAAAGCATCATCAACGGCAAAACACTCACGTTCTTACGCCGTGCACTTCCCTTTGACCTCAAAGCGGTAGCAGTAACCGAGGTTTCGTATTCCCTCGAGGAAACCATCGAAGCGTCTGGCATGGAGCTGCAGCCAGGTATTGCAGGCCAACTTGCCGAGGCGACGCAAGGCTATCCTTTTATGATCCAACTTGTCGGTTACTACGCATGGCAGTTAGCCAAGCGCGCCCATATGTCTGTTATCGGAGAGGAAGAGGCAAAACGCGGTATCGCCACAGCACGCGAACGATTCTGTGCCATGGTAATTGAACCCGCGCTGCAGCGCATTCCACCCACGTGCATCGCTTATCTTTTGAGCATGGCCTCGCTGGGACAGACATGCTCGACCAGCATGGTTGCCAATGACTTAAACAAAACACCTCAACAGGTGAGTTCCATCCGCAGTCGCCTGTTAAGAGAATCGATTATCGAGGCTCCTTCGTACGGCAAGGTCTCATTTGCCATCCCCTACATGCGCGACTACCTCTGCGAACACAAAGCCGAACTGGAAGTTGAACTGTAGAAACGGCAACTGCCCTGCAAGACGAAAACCGTTTGCGTACGGATTTAAAGCAGACGTAAACGGTTTTCGTCTGTTTTACGTTCGGAAATAAGACGCAAATTGCACTTTCGTATGGTTTTACGCCAAACGCAACACGCTTTCGTCCGGCAATACGTCCGCAATCCAAACGGAAAAGGCCCCGAGCTCGTATGAACTCGCGGCCTTTGTGCCACACATCTATGAGAGGAAAAATTCGATGCATACGGGCGCTACTCCATGAAGCCGCCCTGGGATGGCGGCAACCTCGTCAATGGGGCCAGGTTTACATGCACCGAGTTGGTGCAAAATAACCTGGCCCCCATGCACCAAGGGGTCGGCTAGAGCTCGCAGGCAACCTTGTAGCCATCGCCGATGGCATCGCGGATGTTGCCACACTTCTGGGCATCGCCCAGCACGTGGACAGCGACGCCGGCAGCGGCAAGGTCGTCGGCCAACTTGGTATTGGGACGATAGCCCATGGCAAGCACCAGCGTATCGGCACCGGTGATGGTGTGGACCTCGCCGTCCTTTTCGTAGCTGATGGTGTCCTCGGTAATCTCGGTCACCTTGGCCTCGGTCAGCACGTGGACGCCCTTTGAGAGCATGCGCGTGATGAGCACCGCGCGGCCGGCGCCGCCCTCGTTGGCGGCGAGCGTCTTGGTCATCTCGATGACGGTGACATCGCGATTGGCCGGCGACAGGTCATTGACCAACGGGGCCAGGTAATCGGCCGTCTCGCAGCCGACGGTGCCGCCGCCCACGATGACGATCTTCTTGCCCGGGAAAGCCTTGCCGCCCAGCAGGTCGTCGGCCGTCATAACCTGCTTAAAGCCCTGCATGAAGGCCGGAGCGATGGGCTCGGCGCCATAAGCCAGGACGACCTCGTAGCCGGCGTAGTCACGCTGAATGTCCTCGGCAGTAAGCTCGGTGCCAAATACGCACTTCACGCCGGCCTCGGCCAGGCGACGATACTGATACTTGATCACGCGGGTGAGTTCCTGCTTTGCCGGCGGAACGGCTGCGATGCGCATCTCGCCGCCCGGCTCATCCTGCTTGTCCACGAGCACCACGTTGTGGCCGCGCTTGGCGGCAATGTAGGCTGCCTCCATGCCCGCAGGACCAGCGCCCACAACGAGCACGTTCTTGACCTCGGCGGCAGGCTCGTAGCCGGCCTCGTCGCGCTCCACGTCCGGGTTGACGGTGCAGGAGATGCGCTTGCCGAACATAATGCCGTTCAGGCAGCGCAGGCAGCCGATACAGGGGCGGATATCGTCGGCGTTGCCGACAGCGGCCTTGTTGCAGAACTCGGCATCGCACAGATTGGCGCGGCCCATCATGCAGATGTCGGCAGCACCGTCCTCGATCAGCTCCTCGGCAATCCAGGCCTCGTTGATGCGGCCGACGGTGGCGACGGGAATGTTGACGTGCTTTTTAATCTCGCGCGAGCAGGCGGCATGCGAGGCCTGCTGAGTACCGGCGGCGGGAATTGCGGAGCCGCGCTTGATGGTGGTACCACCCGACACATGAATCATGTCGACGCCGGCCTTCTCCAGGCGACGCGAGACGTAGATCATGTCGTTGAGGGTCAGGCCGCCATCGGTGTACTCATCGCCCGAGATACGAACGTCGATGATAAAGTCCTTGCCGCAGCGCTCGCGAATCTCGGCGATGACCTCGAGCAAGAAGCGCATACGGGCGTCGAGCGAGCCGCCGTACTCGTCGGTGCGCTTGTTATAGAGCGGGGTCAAAAAGCCGCCGAGCATGCCGTGGGCGTGTGCCGCATGGACCTCGACGCCATCGACACCGGCCTTCTGCATGCGCACTGCAGCGTCACCGAACTGATGCGTGAGTTCGTGGATCTCATCGACCGTGATGGGACGCGGTGCCTCGCGGGCGTAAGACGGGCCCACAAAGGACGGAGCGATCAGGCGCGGCGTACCCGGAATGTTAAAGGCCATGTAGGCGGGGTGGAAGAGCTGCGGCATGATCTTGCAGCCATACTCGTGGACAGCCGCGGCGAGCTTTTCCCAGCCGGGGATAAACGTGTCGTCGTAGCAGCACATGTCACCCGGCAGATAGGTATAAGTAGGCTCGACCGTCACGACCTCGGTGATGATGAGGCCCACGCCGCCCTTGGCGCGGGCACGGTAATGATCGACCAAGTCATCGGTCACATAGCCATGATCGGCCAGGTTGGTGGACACCGGCGGCATAAAGACGCGGTTCTTGACCTCGGTTGTACCGACCTTGATCGGGCTAAAGAGCATCGGATAGGCAGAGGACTCCATACAGGCTTCCTTTCGTTTGAGCCGCTCGGCGGCAGTTGCTAACGTACTTATCATATCAGCAACTGCCGCGTCCGCAGTCAAACATGCCCAAACGCCGGTCGGCTAATGAATACCGCGGCTCAAGTCTTCGGCGATTTTGTCCACACCCTTAAGCGCAGCGCAAGTCTTTTTGTTGGAGCAATGCCCCGTGCAAACGCCACCCTGAGCGCAATCGGCGCAGGTGCCCTTGCGGTAGATGCGCAAGCATACCGCGACAAACGCAATACCGATAACAGCCAGTACAACAATATCGATAGGTGCCATAGCAAGCCTCCTCTAGTTAACCACCACTTACTTTACCCCATTCTCCACCTACCAAAAAGGGACAGGTTTGTTTTAGTCGGTTTTATCTGCGGAAACGCCACATCTCTCCCACCAAAAAGCCCGAGTGTCGCTGGGACACCCGGGCTCGTGGAAAGGGGTTAATCCTTATTCGGACTTAAGCGGAAACTGCGGCGGAAGCAGTGTTGGTCTCGTCCTCATCGGTCCATGCATGCTTGGGCATGGGACGGAAAATCTGGAAGAGCATCGCAACCAGCAGCACAATGGCCACAACCGTCCAGATACCAAACTGCCCCAGAACAAGCAGGTTGTAGAACTGGTTGATGAACAGGCCGATCACCCAAGCGAAGGCGCACTCGTAGCCGATGGCAATCGCGGTCCACTTGCCAGAGTCCATCTGGTTGCGGATGGTGCCAATGGCGGCAAAGCACGGAGCGCACAGCAGGTTGAAGGCGCCGAAGGCCACGCAAGCGCCCATGGTGGGGAACATGCCGGCAAACGCGGTCCACAGGCTCGGGTCGGTCTCGCCCGCGTCGGCGACGGACAGCAGCGAGCCGGCGGTGGCGACGACGTTCTCCTTGGCGACGAGGCCAGAGACGGTCAGTGCGGTTGCCTGCCAGGTGCTAAAGCCGAGCGGGGCGAAGATCCAAGCGACCAGGTTGCCGAGCATGGCGAGCACGGAGTAGTCCATGAACTCCTCGGGGATGCCGTCCATCGCAGGCAGGAAGCCAAAGGAACCGTTGTAGCTACCAAAGTTGGACAGGAACCAAACCACGACAGTGGAGGCGAAGATGACCGTGCCGGCCTTCTTGATAAAGGCCCAGCAGCGCTCCCACACGTGCAGCGCCCAAGAGCGGATCGCCGGGAAGTGGTAGGCGGGAAGCTCCATAACGAACGGCGTCGGGCGACCGGCGAAGAGCTTGGTCTTCTTGAGCATAAGGCCCGAGGCGATGACGGCAAAGACGCCCAGGAAGTAGAAGAGCGGGCTGATCCACGCCGCGGTGGTGGAAGAGTCGCCGATGATGGAACCCATGAGCAGGGCGATGATCGGCAGCTTAGCGCCGCAGGGGATGAACGTGGTAGTCATGACCGTCATGCGGCGGTCCTTCTCGTTCTCGATGGTCTTAGTAGCCATGACGCCGGGGACGCCGCAGCCCGAAGACACGAGCATGGGGATGAACGACTTACCGGACAGGCCAAAGCGGCGGAACACGCGGTCCATGATGAAGGCAACGCGGGCCATGTAGCCGCAGTCCTCCAGGAAGGACAGCATCACAAAAAGCAGGAACATCTGCGGCACAAAGCCGAAGATGGCGCCCAGGCCGCCGACGATACCGTCACAGACGAGCGAATCGACCAGGCCACCGTCCTCGGTGCCACCCGCCACAAGCGCGTCGTGGACCATGGTGGTAATACCCGGAACATACGGGCCATACTGCGCCGGGTCGACCGAGTCAGCGTCGTCACCCGCGGCCTCGACAGCCTCATCGTAGGCGTCGCGGCCCTGGCCGAGCACATACCAACCGTCGGTACCAAAGAGCTGGTCGTTGGTGAAGTCGGTCACCGTGCCGCCCAAGGTAGAAACGGCGATGTAGTACACGCAGAACATGATGACGACAAAGATCGGCAGGCCCAGAATACGGTTGGTAACCACGCGGTCGATCTTCTCGGAGGTGCTCATCTTGGCCGGGGCCTTGGTGAGGCACTCGTCGATGATGTGCGCGATTACGCCGTAGCGCTCACCGGTGATGATGGACTCGGCGTCGTCATCGCAATCCTGCTCGCACTGGGCGACCAGCTGCTCTACGCGAGCAGCCTTCTCCTTAGTGAGGTTGATGAGCTTGCAGGCGTCCGCGTCGCGCTCAAACAGCTTGACAGCGTAGTAGCGGCGCTTGTTGGCGGGAACGCTCGCCGGAAGGTTGTTCTCGATGTGGTCCAGAACGTCCTCGATGGAGGAGTCGAACTTGTGCTCCGGCACCTGGCCCTTGGAAGCGGCGGACTTCTTAACCTGCTCGAACAGCTCCTTGATACCCTTGTTCTTAAGAGCCGAGATCATCATGACCGGGCAGCCGAGCTTCTTGGACAGCTTGTCGGTGTCGATCTTGTCACCGTTCTTCTCGACCAAGTCGGCCATGTTGAGGGCAACGACCACGGGCAGGCCGGTCTCGATAACCTGAAGCGCCAGGTACAGGTTGCGCTCGAGGTTGGTGGCATCGACGACTTGGACGACAACATCGGGCTCGCCGCTCATGAGGTAATCGCGCGAGCATTGCTCCTCGGGGCTGTAGGGGGAAAGCGAGTAGATGCCAGGGAGGTCTGTGATGGTAACGTTCTTGTCGCTTAGGAGCTTGGCTTCCTTTTTCTCAACCGTGACGCCGGGCCAGTTGCCAACGTAGCCGTTGGCGCCGGTGATCAGGTTGAAAAGCGTGGTCTTGCCGCAGTTGGGGTTACCCGCCAGCGCGACATGGATCTGAGAATCCGCCATTCAATCCTTCTTCCTTGTGTGCCTGCGCTGCTTTCTCCGCGCAGGCTGGATAATGTGCTTCAAAGATGCTGCATTAAGTTAGAAAAACCTAACTTTATCTGCAGAAATATGCGCCGCGAGTCCTTACTGGACCTCGACGACGGCGGCCTCCTCCTTGCGGATGGAAAGCTCGTAGCCGCGCACGTTGATCTCGACCGGATCACCGAGCGGTGCAACCTTCACGACCTTGAACGAAGTGCCCTTGATGAGCCCCAGGTCCATAAGGTGGCGGCGAAGCGCACCCTCACCGTGAAGCTTGACGATGGTGGAGCTCTCGCCCACCTTAACGTCACCCAACGTCTTCATTTACTTGTCCCCCTTTCAGTGCGTACAGAAATACCGTCGACTAACCGACGGTCATGATGTGCATGGCAACCTTGGAATCGATACCAAAGCGTGCGCCCAGCACAGTGACGATGATATTGGCGCCACTCGAGCTCACCACGTGGATTTCGTTGCCCTCGACAAAGCCGAGGTCCTTGAGGTGGTGCTTCATATCCTCATTGCCCTTTACACGAGACACGCGCACGGTTTCGCCCGCTTTTACCATCGAAAGCGGCATTGCCGGCATCTGCGGTCCGCAAGACATGACTGGGCTCCTAACATCGATTCGTCCTTCACATCGACGCAGCAAAAGTTAACCACGCCTATGTTCGCTTTAGTAAACTAACACGTGGTTAACTTTTTGGAAAGGGTCCCCATCCAGATTTCGAAAAAGTTTCCCATACGAAACAAAGGCACCGCAAAGACCATCTCTTTGCAGTGCCTATTGATACCAATTTATGCAACAGAGGGGACTGCCCCTTTGTCACATTGTTGAGGTTAAAGCGAGAGGTTTCTGATCGACGTGACGCAGGAGGCCTCATCCACGCCCGAAACACGGAACACGACGTCTTCGCCACATTCGCCGCAGAGTGCCATGAGCCCTATAACGTCGCGGCCATCCGTGTGGCGATCGCCGATACTGACTGACACGTCGCTACGATGCTTGGCAATGATGTCATAGAGCAGCGCAACCGGGCGGGCATGTAATCCCAACGGATCTTTAATCGTCTTTGTAAACTCGACCATGTCCCCTCCCACGACATCGCACATTCGGCCGGCAAACCCAGCCACGTGGTAGTTATTGTACGTTACCGGCCGCATCCCCGTCCCAAAAAAACGAGGGAAGGCACGCGTCCTTCCCTCGCAACGGGCAATATGTAGCCGCTTGCCTACATCAGGCGCAGGCTGACGTCCTTGAGCTGGGCACCGCTAACGGCACTCGGGGCGCCCGACATAAGGTCAGAGCCGCTGGCCGTCTTGGGGAACGCCATGACGTCGCGGATGGAGTCGGAACCGGTAAGCAGCATGCACACGCGGTCCAGCCCCAGAGCGAAACCGCCCATCGGGGGCGCACCAAACTTGAGGGCCTCCATGAGGAAGCCGAACTGAGACTCGGCGCGCTCCTCGGTAAAGCCCAGGAGCTTGAGCATGGACATCTGCATCTCGGCGTTGTGGATACGCATACCGCCACCGCCGGCCTCAAAGCCGTCCATGACAAAGTCGTAGGTGCACGAACCGGCTGCCAGGGGATCGGCCTCGATCTTGGCGATGTCGGTCTCGGTCGGCAGGGTAAAGGGCTGGTGCTCGGCAGCATAGGCCTTGCGATCCTCGTCCCAATGGAACAGCGGGAAGTTGACGACCCACAGGAAGTCGTGACCCTCGCGCTTGATCTCAAGCGCATTGGCCATGTGCGAACGCATACCGCCCAGGATCTCATCAGAGAGCAGGCGCGGGCCGGCGGCGAACATCACAAGGTCGCCGGGCTCGACGTCCATGCGCTCGCGCAGAGCGGCCATCTCCTCGTCCGAGAAGAACTTGACGATGGGGCTGTTGATGGAGCCGTCCTCGCGGAAGGCGATCCATGCCAGGCCCTTGGCGCCAAACGTGGAGGCCACGCCGGCGAGCTTATCGATCTTGGCACGTGCCCAGGCACCGGCGCCCTTAGCGTTGATGGCCTTGACGACAGAGCCCTCCTCATTTGCGGCGGTCGCAAAGACCTTGAACTTGGAGTTGGCAAAGATGTCGGTCAGGTCGACCAGGTGCATGCCATAGCGGGTATCGGGCTTGTCGGAGCCATAGGTGTCCATGGCCTCCCAGTAGTCCATGCGACGCAGCGGCGTGGGCATCTCGACGCCCATGCGACCGAAGGCATCGGCCAGGACCTCTTCGAGCGCGCTCATGACATCGTTCTGGTCCACGAAGGACATCTCGATATCGACCTGGGTGAACTCGGGCTGACGGTCGGCACGCAGGTCCTCGTCGCGGAAGCACTTGGCAACCTGGTAGTAGCGCTCGACGCCACCGACCATGAGCAGCTGCTTCAGAAGCTGCGGGGACTGCGGCAGGGCGTAGAAGTTGCCCGGCTGGATGCGGCTGGGGACGATGAAGTCGCGGGCGCCCTCGGGCGTGGACTTGAACAGGGAGGGCGTCTCGACCTCCATGAACTCACGGTTGTGCAGCGCCTCGCGAATGGCAAAGGTAAAGTCGGAGCGCAGCTTGAGGTTGGCCATCATCTCGGGACGACGGAGGTCCAGATAACGATAGCGCAGACGGGTGTCCTCGCTGGTCTCGATGCCGTCCTCGATCTGGAACGGCGGGGTGACGGACGTGTTGAGAACCTCGGCGTGGTCGGTCAGGACCTCGATCTCGCCGGTCGCGAGCTTGGTGTTGGTGGTCTCCTCGCCACGGGAGCGCACGACGCCGTGGATCTTGATGGGCCACTCGGGACGCATGGTCTCGGCGATCTTAAAGGCGTCGCCGTCGGAGTGCTCGGGGTCGAAGGTGAGCTGCGTGATGCCCTCGCGGTCGCGAAGGTCGCAGAAAATAAGGCCGCCGTGGTCACGGCGACGGCTCACCCAACCGGTGAGGGTGACCTCTTCGCCCACGTTCTCGCGGCGAAGCTCGCCGCAGGTACGGGTGTGCATGGAATGCTCGTCGATGGGACGGGTCTGGCTCATACCAGTGATCCTCCTTTATGGATCTGTGCCGCCCCGTGTCGTTCCGGGCGGCGTCGTACAGATTTGCCCAGCCTGCGTAAACCGCGCAGCCAGACATGGCGTTCTATCTTATCGCACCTGTGTCGATGTGCCGCGGAAAAGTAGCTCCTGCCCAAAGACTTGACGGAGACGAAACAATTGACGCGCCGCGGCACCCGCCCGCGCTCGTCACGTGCGACAATATGCCCCAATAAAACAGCACTTGGAAAGGCCCGTCATGACTGCACGCCTCATCGTTATGGATATCGACTCCACGCTCATCAACCAGGAGGTCGTCGACCTGTTGGGCGAGGAGGCAGGCGTGGGCGAGCAAGTTGCGCGGATCACCGAACGCGCCATGCGCGGCGAGCTGGACTTTAAGCAAGCGCTCGAGGAGCGCGTGGGGCTGCTTGCCGGCTTGGATGAGAGCGTGTTCGAGCGCACTTTTGAGCGCGTGACATTTACCCCCGGCGCGTTAGAGCTTGTGCGCTCGGCACACAGCAAGGGCTGGAAGGTCGGCGTGGTAAGCGGCGGCTTCCACGAGATCGCTGACAAGATCGTAGCCGCCGCGGGTATCGACTTTTGCCTGGCCAACCGCCTGGAAGTCGTGGACGGCAAGCTCACCGGTAAGTTGGCTGCCGACATTGTGACCAAGGAGTCCAAGCTCATCCAGCTGCTGGATTGGGCGGTTGAGTGCGGCGTCGATATGGCACACACGGTCGCTATTGGCGACGGCGCCAACGACATCCCCATGATCCAGGCCGCGGGCACTGGTATCGCGTTTTGCGCCAAGCCCAAGACGCGCGAGGCCGCCCCGTTTGCCATCGACGAGCGCAACCTGATGCTCGCCATGGACATCATCCTACGTGACTAGTCGATCTGTCTAACAATAGAATCAATTCCCCTATGTCTAGTTTCCGAACGATTTTTTTCTAATGTTCGGAAACTCCCTTTCTCGTGCTAGACTTTGCACCGTCGAAGGGAACATATATGGATAAGCGAGATCTTGAGCAATTGCTGAGCGATGTTGCCGGCGGAGCAGTCACCCCAGCCGTCGCCCTCACGCGCATCCAGACGGCTCCGACCGCCGATCTGGGTTTTGCACAGCTCGATCTTTCGCGCGGGGTGCGCCAGGGAGCCGGCGAGGTTGTCTACGGTGCGGGTAAAACCGCCGAGCAGATTGCCGCCATTATCGAAGCGCTGCGCGATGCTGGCCAGGAGCGCATCCTGGTCACGCGCCTGGACAGCGAAAAAGCAGCCCGCACCTCGGAGCTCCTCGACAACGGCATCGACCTGGGATATGTCCCGGACGCGCAGCTCGCCCTCGTGGGCGGCAAGCCCTCCCCCACCGGTAACGGACGCATCGTCGTCGCCTGCGCCGGCACGAGCGACCTGCCCGTCGCCGAGGAAGCCGCGTTGACGGCCGAGTTCTATGGCAACGAGGTCGATCGCCTCTACGACGTAGGCGTCGCCGGTCTGCACCGCCTGCTCGCGCATGCCGAGGAACTTGCCCAGGCACAGGTGGTCATCGCCATCGCCGGCATGGAGGGCGCACTGGCGAGCGTTGTCGGCGGTCTGGTGAGCTGTCCGGTCATAGCCGTTCCCACCAGCGTGGGCTACGGCGCGAGCTTTGGTGGCGTAGCCGCGCTGCTCGCCATGCTCAACTCCTGCGCCAGCGGCGTTTCGGTCGTCAATATCGACAACGGCTTTGGCGCCGCCTACCAGGCAAGTCTTATCAATCATCTGAGCGCCGGCACGCCTCGCGCCCGTTAAGGAGCATTTCATGTCTAACCATCAGCACACGCTTATCATCGACGGCACCTCGGGCATCAGCGGCGACATGACCGTCGCGGCCCTGCTCGACTTGGGCGCCAGCGAGGAGCACCTGCGCGAACAGCTCGCCACGCTGCCGGTCGACGGCTTTGAGATTGCCGTTACACGCGTAAACAAGCATGGCATCGACGCCTGCGACTTTGACGTTCAGCTGGCAGAGGAGCTCGAGAACCACGACCACGATATGGCCTGGCTCTACGGCAACGAAGCAGCCACCGAGCACACGCACGAGCATGAGCACCACCATCATGACCATGTCGAGCACGAACACGAGCACTGCCACGAGCATGGCCACGAGGACCATCATCACGCCCACCACCATCACCACCGTTCTTTGGCGGACGTCACTGCCATCATCGATGGCTCGCAGCTGAGCGATGGTGCCAAGCGTCGTGCCCTCGCCATCTTTACCGCACTCGCTGCAGCTGAGGCTAAAGCTCACGGCAAAACGCCCGAGACCGTCCTGTTTCACGAGGTAGGCGCCGTCGACTCCATCGTCGACGTCTGCTCTGTCGCCATCTGCCTCGACGATCTGGGTATTGAAGATATCGTGGTCGAGTCGCTCTCCGAGGGTCACGGAACCATCCGTTGCGCCCACGGTCTCATGCCTATTCCCGTCCCCGCTGTCGTCAACCTGTGTCAGGCGGGCAATATCGCCCTCACGCCTGCACCGGTCGCCGGCGAGCTCGTGACGCCGACGGGCGCCGCCATCGTCACCGCGCTGCGCACGTCCGACCAACTGCCCTCACGCTACTGCATCGAAGCCATCGGCTACGGCGCCGGCAAACGCCCCTACGAGGGTTGCTCCGGCACGCTCCGCTGCCTGCTCGTTCACGCGGACGCATAGCCATGGATGCCCGCAAGGCAAAAAGCCGTGCCGCCATCGTTGCGGCGTTCTCCGAGCTCCTGTGCGAGGAAGATTACGGCAGGATCACCGTCGGCGGCATCATCGCTCGCGCCCATGTGGGTCGGGCCACGTTCTACGGCCTCTTCAAAAGCAAAGATAACCTGCTCGCTGAGCTCGTGCGCGATATCTGCACCCATGCCCTCGACGATGACGGTGCGCCCCTCGATGACCCACTCGTACAGGTCGAGCATATCCTCAACAACCTCTGGGAGCGCCGCCAGGGCGTTCGAGCCCTCGTAGCCGGTGCCGGCTCACGCGTCTTCGCCGACTGTCTCCGCAAGACCATCATGTCGCGCGCAGCCGAAACCGTCCCCGTCGGCCCCGCAGGCCCCGCCGGCACCATGGACCGCAGTTTCCTACTACACCACATAGCCTCAAGCTTCGTAGGAATGGTCCAATGGTGGGCCTGGCACAACTTCGAAGCAGATAAAGCCGACGTAGCCAAAGACTACCTATCAGCCATAAAACCCCTCTTCAACTAAGTAAGAAGCTCATCCCAAAGCATCGTCCCAACCCAGGGCGCCACGCATCCCAAAGTGTCAATCGCGCTTCAGCGCCCCTACCAGCAACAAGCCCCTCCCATCCAAATTCAGAGATATATGTTGGGTTGCTTGCACGAACGCAACAAAGACCCCGCAGCTGTCCGCATGGGGTAACTTCCCAGCGCACTCCGCAGGACGAAAGAACCCCCGCCGCACGAAGTGCGCAGCGGGGGTTCTTTCATGTCCGAGGACGCGCTGGGAAGTTACCCCATGCGGCCAGCGGACAACTATGTAGCCTTGGACTAGAACATGCCCAAGAAACCATGCACAAACAGTGCAGCCAGAGCGGCACCGATAAATGGAGCAATGCCAGGAACGAGCAGGCCGTACTTCCAGTTGTTGTCGGCCTTGTTCTTGATCGGTAGCACCTGATAGGCCATGCGAGGACCAAGGTCACGAGCCTGGTTCATGGCGAAGCCGGTGATGCCGCCCATGCCCATGCCAACGGCCCAAACGATCAGACCGACGCAGATGGCGAGCATCAAAACGTTCTCGCCGGCGCGGCTAGCGGCAGCAAGGATGGCGCTGATGAACACAAAGGTGCAGATAGCCTCGCAGAAGAAGTTACGGGCATAGTTCGTACCCTCGGTGGTGGGGTTGGTCGAGAAGATGTTGCGCTGAGCAATGGGGTCGACGACGCCCTCGGAAGCCTTGAACTCATCGGCATACATAAGCCAAGCGATTACGGCGCCCACAAAGCCGCCGAGCATATCGGCAATCATGAAGGGGATGCAGCTGCTCCACGGCACCAGGCCTACGATGCACTGGGCAAGCACCATGGCGGGGTTCATGCACACGGCGCCGCCAAAGACAAACAGGCAGACCGAGATGCCAAAAGACCAAGTGGTGATGGCAAACATGTGGCCGGAACCCTGATACTTGGTGCCCTTGAGCACGGTATCGCAGTGCACGCCCACGCCAAAGATGATCATGAGGGCCGTTGCGCCGAATTCGCAGAGGAGTTTGGTAAGCATAAAACCTTATCTTTCTTGTCGGTTATAAACGATTCGTTTGAGCCGCGCACTAGTGCTGAGCGACGACAACGCCCAGGCCATCGGGAATGACAGCCACCTTGGCATCGGCACCCTTCATCTCAAAGGCGAGCTTGAGCGCCTCATCGAGAGTGTTGACCGGCGTCATGTGCATATCCTTGATCATCTGGTGATCGCACAGGTCGGTAACCATGATCACAGGGTGATGTGCCAGGATGCGGGCGAAAATCTGGCTCGTCCACTGGTCGGGCAGGGTCTCGTCCTTGGGACGGTCGATGCAGGCGCGCTCAAACTCTGCCGGATCATTGTCGGCGATGTTGTGATAGAAGCCCTCGCCACCGTGACCGTCGGCACAGCCGGCGACGTCGATGATCACACCGCCCTCGGGAAGCGTAGCCTCGGCAGAGCACATGCCCTTCACGGCCTGGTAGATGTTCTGGTCGAGCGGGTAGCCGCCGTTGGTGGTGATGGCAATCTCGCACTCAACGGGCTCAACGCCGGCAAGGCTCTTCACGAACTCACAGCCGGCCTCGTGCGCCTTGTGAATGTCGCCGGCAAAGGAGCCGATGACCTCGTGCTTGCCGTTGAGCACCACGTTAAGCACAAAGGCAAGGTGAGCCATCTCGGCAGCGGCAAACATGTCCTCGCTCACGTGGTTGTGGCACAGGTTGCCGGCACGCGAGTGGGAATCATTCACAAACTGACCGTTGTGGTTGTACATGATGGTCTTGTAGCTGGCGATGCCAGGCAGGACGGACTTGCGGCTACCAGAGAAACCGGCAAAGAAGTGCGGCTCAATAAAGCCCTCGGCAAGCAGCAGATCGCAATCGGCGGCAATCTTGTTGATGATGCACTCGCCACCGGAAGGCAGGGTGCCGATCTTTTTCATCATGCTGTCGTCAGTCGCGACGTGCATAACGATTTCCTCGTTGGCAACGATCTCCTCGCCGTACTTGTTGACGAGCTCCTCGTACGTCGAAGGACGATGCATACCCGTAGCAACCAAAATACGCACTCGAGCCTCGGGCGCAGCGGAATGGATGTGATGCAGCAGAATAGGCATCGTCACACGCGAGGGAACAGGGCGCGTATGATCGGAGCTAATGATGACAATATCCTTCTTGCCAGCACAAAGCTCCTCGAGCGAAGGCGAGCCATAAGGGTTGGCAAGTGACTCCTCTACCAGCTCTTCCTGTGATTTTGTAGTCTTAAACTCGTTTTGATGACCTTCCATCACACCCGCGAAGTTCTTATCCTCGAGCTCCAGATGCAACGTCTTGTGGTCAAACGGCAGTTCACATTCAAACAATGACGAGCGCCCTCTTCCTTTCAACTGACACACTAGATAAACCGTTGGAAGGATACGCCGCCCACCGAAAAACACCACCGTCCACCGACTCATTAACACAACGTTCATATTTGACCCACAACAAAACGGCCGCGATCCCAAAGGGAACCGCGGCCGTTTTGTCAAAGACACTATAGACAGGATGATTTACGCAGCGCCGAGGCAAACTTCTACCCCGAGACGTTCGCACGTAAGCCATTTTGCATAAATGCGTTAATTAATTGCATATAATGGCGCATGGATTTCTAGTCGTAACAGGGTGGTACCCTCCGGAGCGTGCATTTTTGCGAGTATTCAGCATCGCGGGATAAGATTTTGGTGTCAAAAGTCTTTCAAAAGGTAGATAGTCCTCATGACTCGTCCCATCTGGATAGCATGCGACGAGAAACCAGCCATATATGAACATCGCCAAAGCCCAATCGTCGTGCAAAAGCATCAACAGGGGCCGCGAACGTCACCCACAGCCTTATGCATCAATCTTTGGCTGCTGAAAACTCCGTTTTTTGCACGTCGCCCCAAGCAACACCCTCACCCAGCGGCTGATCCGCCAAAGGTCGGACATCGCAGGGCCCGCCATTAGTTTACTTTTAAGCACACCCCGCAGGACGCAAGAAGCCCTCGCCGCACTCCACGCTATGCGCGAAGCGCGCCTTATTCCCTTCAGCTTTAATCCCAGAAGACCGAGGACGAAGGGACCCGACGGGTTTCCCTCTGAATGCATTCCGCAGCACGAAGCCCCCTTATCCGCAGCTCCGAAGGAGCAGGATAAGGGGGCTTCAAATGCGAGGACGCATTCAGAGGGAAACCCGTCGGGTCCCGGTGAGAGCCACAGGGCTATCGATTACCCCGTGTTCTGCAGTCCTGCCGAGACGCCGGTCACAGTCGAAAGAATCAGGCTCATGTACTCGGCCTTCTTCTCCTCGGCCATCTCGTCCTGGTTCATACGCACCTCGCGAAGGGCGCGGACCTGGGCGATGGACAGGGCGTCGACGTAGGGGTTGCGCACGCGGACAGCGCAACCGAGCACGCGGCGGCGCTGCAGCGGCCACTCGTCACCGACGATGGCAAGAACCCACTTACGCGTGAGCTGCATCTCGGTAAAGACCTTCTCGGACAGATCCTGGCGATCGCCCAGGTGCAGATACATCTTGGCGATGCGCTGATCGGTCTTGGCGATCGACATCTCAATATTGTCGATAAAGGTGCGGAAGAACGGCCACTCCTGGTAGGCAGCCTTGAGCTGGTCAAGATCACCAAGCTGCTCGCAGGCGGTGCCCAGGCCGTACCAAGCGGCAAGGTTAATGCGCGCCTGGCTCCAGCTGAAGATCCACGGAATGGTACGCAGGTCGTCGAGCGACTTGGCACCCAAGCCGCGCTTGGCGGGACGCGAGCCGATCGGCAGCAGACCGACCTCGGTCAGCGGCGTCACGGTCGAGAACCACGGTGTAAAGTCCTCGGTGTTCAGCAGGTCCAGATAGCGCTCGTGGCTTGCGGTGTTGAGCTTCTCGGCCATATCCCAGAACTTCTGCGTGGTCTCGGTGTTGGTCTTCTCGACACTCGGGGCCGACTGCAAAAGCGTTGCGGCGGCAACGGACTCAACATGACGCTGAGCCAGCGTGCGGTTGCCGTAACGGGCAAAGATGACCTCGCCCTGCTCGGTGAGCTTAAAGAAGCAGTTGACCGAACCCTTGGGCTGCGCCAGCACGGCCTTGTTGGCCGGGCCGCCGCCACGGCCCACGGCACCGCCGCGACCGTGCATGAGCACCAGGTCGATATCGTTCTTCTCGGCCCACTTGGCGATGCGCTCCTGCGCGGAGTGCAGCGCGAGCATGGCCGTGGTAGGACCGGCGTCCTTAGAGGAGTCGGAATAGCCCAGCATGACCTCCATGCGGCGGTTGGTCTGGGCAAGGCGCTTCTGCACCACGGGCAGCGTGAGCATCTGGTCGAGCACGTCAACGCAGCCCTCGAGGTCCTCGAGCTGCTCGAACAGCGGGATCACGTCGAGCTCGGGGACATCCTCCTCGTGTGCGAAGGACAGGTGGGCAAGCTCAAAGACGTCGGCCACATGCTGGGCGCTCTTGGTGAACGAGATGATGTAGCGGTGCGCCATCTTCTTGCCGTAGCGCTTTTGGATGGAACCGATGGCACGGAAGGTGTCGATGACCTCGCGCGTCATGGGCTGCAGGTCGCCATGGATACCGTTCTCGTGGATATCCTTGAGGGCGCGGGCGTGCACCACGGAGTGCTGACGGAACTCCATCTCGACCATGTGGAAGCCGAAGGACTCGACCTGCCAGATGATGGTCTGGACCGGGCCGTAGGCAGCACGGACGGCACCGCAGGCAGCCAGCGAGCGCTGGACGACGCGCAAGTCCTCCAGGAACTCATCGGCGCTGTGGTACATGGTGTCGGTGATACGGCGCACGGTGGCGTTCAGACGGTCGGCCATGACAAGCATGACGGCGCGATGCGGCTCGTGCTCGGAAATCAGCTCGGCGCGAGCCGTGTACTGGGTACTCATCTCGACCTGATGGTTCCACAGGTTGATGAGCTCGGCAGACGGCTTGCTGTAGGTGGCCTCGAGCGTGAGGTTGCGGCCAATGCGGCGGCACTTGTCCTCGAGCTTGAGCACCATGTGGGTGAAGTACTTGGCGGCGACCTCACGGCTCACCTTGGCGGTGACGTTGGGGTTACCGTCGCGGTCGGAACCGATCCAGCTGCCGGGATGGAAGAACGCCGGGCACAGCGGCGGCACGGTACCGGCCTTGTCGCCCAGCACCCAGTCGTCAAAGCGACGATAGATGACGGGGATGACGTCGAACAGCGTGTTATCGAAGATGTCGGTGATGGTATCGGCTTCCTCGACCGGCGTGGGCTTCTTGAGCGCGATGGGGCTCGTACGCACCAGGGCGTCGATCTCCTGCAGCATATGGCGCTCGTTCTCCACCAGGTCGGAGCCGCCCAGACGCGGACGCTCCTCCAGCAGGTTAGAGATACGGCGAATCTTGCCCTCGACGGCCTTACGACGGGCCTCGGTGGGATGCGCGGTAAAGACGGGGTGGAACTCAAGCTTGCCGAGCAGCTCGTTGGCGCCCTCGACGCCCAGCTCATTCACCAGCTGGTGATAGGCGACGGTGAGCTCGTTGGCGGGATCGACCTCGGTATCGGTCGACGCACCGGCCTCGCGCTCGCGCAGCTGCGCCACACGGTAGTTCTCCTCCGACAGATTTGCCAGATGGAAGAAGCTCGTAAAGGCGCGGACAATGACCTGCTGCTTATCGAGCGGCAGGCTGTCGATCAGATCGACGACCTCACGGAATGCCACGGCAGTGGGCTCGTCGGCGGTGGGCACGCCCTGCTCGTCGACGGCCTCGTCGGCAGCACGCGTGCCGGGGTTGCCGGCATTGGCCACAATCTCGGCCGACAGGATCTTGTCGAACAGGTCCGCGATCTCAGGATCATACTCGCTAAGCACACGACGCTCCAGGCGCAGGAACAACGCCAGATTGTCGCGCAGCTCCTCGGGGATCTCGATCTCGGCGAGACGCTCCCTGGACTCGGCATTCGAGCCGATTCGGTTAACGAGGCGGTTGACCACGGCAGCGACGCGCGCCGCGGCTTCGGGTACAGACTGGTTGCTTAGGTTCTCAGCCACGTTTCCTCCCATTCCTCCTTCTATGCACGTAACATGCGGTATTCATTATAGGCGCTTGCGAAATACTTTCGACACTGATTGCGCTTTACCACACAAAAGTATTTTCTGCATTGCAAGGGTTTTTGCTCTAAATGGTCGTATTTCTCGGTGGACGGCATACACAAACGGGGGCATTCCGCATAAATGCGAAACACCCCCGTAACAATCGCTCGCAATGGACGGGACACTCAAGCGGGTCCGAAGCTCAAAAAGATGCGTTACAGGCGCTCGCGAACCGCCTCGACGACGTTGGACAGATCGGCAAGGACCTCTTCATGGCTCTCCATGTCGCGCACCTTGACCTTGCCGGCGGCAAGCTCGTCGCCGCCCAGGACCAGGATGAGCTTGGCGCCTACCTTATCGGCCTGCTTAAACTGGGCCTTGAGCGAACGGCCCTGATAGTCGGCCTCGGTCACGATGCCTACGGCGCGAAGCTCCTGCGTAATGGCAAAGACGTTCTGGCGCAGCTCCTTACCGGCGTTGGCGACATAGACGCACGGGGCCTCCTCGGCACCCAGATCGCTGCCAAAGGCCTGCAGGGCCAGCAGGGCGCGCTCAAAACCGACGGCAAAGCCGACGCCCGCCGTGGGCTTGCCACCTTCGAGCTCGACCAGGCCATCGTAGCGGCCGCCGCCACCGATGGAGCCGACGCCGGCACCGGGAGCCTCGACCTCAAAGACGGTGCGGGCGTAGTAGTCCAGACCACGCACCAGGGTGGGATCCTCGACATACTCGATACCGGCGGCATCCAGATAGCGCTTGACCTGCTCGTAGTGCTCGCGGCACTCGTCGCACAGGTTGTCACCCATCAGCGGGGCCTCGGCCATGATCTCGCGGCAATGGTCGTTCTTGCAGTCGAAGGCACGCAGCGGGTTGAGCTCGGCGCGCTCGCGGCACTCGTCGCACATCTCGTCTGCGTGATCGAGGATGAACTGCTTAACCTGCTCGCGGTAAGCCGGACGGCACTGGGCGTCACCCATCGAGTTGATGAGCAGACGAAGCTTGGAAAGATCGAAGCCCAGGCGCTTGTAGAACTCCATGAGCATGATGATGCACTCGGCGTCTGCCGCCGGATCGGGAGCGCCGAGCCACTCGATACCCACCTGGTGGAACTGACGCAAGCGGCCCTTCTGGGGACGCTCGCCGCGGAACATGGCCTCGGCGTAGTAAGCCTTAAACGGCGTGGAGCCCTGGGGCACTAGGTTGTTCTCGACGACGGCGCGCACCACGCCGGCCGTGCCCTCGGGGCGAAGTGCCAGGCGCTGCTTGGGCTTGAGTTTGGTGTCGGTGCCCTCGGTAAAGACGCGCTCCAGGTTGGCACCGCTGAACACGCGGAACATTTCCTTGCGCACGACATCGGTCGACTGGCCGATACCATGGACAAACACGTCCACCTGCTCGATCGCGGGCGTCTCGATGGGTTTAAAACCAAACGGCTCGAACACGCCGGCCGCAATCTGCTGCATCTTTTGCCAGGCGCGCATCTCGGCGCCGATAAGGTCGCGGGTTCCCTCCGCCTTCTGTGCCTGCATGGGCAAACACCTTTCTTTTGTATCGCGTCATAGGTAACGGTCATTATACGGCACAAACACAAACAGCGGCGGCGCGTCTGACCGAACGAGGGTATGGGGACTCGTTCGGCCAGACGCGCCGCCGCTGTTTGTGATCCCTATTCCTCCGTCCCCTTCGGATCACGTGATCCCTTGGGGACGGAGGAATAGGGATTATTTCGTAGGCCCGTGGCCGCCTTGGAAACCGAATGATGGTACGAGCATCCATCCGGCTTCCAAGGCAGCCACGGGCAGAACGGGACGAACAGAAAAGAGCGACGGACGCCTACTCCCCCGCCACGCTCGCGCGCAGCTTGGCGGCGATGGGCTCGGATGCCAGCAGGAACACGAGCATGACCACGGAGCACGCCAGGCACACGATCCAGGTGCTCGCAAAGGAGCCCGTGGCGTCGAACAGCACGCCCGAGACAATGGCGCCCACGGTGCCGCCGACCATCTCGAGCGAGGTGATGGTGCCCGTGACCTTGCCGAGGTCGGCCATGCCAAACTGCTTGGAAGCCGCGATCGTGGGCGTGATAGTGCCCATGCACGTTCCGATACCAAAGCTCACAGCGGCGACAATAGGACCGAGGTCCGTCGTCGGGAAGCACAGCGCCACGCAGGCGATAATGCACGCAACGGAGCCAAGGATATTGCCAAAGCGCAGGCCAAAGCGGTCATAGATCGCACCGAGCGAAATTTTGGCGATAACGACGGTGACCATGTAGGCCGAAAGCACGGTACCTGCCCACATGGGATCGTGGCCGCCCGTGACGATCTTGGCGCCGTTGACGGTAACACTCGTCATGTTGGTAACCTGGTTGGGCAGGATGGCGCCATTGACCAAGCCCATAAAGAGGAAGGCAACGACGAGCAGCCAAAACGCCGGGCTCTTCTTGATGCGAGACCAGCCGACGCTAACCTCGGGCGCCGTGTGCTCGTCCTTGTCGCCAGCCGTCGAGACGGACGGATCGCCCGGGTTCTCGCCGAGCGGCTTAAGGCCGATCTCGGAAGGCTTGGTGCGGAAGGAGTAGGCCGTGATGGGCAGTGCCGCCACCATGCAGACGGCAGCGAGCACCAGGAACGCAGAGCGCCAGCCCACACTCACGATAAGCGAGCTCACGATCGGCGAGAGAATGGCTCCGCCAAAGCCCGAGCCCGAAAGTGCGATGGAGATGGCAAGGCCTCGCTTGGCGGTAAACCAGTTGGCGGTCACCAGGCTGATAAGCAGGCGGGTCGAGGCGACGGCAAAGCAGCCCGAGACGGCAAAGAGCGCGTAGACCTGCCACAGCTCACCGACAAAGCTCATGCCGACAAGAACGGCAGAGGTGGCGATTACAGTGAGGGATCCCAAAACGCGGCCGCTTACTTTATCGGCAACATGGCCAATGACAAGTGAGCCGATAACGCTCACCACGGTGGAGATGGCGTTGGAGATGTTGTACTGGGCAAGCGTAATCCCGAGGTCGCTGACGATGAGCGGCTGAAACAGGCTCATGCAGTTAACGAAAATCGTGTAACACGTGGCCATGATGACAAAGCCGGAGGCCACGACGAGCCAACCGGGGAAGAATTTATGCTGCTGGGACATACTGTTCCTTTTAAACAAACGAATAGCAAGGTTGGGTGCTACCGGTGGTCGGCGATGTAGCCCAAAGCGACGGCGGCATAAGCCGCGGCGCCAAGGGGAAGCTCGGCATCGCTAAAACGTGCCTTGGGATGATGCTGAGCAAAATGCTCGTCCGTATCAGTCACGGCAGCGCCCACGGTAAAGTACGCACTCGGGATCTCGCTCGAGATCAACGCGAAGTCCTCGCTCGCCATGGCGTGGAACAACGGCAAGAAGGCGGCCTTGGGCAGCACCGCGCCCACGTAGCCAAGCGACGCCTGCGTCATATCATCATCGAGTACGAGCGGGGGAACATCCGAGAGCGTCTCGATAGTCGCCGGCGTACGATACGTTGCCGCTACGCCATTGACGACCTCCGCGATGCGGGTCTTGAGGTGCTCCATGAGCTCGACGTCGAAGCCGCGCAGCGTACCTTCGAGCACGCAGGTATCTGGGATGACGTTGGCCGCTTGGCCACCGGCAAACTTACCCACGGTCAGTGCGACCTCCTTGGCCGCCGGCACTTCGCGAGCGATGAGCTCCTGAAGCGCCAAGTGCACATGGACGCCGGCCGTGATGGGGTCGATGCAAATCTCGGGGCTCGAGCCATGGCCGCCCTTGCCCTGCAGCGTGATGCGGAAACCGTACACGCCCGAGAGCGCCGGACTGCCGTAGAGCACCAGGCCAAGCGGCGACTGGCTATTGACATGCATGGCAAAGGCGACCTGAGGGCGCGGGTTCTGCAGCAGACCGTCGGCGATGGCGGCGCGGGCACCCTCAAAGGTCTCCTCGCCCGGCTGGAACAGCAACTTAACCGTGGCGTTGGCATCAACAAGCTCGGCCTCGTGGGCCTTGAGCAGGCGCGCCGCACCAAGCAGCGCCGTCGCGTGCATATCGTGACCGCAAGCGTGCATGCAGCCGTTGGTGGATGCAAAGGGCTCGCCGGATTCCTCGGCAACGGGCAGGGCGTCCATGTCGCCACGAAGCATGATGACCGTACCGGCCTGCTCATTCGTGCAGACGCCATTGCCTTGGGCCGCGGCGGCACCGGCGCCGACAAGGCCCACAACGCAGGAACCATCAACGAGCGTGGCAAATGGGATGTCCATCTCGGTCAGGCGCGCTTGGATATACGCAGAGGTCTGTGGGAGGCTATTACCCAGCTCGGGCATCTGGTGGAGATCGTGTCGCCACGCAGCGAGTTCGTCTGCAAAAGCCTGAGCTTCTGCAACAAGACCGTCACCGATAGCGGTCTGCGCCGCTGCGGTGGCCTTGGGAGCTGATTGCGGTTGAAGATCGGACAAAGCTGGTGCCATAGATGCCCTCCAGTATCGTTTTTGCAGCAAGCACTTTGATAGCGTAAAGTGCAAGGCACAACTGTAAGGGCATGACATAAAAAATGCCGCCCTGGGAGGGCGGCGCAACAAGTTGTTTACAATTGCGGGTGTGATTTTCGGCGCAAGAAATCGAAATGCGTCTCGCTCAAAATAATCGACAGGAAGATGAGCGCAAAGCCGGCAAGCAGGCGCGAGGTGAGCGCCTCCCCCATCAGTAGCACCGAGAACAGCACGCCCGAGGGGGACTCCATCGAAAGAAGCAGTGAGCCCGTCGAGGCCGGGACGTGCGCCAATCCAACGTTTTGGACGAGCAAGGCCACACACGTACAACCCACCGAAAGAAAGACCATTACACCGATAAAGTCCGGCGTCCATACAGACGAGGGCGCTTGGGTCTCGAACAACAGCGACGAGATCAGGCTCAAGACGCCATTGCCCACAAACATCCAAAACGTGATGACGTTGATGTCCATCTTGCGACCGTACTTGGCGGTCACCGCCATCTGGATGGCAAAGAAGACCGCGCCGCCCAGCGTAATGGCATCGCCGGCATTGAACTCGACGCTATCGAGCGCCACCAAGCCAATGCCCGCCAGGCACAGCAACGCGGCGCCCAAGTTGTAACGGGTAAGCTTTTCGCCGCTTAGGACGTAGCTCGCAAACGGAACCAAGATGCAGTACGTGCCCGTCAAAAACGCGCTTTTGCCTGCCGTGGTCTGCGCCAGGCCGATCGTCTGCAGTCCGTATGCTCCCCACATGAGCGCACCCATGCCCAGCCCGACGATCAGGTTGCGGGCATTGAAATGAGCGATGATGCGCTTATGGAAAATGGCAAACATAACCAGTGATGCCGGAAGAAAGCGAACGTAGACCAGCTCGAACACCGGAATGGTGTCGAGCGCGCCCTTCATAGTGGTAAAGGAGTAGCCCCAGATGACCGCCACCGAAAATAGCAGAACTTTCCAGAACAGCGGCGAGCGTGCGCCGGCACCCCGGGGAATACCGCCCGCGCCCAAATCCTCACGGGCCACAGGGCTATCAGGCATGTTTTCGATTTCGTTGGCAGCGTATTGGGCCATGGAACATCCTCGCACTCAATCTGGGCGTGGTGTCCGCACGCGTATGGCTGCGTGCCGCCTCATGGTCAAATAAAAACAGGGCGCACCGGACCCCCGGCACGCCCCGCTACTGTAGCAACAATCAAGCAGCCCACGCAATTCACCGCGCTAAAGCGTCGGCAGAGTAAACCTCGATGCTTCGTCAACACCACGCTGTTGCGCTAAATCAGTTTTGTACTCTCCAGCTTTTCGATGATCCAGTCGTTGGCTTTGATG
The DNA here is from genome assembly GCA_902494345.1 of uncultured Collinsella sp. Classification (GTDB taxonomy): domain Bacteria; phylum Actinomycetota; class Coriobacteriia; order Coriobacteriales; family Coriobacteriaceae; genus Collinsella. Next base: position 48,858 of record CABUSV010000014.1, read on the forward strand.
ACCGGACGGCGGAAGACGACGCCCAGGGCCAGCGACGGAATCAGATAGCTCGCCAGAATGCCCAGCTCAACCCAGTACTCCATATGGTAGGCGCCAGCCATGGCGGCATGCATGGCGTTAATGCCATGGGTAAACGGCAGGAACGGATAGATCGCCTGGAACACAGGGCCGGTCATCTCGATGGGGAACGTACCGCCCGAACCGCCGACCTGCATGACCAGCAGCACAACGGCCAAAGCCTTGCCGATATCGCCAAACGAAACCGTAAGCGTGTAGACGATATTGGAGAACACGAGACTCGCGACCCAGCCCGCCAGCACAAACTGCAGCGGGTTGTCGCACTGAATGCCAAAGAACAGGATGTCGCCCGCGCACACGAGCGTTGCCTGCAGCAGGGCCAGACCGCCAAAGAACAGGTAGCGGCCCAGGTAGATCTCGTGCAAGCGCACGGGGATTAACTCATTGATGAGTTCGTCGTCAACCGACACCTTCATCATGGCCGCCAGCACGATCGAGCCGACCCAGAGCGACAGAATCGTGTAGAACGGCGCCATGGCCGAGCCGTAGTTGCGGATCGGATAGATCGGCTTGCGATCGAGCGCGACGGGACCGGAAAGCGACACGGCCAAACCCTCGGGATCATTGCCAATCATCGTCTTGATCGTGGCCAGATCGTCCGACATAAGGGCGCCGTCGAGCTCGTCCTTAAAGGCACTGATCTTATCGGACGCTTCACCCAGCTGATCGGAAGCCTTGTTGACCAGCTTTGCAGCCTTGGAGAGGCCCTTTGCCAGCGAACCGGATGCGTCGGTCAGGCCGTCTACGGCGCTATCCAGATCGCCCGAGATGCCATCCAGCGAGTCCAGGATGCCTGAAACCGTCTTCTTGAGCTCCTTTGCCTTGACCGAGAACGTGGAGTCGTAGTCGGACTTGGCGCCCGAAATGCCCGCCTTGGCATCGGCGATGGCCTGGTCGACTTCGGCACGCGTGCTGTTGACCTCTGCCATGCTGTCAGAAAGGGACTTAGCAGTTGCCGTCAGGTCCTTGGCGCTGTTGCGATACTCCACCGCGATCCTGTTCAGCGATGTTGCCACAGACTTGAGGCTCTCCTGGAGCTTTTCGCCACTGACCTGCTCGGCAAAGCCGCGGAGCTGGTCGGCCGTGGCGTCGATATCGTCGGCACGTGTATTGAGCGCCGCCGCGGCATCGTTGAGCTGAGACACCGTAAGGTAAACATGCTGATTCGCGGCATCGAATGCCTTCGCAAGCTCGGCGGACACGTTGTCGAACGAGCCAGCGCTTCCGTCAATCGCGGCGTTGATGGCGTCGTTGGCGGCCTTCAGCGCTTCTTTGGAATCGCTCATGCCGCTCTTGGCATGCTCCATCAACCGCTTGGTCGACTCATCGACCGTACCCGTCTGCTGGAGCATACCGCTCGCCGACGTCAACGAATCGGACGTAGAGCTCAAAATGCCCGCCAGCGACGAAGCATTAGCCTGAACGTCTTGCAGGTCCTCAATCGAATCGCCGAGCGTCGAGGACAGGTTGGCGATAAAGTTGCTGACCTGGTCGGTGCTCATGTAATCGAGCAGGCTGGACACCGTCTTAAGACCGATGCTCGTAATGGTCTCGGTAAAAGATTCGTTAACCTGGTTCTGAACGGCGCTCGAACCCTTCTCGGTCACGATCTGCGCGATGGCGTTGGCCTTCTGGTTCTCGTAAAACTCGATATCGGCGTGTTTCACGTCGGTCGAGAAAAGCGTCATCATGTCAGCGCTAAACGTTTTGGGGATAACGACGGCAGCATAGTACGCGCCCGACTTAACGCCCTCGATAGCCTTTTCGCGATCGTTAAGCACAACCCAATCGAAGCTCTCGTTGCCGCGTAGGGTGGCGGTCACGTTTTCGCCCACGTTAACCTCGACGGGAATCAGATCGCTCTCGTAACCCTCATCGGTGTTGACCACGGCGATCTTAAGATTGCCGGTGTTGCCGTACGGATCCCAGCTGCCGGCGATGTTAAACCACGCGTACAGACACGGCACGATAATGAGGCCAATCACGACAATCAAGCCGATCACGGAGCGAGACACGTTTTGGACATCGCGCCTAAACAGATGCAGGATGTTCTTCATTTATGCCTCACCTCCTTTGGAGTGCTTGCCAAGCGCGGTGGTATCTCCATCATTTGTGGCTGTGCTGTCGCTGCCCTGAGATTTATGGTGCGAGCCGATATGCGGCAAGCGGCCCGTGGACTGATCGCCGCCCTTGGCACCACGCTCGCTGGCGTTGAGGCCAAACATGTGGCGGGCGGCAGGAATGGCGGCCGTGTGCTCGCGCATCTCGCGACGCAGGTCCTCATCCGAAAGCGCCGAGATGCGCATCTGGGTATTGAGGCTCGCGCGGATATATTCGATATTGATAAGCCAGCCGCAGATGGCAATAACCGAGATGATCCAAATGACAAGCAGGATGATCTTGCCGTTATTGTCGATATCGAGAACCGTCGACAGGACAAAGAGCAGGACCTGAACGCCCACCACGGCGGCAAAACCGCCCTTGATGTAGTACGGGTAGCGATGTTCAAAGGCGACCGCATGATCGAGCAGTTCGCGACGGTACGAATCGGAATCGAGCATGACACGCATGGCCGTGCGCAGCGAGTAGCGCTGGCGCGGCAGGTCGTTGGACTCGCAAATCATCATACCGGTCGTGGAAAGCTGTTTATCAAAGAGCAGGTTAAGGTTGAGCAGCAGCGGACGCAGCTGCAGACCGATAAAGAGCGCCACGATCAAGAACACGCCCAGAATGCACAGGTTAAACAGGTAGTTGAACGAATACATGCCGCCGACCGTCTCGCGCAGCAGATTGATGCCGTAGGTAAAGGGCAGCAGCGGGTGCAGCCACTGGAAGAAGCCTGGCATCATCTCGATGGGGTACATGCCCGACGAACCCGGGATCTGCACGATAACCAGAATGACGCCGATAGCCTTGCCGATATGCTTAAACGTGGTGGACAGCGCATAGATGATATTGACGTAGGTGAACGAGATGGCGATGCCGCCCAGCACGAACAGCAGCGGGCTGACGCACTGCACGCCGATCACCAGATCGCCTACCGTAACGATGATGGCCTGCAACGCGCCCAGGATCACCAGGAGCAACCAGCGGCCAAAGTAGCCCTGACGCGCGGTAAAGCTGCCGATGCCTTCGCGGTCGACCTCGAGCTTGTAGATGGCGATAAGCACGTAGCCGCCCACCCACAGCGCCAGATTGGTATAGAACGGGGCAATGCCCGAACCAAAGCTCTTGACCGGGTAAATTGACTTTGAGGTCAGCTCGACCGGAGATGCCATGAAGTCTGCAACATCATCGACGTCGACGCCCATTAGGCCGGCCAGCTCGCCCATGGACTCGGAGGTCTGTAGCGCCGCGATGTCGTTGGCGGCGGTTGCGAGCTTGTCCTGGACCTTGGCAAGCGAGGCATCGGTCTGGGACAGCGTGGTCTTGGCCTGACCGAGCGTGGCGTTGAGTTGCGAAAGTGTACCGCGCGCACTTGCAATAGTAGGCGTGAGGCCAGACACGATTCCCGTCAGATCACCCGAGACGGCGGCAAACGAATCAAGTGCGCTCGAGACCTTCGGCAGCGCGTTTTGACCCAGGTCCGTCTGAGCCTGGCCAAGGTTGGTCGCACCGGTCTGAATTGCATTATTGATAGCGTCGCTGGCACCCGAGACAGCCGCAGCGTCATTCGCCATGGCGCTCGACTGCGCAGACAGACCGTCCTTGATGCTCTGAAGCTTTTCATTCTGCTCGCGGAGCAAATCGATGATCGATACAATGCGCGCGTCAATTTCCTTGGAACCTGTCGACGTGTCATTGACGAGAATTTCCAAGTGCCCGATAACGGCCTTATTGTGGTCGATCGTCGCTTGGAGAGACTCAAGCGAGTTGTCGATACGGGTAGTCGTAGATGCGACCGTGCCCGTCAGCTTGCCAATCGCAGCGTTTGCGGAGGCTGACGTCTTGGTGAGCGCAAGGCTGCCTTCCGAGAGCGCCTTGGAGAGCGAGGCGACAGAGTTGCCCGCCGTGGCGCGAGCCTCGCCCAGCAGGTCATTGCCCTGGGAGATCGCCTGCGTCAGCGACGGCGCCTGACCCTGCAGACCGGCAAGTGCCGCATCTGCCGAGGCAATGGAACCACTCGTCTTATCGATGGCGGCATTCATGTCGCCAATCGAATCACGCACTTCGCCCAACGTATCGGAAGCCTCTGATACCGAACCGGCCAACGAATCCTGAGTCTGGGTTGCCTTGTCCTTTAAATCGACTCCGGCATCCTTGGCAATACTGGCAACGGTCTCGCCCACCGTGGAGACAAATTCCGAGTTGATCTGCTCCTCGATGGTGTTTGCACCGGTGTCGGTAACCTTGGGCGCAATAGCGCTCTTCTTCTCATTGACGTAGTACGTAAGCTTGGGCTGATGGTAGTTGCCGTCGAGCATCGAAACCAGGTTATCCGAGAAGTTCTTGGGGATCACGATGGCAGCGTAGTACTCCCCGCTCTCGACGCCCTCTCTGGCATCAGCCGCCGAGTCGACGAAGGTCCAGCCCAACTGATCGTTTTCCTTGAGCTGATCGACGACCTGGTCGCCTGCATTGAGCTCGCCCACCAGGTCGTTCTGAGTGCCCCGGTCGTTGTTGGCGATAGCAATCTTGATACCCTGGGTGTTTCCATACGGATCCCAGTTTGCCACGATGTTGTACCAGGCATACAGCGAGGGGATAACGCACACGCCCAAAGTAACCACCAGGGCGACGGGGTTCACAAGCAGTCGCTTGATGTCGCGCTTAAAGATCGCAAAGGAGACCTTTGCGTTGGATAGTTTGCTGCCGAGACTCACGCTTTGACCATCCATCCTGTCGTTGAATCGAATCGTACTATCGACAACCATTGTAGTAGGCGCTTTAACGTCTCAAAGCACAATGGTGTTGAGTTTTGCGGGTAGCAATATACTACGAAGATGAGTTAACGTACAGTTGTACAGTATCTTAAATTTCAGCAGGTCACAAAACCACAACCCCGACAAATAATTGATCCCTTGGGGACGGAGGAATCATTCAAAAGGAAACGAGAGTGGAAAATCTCCCACTTCAAGCCCGCATTCGAGCCAAAAGTGGGAGATTATCCACTCTCGTTCTAATCTAGTTACGGTGCCGTATCCCCGAACTACATCAAGTTGCAAACAGCCGCCGCGAAGGCCACGGGGTCCTCGGGGAGGATGCCCTCGACCAGCAGAGCCTGGTCATAGAGCAGACCGGAGTACTGCTTGATCTTGTCGGCGTCGCCTGCCTTCTGGGCAGCGACAAGCTTGTCAAAGACCGGGTGCTTGGCGTTGAGCTCGAGCACGCGCTGGCTCTTGGGCATGCCGTCGGGCGCGCCCTCGGGTCCCTTCTGGAGTACCTTCTCCATCTCGAGCGAAAGCGGGCCCTCGGTGGTGATGCAAGCGGGGGCATCGGTCAGGCGCGCGGAAACGGCAACTTTCTCGACCTTGTCACCGAGTGCCTCCTTCATAGCGCTAAAGAGGTCCTCGTTCTCCTTGGTGGCGTCCTCGGCCTCCTTCTTCTCATCCTCGGTCGCCAGGTCAAGATCACCGGTCGCAACGTTCTTGAGCTCCAGATGACGATCCTCGACCTCGGGCTCGGCACCGTCGGCCACAGCCTTCTCGGCAGCCTCGCGGGCAGCGTCGTCCTCGTAGATCTTGGGCATATCGGCGGCAACGTACTCACGCATGGCCTGGAAGGTGAACTCATCCACGTCCTGCGTCAGCAGCAGCACGTCGTAACCGCGGTCGAGCACGCCCTTCACCACGGGCATCTTGGCCAGGCGCTCACGCGAGTCGCCGGCGGCGTAGTAGATGGCCTTCTGATCCTCGGGCATGCCCTTGGCATACTCGGCCAGGGTAATCATCTTCTGTTCCTTGGCAGACCAGAACAGCAGCAGGTCGGCGAGCTCATCGGCCTTCATGCCATAGCTCGAGTAGATACCGTACTTAAGACCGCGGCCAAAGTTCTCAAAGAACTTCTCGTAGGCCTCGCGGTCGTTGTCGCGCATATCCTCAAGATCGGCAGTAATCTTCTTCTCCACGCGCTTGGCGATGGCCTTGAGCTGACGGTTCTGCTGCAGCGTCTCACGCGAGATGTTGAGCGACACGTCGGCGGAATCCACGACGCCGCGGACAAAGTTGTAGTAGTCGGGCAGCAGGTCGTCGCATTTCTCCATAATCAGCACGTTGGAGCTGTAGAGCGCCAGGCCCTTCTCGTAGTCCTTGCTGTACAGATCGAACGGCGCGCGGCCCGGCACAAACAGCAGGGCGTCATACTCGAGCGTACCCTCGGCATGGAAGCTGATGGTGCGCGCAGGATCGTCAAAGTCGTGGAACGTGGACTTGTAGAACTCGTCGTAGTCCTTCTGCTCGACATCGGAGCTGCGCTTTTTCCAGATCGGCGTCATCGAGTTGACAGTCTCGAGCTCCTGGTAGTCCTCATACTCGGGCTTGTAATCGTCGCCGGCGTCCTCGGGCTTGGGTTTCTGGCGGCTCTTGGACACCATCATCTGAATCGGGTAGCGCACATAGTTGCTGTACTGCTGAATCAGACTCTTGAGGCCCCACTCGGTCAGGAAGCGATCGTAGGTCTCGGCCTCGCCGTCGGCATCGAGCTTCTCGTTCTCACGCAGCGTCAGAATGACATCGGTACCGTGCTCGGCGCGCTCGCTGTCCTCGATGGTGTAGCCCTCAAGACCGTCCGACTCCCACACATGGGCGACATCCTCGCCATAGGCACGGCTCACGACCTTCACATGGCTGGCAACCATAAAGGCAGAGTAGAAGCCCACGCCAAACTGACCGATGATGTCGACATCGGAGCCCTGCTGCTCGGCGTTCTCGGTCTTAAACTCCTCGGAGCCGGAGTGGGCGATGGTGCCCAGGTTGCGCTCGAGCTCCTCGGCGGTCATGCCGATACCGTTATCCGAAATCGTGATGGTGCGGGCATCCTTATCAAAGGAGACGCGAATGGCCAGGTCGCCCTGGTCGATCTTGACGCTCGGATCCTGCAGACTCTTAAAGTTGAGCTTGTCGACGGCGTCGCTCGCGTTAGAGATAAGCTCGCGCAGGAAGATTTCCTTATTGGTGTAGATGGAGTTGATCATGAGGTCGAGCAGTTTTTTGCTCTCGGTCTTAAATTGACGCATATGCAGTCCTTTCGCGCTACCCCCGTCCGCAAAAACGGCCCGGTTGCCCGAGCCGCATCGCAGACCTGCTATGTTCAGACTTAGATTTTATAACCCATTAGCGCGCATATATACATACGGAATCGAAAAACTGTATGTCAGAACGCTCCAATGCGCCAATTGCCAAGGAGTGTCCCCCACTGCCGGCAGAAAAGGAACGTCCCTATCTGCCATCAACGCGCTTGGCCATCCAGACATGGGGTTGGCCCTCGTCTTCGTAATCTACCGGGGCAATTTGCGTGTAGCCCGCCTTTACATAGAGCGGCAGCACGTATTCCTGCGCATGCAGCTTAATAAGCTTAGCGCCGGCAGCACGTGCACACGCAGCACTGGCCTCGACGATCGCACTCGCCAGTCCGCGACGACGCATAGCCGGCAGCACGGCGACGCGCCCCATAATATAGGTCTCCCCCGCCGCGACGCCTTCGTCCAAGTCGCACGCCGGCGACACCGGAGCCTCTGCGTCAGCCGCGCGCTCAAGCTCTTCGGGAAACACGCGCGAGCAACCGGCAAGCTCGCCGTCTACATAGAGCGTCACATGAATGCAGTTCGGATCCTCGTCGATAGCGTCGAACTCGATCTCGTAGCCTTGCTCGTCCATAAAAACGACGCGGCGCACCAACGCCGCGTCATCAAAGCATCCCGTCTTAAGTTGGATATCCATGCTGCCCTTTCATTCAATGCGAACGTTAGGGACAGATTTTAGCGAAAATGAGCTCCGCGCACGCTAAACTTCGCGCGAGCCTTCGCCAGGCAGTCGTAATGACCCACGTTATGGGCATCGCTCGCGATGAAGCTGTACAGGTTCTGATCGAACAGGCGCTGTGCCGGCTTTTTCTCGCGACCAAAGCGACCGCCGGCAATAAAGTCCGCCGAAGCCTGCAGCTTGCAGCCCATATCGACCAGGCGCTCCGCCACGCTTACATCCTTTTGGACGGCGCGATAGCGCTCAGGATGAGCGATGATCACCTGGTAGCCACGGCACTGCAAATCGTAAATCGTGTTCTCGTACTCTCTAAACGCATACGCATCGGCATGCGTCGAAAGCTCGAGCAGAAACTCGTTGGTTCCATCGAAATGCAAGTGCTCCGCGGCATCGATACCAAGCTCAACGAGCTTTCGGTGGTTGACTTCGAAGCCCATCTGGAGCGGAAAGCCGTCAGCGTTATCACGCAGCAGCTCAAAGGCATCCCACATCTTGTCGTAATCAAAATAGGGATCACGGCAGTGAGGAGTGCAAACGATTCTGGTTACACCGGCCCGCTTGGCAGCCTCGAGCATCGCCAAGCTCTCATCGAGATCGGCGGCGCCGTCGTCTACACCCGGCAAGATATGGCAATGAATGTCACGCATAGGTCAGCCTTAATCAACTAAACGTTTGCTCGGTTGGTGAAGATGCCCTTTTTGGAAGTCCCCTGATCGTCGGAGCCCTTCTTCACCTTCTTACCGTCCTTGGTGTAGTAGGAGTAGTAGTACTCACTGGTCTCAGTCTCGCAGTAGTTCATAACGGTACCGATGAGCTTGACCTTCTCGGACTTCTTAAGCTGACCGATGGCGTTGAGCGCCTCCTCGCGCTTGGTGAAATCCTCACGCACGACAAAAAGCGCACCGTCGGTCAGACTTGCGATCTCGGCAGCATCGATGAAGGTACCGACCGGGGGAGCATCAAAGATGACGTACTGGAACTTGGCGGACAGTGCCTTTACCAGCTTGGCAAAGCGGTGAGAGACGATGATGTCGGCAGGATTGGGAATATGCGGCTCGGCATCGAGGAAGTAGAAGTTCTTCTGACCCGTCTCGACAATTGCCTGGTCAATGGAGATCTGCTCGGAAAGGACCGCATAGAGTCCGCCGCGCGAACGAACGCCGAGCATATCGGAAAGGGACCTGCGGCGCATATCGGCCTCGACCAGAAGCACGGACTTGCCGCTCGTGGCGATTGCCTGAGCAAGGTTAATGGAAACCGTAGACTTACCCTCGTTGGGAATCGAGGACGTGACGGTAATGGTGCGAATGGGGTCGTCCACGCTCGCAAAGCGGATGTTGGCCAGAAGGGTCTTGGCGGCATTCTGTACAACGAGCTTATCGGTGTTCTTTGCCTTAGCCATGCCTATTTACCACCTTTCATAGCCGGAATTCGGCCAACAACGGGAATGCCCAGGAGCTCTTCTGCCTCTTCGGCACCGCGGATGCGGGTATTGAGCATGTCTGCCAAAACGACATAGGCAACTGCGATAAAGATACCGGCGAGGAACGCGACGGCAATATACAGCGTGCGTTTGGGGCCGCTGGGGGCTTCGGGGGTCTTAGCCTCGTCGATAACGTTGATGCTCTGGGCAGCGCCGACGTTCTGAGCGACCGTACTCACCGAGCTAGCTATGGCCTTTGCGACCTCAGCCGTCTCCTTGGCATCGGTGCCGGTAACCGAAAGCGTAATGACGCGCGTGGTGGTCTCGGAGGAAACAGACACCTTGTAGTCATCCAGATCGGTGAGGCCCAGTTCTTTGGCGGCGCCGCTCTTAACGCTATCGCTATCCAGCAGCGTGGCGATATCGTTGGAAAGCATCTGGCTCGCCGAGAGATCGTTGTAGCTCATCTGACCGCTATCGTCAGTCTTGGCGAGAATGTACATGCTCGTCGTCGCGGTATAGGTGTTGTCCATCGCAGCGAAGGACACGATGCCCATGGCGATCGCGCAGACCACCGGAAGGGCGATGACCAGCTGAAGGTGCTTTTTGAGCAGCTGGAACAGTTCGAGAAGGGTCATGCAGCTTGCCTTTCATTTCCCCAGTTCGGATTGACAAAACTGCCCGTATGTTATCGCATCTTTTTGCCGAGACCAAACTCTATACATAAGAAACAGGCTCTCCTGTAAAAATGTCGGAAGCAATCGTAAAATTGCACAACAACGCCGCACCCGAAAGTCAAATGCGGCGTCTACATCAATATCTATGTTGTATCGCTATGCGAATGGCTCGTCCTGCTGTATGGGAAACGTCACCGTAATGGTGGTTCCCACGCCCAGCTCGCTCGACAGATCGAGCATGGCGTGATGATACAGGGCCGCATGCTTGACAATGGCAAGCCCCAGACCGGTTCCGCCGCGTGCCTTGGACCTACTCTTGTCCACGCGATAGAACCGCTCAAATACCTTGCCCTGTTCTTCAGGCGCGATACCGATTCCCGTGTCGGCGACCGCGAGGAACGGATGGCCTTCGTCGTTGGTGCCGCACTGCAGTGTAACCGTACCGCCGGGTCGATTGTAGCGGATGGCGTTGCTTGCCAAATTATAGATGAGCTCGTCGATCAAGCGCGACACGCCTTCGATGACCACAGGCTTGGTCTCATGACTTATCGTCACATTCGCCTGACGGGCGACCTGTTCAAGACGCTGCTCAACCGCGTAGATGGCACGCGAGAGCTCAATAGGCTCCGTGGACCCAATGGGCACCGCCTCGCCCTCAGTTGCACGCTCGGCCTCGTCCAAGTTAGACAGCGTAAGGATGTCGTTGACGAGCGCCGCCAAACGGCCCGCCTCACGATAGATGCGACCGCCAAAGTTGCGCAGGTCATCCTCGCCCTCGACCATGCCGTTTGCGATGAGCTCGGCATAGCCCGAAATCGCCGTAAGCGGCGTCTTGAGCTCATGAGTGATATTCGCCGTGAACTCGCGGCGCATACGGTCGTTGTCCGCTAGCACCGCCATTTGGCGCTTGAGCTCCTGGCGCTGCGACTCGATACGCTCAAGCATGGGGACCATCTCGGCATAGGCGTGCTCATAGCTACGGCGTGGGTGGTCCAAATCCACCTCTTGCAACGGCGCGATGATGGCACGGGACTCGCGGCGCGCCATAAAAAACGAGAGTACCGCACCCGCTGCTGCGATAAGCAGCATCGGCGCCACCATCGACAGCAAAATCGCCGCAACGCCAGGCTGGGCCTGCGCCAAGCGGACAACCTGGCCGTTATCAAGGGCGACGGCGCGATACAGCATAATCTCGTCGAGCGTAGAGCTTGCGCGCTCCGCGGAACCCGAACCACTCTCAAAGGCCTCGATGACCTCGGGGCGATCGCCATGGTTGGGCAGTGTGGAAGGCGACGCCTCGTTGTCGTAGGCAACCGATCCATCCTTGTTAATCAGCGTGATGCGCAAGTCCTCGCGATCGAGGCTACGCAAGAACGGGATGGGCTCCTGCTGCTCGTCGAGGGCGGCAGCAATGAGCTCGGTTTCCTGCGCTAGGTTGGCACTCGTGGCATCCGCCAAGGTGTTTTGCACAAAGAACGCACCCAGCACCGTAAACGCCACGATAACCGCCATGGCACAGACAAAGATCGTCACAAAAACGCGGTGCGACAGCGTATGTTTTCCCTGGGGGGCGAAGACCACGGGTTACTCCTCCGATGCGGTGGCCGCGGTGTCGTCACCTTCGGCACCATCACCGGCAGAAGGCTCGGCCAAGCGGTAGCCCACGCCGCGTACGGTCTCGATGGCGCTGGCATGCTCGCCCAGTTTTTGGCGAAGCGTCTGCACGTGCACGTCAACGGTGCGCGAACCGCCGTCGAAGTCCCAGCCCCACACGCTCTGCAGCAACGACTCGCGGGTAAAGACCACGCCGGGCTTGCGCATGAGGTACTCGAGCAGGTCGAACTCGCGCAGGGTGAGCTTAAGCGGCTCGCCGGCAACGGTCACCTCGCGATGGCTGGGCGAGAGCACGATGTCGCCCACGCTGAGCACATCGCTCGCCTGCTTGACCATGCCGCCGCGACGCAGCAGTGCGCGGCAGCGGCTCGCAAGCTCCATGAGCGAGAAGGGTTTAGTCAGGTAATCGTCGGCACCGCCATCGAGCGCCATCACCTTGTCGAGCTCGGTGTCCTTGGCGGTAAGCATCATGATGGGCACCGTCGCCGTCAGGCGATCGGCACGCAGGCGACGCATAATCGCCAAGCCATCGGTATCGGGCAGCATGATATCGAGCAGGACAGCATCGGGTACCCGTCGCGCCACGGCAGCCTTAAACTCACCGTCGCACGAAAAGCCCTCGGCCTCGATCCCCTGCTTGCGCAGTGCATAGACCGTCAAATCCCTGATGTTGTCATCGTCCTCGACGTAATAGATCATGTTGAACCCCTTTGCGGCCGGCATGACCGCATCTTAATCCTAAAGGTACCTTTACTAGATGGTATCAGCCAAAACGTCCCGTCAAATAATCCGCCGTACGCGGATCGATCGGGTTTTTGAAGAGCTGGGCAGTGGGCGCATGCTCCACCAGCTCGCCCAGCAAAAAGAACGCGACGGAATCGGATATGCGCGCCGCCTGCTGCATATTGTGTGTAACGACCACCAGCGTGCAAGTCTCCTTGAGCTCGCTGGCAAGCTGCTCCACCACCAACGTCGACACGGGGTCGAGCGCCGAGGTCGGCTCGTCCATCAACAGAATGTCGGGCTGCACGGCAAGTGCACGGGCGATACACAGGCGCTGCTGCTGTCCACCCGAAAGACCCAGGCCCGACTCCTTGAGCTCGTCCTTGACCTCATCCCATAGCGCAGCGCGACGAAGGGAATCCTCGACCAGCTCATCCAGCACAGCGCGATCGCGCACGCCCATGCCGCGCGGACCATACGCGACGTTGTCGTAGATGCTCATTGGAAACGGGTTGGGGCGCTGGAACACCATGCCCACGCGCTGGCGCAAGCGGCAGATGTCGTAGTCGCCCAGGATATCTTGACCATCGAGCGCGATCTTGCCCTCGATTCGGCAATCCTTGATGCCGTCGTTCATGCGGTTAAAGCAGCGCAGCAACGTGGACTTTCCGCAGCCCGAAGGCCCGATAAACGAGGTGATCTGCTTGTCGCGGATCTTGATATTCACGTCCTTGAGCGCATGATGGTCGCCATAGAACAGGTCGAGGCCCTCGACGTCGATGCGCGTCGGCGAGGCGGCAAGATCCTCTGCCGTGGGGCGAGTCGCATCCCCAACCTCGCGCTCGTGCGCGGCCTCGGCCTGCGCTTTCATGAGTTCTTCAAGCTCCGTGGGCTCCACAGCCGCAGCAGCCGTCATACCGCATACCTCCACATCGATATCAATTCAGCAGTATCGATAGTAGAAATCGCGGCTCATATGCACGTGAGCGCATTGTCAAGTGTTTGTAAGGGCACGCTGGCTATGCGGCGGGCAGCTCGATGGTGAATATCGTGTGTTCGGGCGTCGATTCACATGCAACGGTACCGCCATGTGCCGCGATGATCTCCTTGGCAATAGCAAGGCCCAGACCGGCACCACCGCGATTGGTCGCACGCGCCGCATCCAGGCGATAGAACTTCTCAAAGATCACCTTGAGCTTAGCCGCAGGGATAGGATCGCCCTGATTGATAAAGCGCACGCGCACGCCGCCATCGTCTTGGCGCCCGGCCTCAATCGTGATAGTCGAGCCCTCATAGCTATAGGCGACGGCGTTTTTCATGATGTTGTTGAACACGCGAGCCATCTTGTCGCCATCCACGAGCACCGTCAGGTCCTCGTGGATATCAACTTGGGCTTCCTTATGCTGCTCGTTGAGGATGGGATAGAACTCGTCAGCCACCTGAGCCAGCAGCAACCCCAGATCAACATAGCCGCGCGTGAGCACGATATCGTGGAAGTCAAAGCGCGTGATATCGAAGAACTCTTCGATGAGCGCATCGAGCCGGTGCGCCTTGTCGAGAGCCACGCCCGTAAAGTGCGCACGTTGCTCAACCGGCAGCTCGGGAGCCTCTTGCAGCAGCGAAAGATAGCCCACCACACTGGCAAGCGGGGTGCGTAGGTCATGTGCCAAGTACGTGACCAGATCGTCCTTGCGATGCGACTCGTCACGCAGAGCTTGCTGCACCTTGCGCTCACGGTCACGCACGCGGTTAAGGGCGCCCTCGACCTCCAAGAAGTCGCCGTCGATGTTGTCCCAGGTGTCGGGGTGATCGATCAGGCGATCTTGAATACGAGCGGCCAGCACACAATCGGCATGCTGCTCGCCCTGCTCGTAGCCCTGGTAGTACAGGGCGCGGCCGCACAAGAACAGCACGCACACGGCAAGCGCCAGCACAAAGCCAAGCATATTGAATACAAAGCCGGCATCGAACAGCACCGGCCCTTCAATGCCGCCGAGCGCCATGGCGCCTATCGCCAACGTCATGGCCCACGCGGCGCCGCCAATCACCACGCAGCGGCGCACGATCTCAAATCGATCGATCAGCAAAAAGCCGACAAGCAGCACCGCCAAGATTCCGACGATGTTGTCGATGCCAATCAGCAGCAGGCTCAGCAAAAAGAGCAGCACCGTTGCAAGCGCGCGGTTGTCGACGACCGACCTCACGTATTCAAAGAGCCGATCGGGCACCTCGAACGCCTGCCTATCGTCTTTTGTCATATCAAGATCCTCACAAGCGAAAAGCGTTATTCGATGATGTAGCCGACGCCCCAGACGTTTTTGATAAAGCGTGGCTTTTGTGCGTCGTCGCCAATCTTTTCGCGCAAGTGGCGAATGTGCACCATCACCGTATTGTTGGAGCCGGGCATAAAGTCCTCGTTCCACACCGCGCGGAACAGGTCCTCCACGGCCACCACGCTGCCGCGATGCTCGACCAGATACAGCAAGATCGAATACTCGGTGGGCGTGAGGCGAACCGGTGAACCGTCCACTGTCACGGAACGAGCATCGCGGTTGATCTCCAAGCCGTCGAGCTGAATGGTCGGCGACTCGGCCGCCTGTGCACGGCTACCGTAGCTGGTGTAGCGGCGAAGCTGAGCGTGCACGCGCGCGATGAGCTCCAGCGGACGGAACGGCTTAACCACGTAATCGTCCGCGCCAAGCGAAAGGCCCTCGATCTTGTCTTGCTGGGCATCGCGCGCCGTCAGCATGATCACAGGATAGGTATGGCCGGAACGGATCGTACGCAGCAGCTCAAACCCATCGATATCGGGCAGCATGACATCCAGCAGCGCCAGATCGAACTCCTGCTCCAAAATCGCCTTGGCCGCATCAGCCCCGCTATAGGCAATCTGGACATCAAAGCCCTCTTTTGTAAGGTAGATACCAACCAAGTCGGCGATGGCCTTTTCGTCATCAACTACCAAAATGCGCTCGTTCATGCGTGCTCCTCTCGCGCTCCATTATGCCCGAGGCGACGCACGCCACACACAACAAGCGTGGGTGATTAAGTCGGCCTTAAGCACCCTTGTGCCCGTTCGGGTGCGGATGTGGGCCACGCGCGCACGCGATGATCGCCGACGCCGGCAAACGATATACTCTAGTTCCAGAAGAGACCATCCCGTCGAAAGCGAAATCCGTGAAGTCCCTCACCTCTTTTGCAAAGCGCTCAGCCCAACTTGCCGCCGGCTTTGTCTGCGCTATCGCCCTTGCCGCTGGCGCGCCCACCGTCGCCGGCGCCCAAGTGCTCACGACCGACAATGTTTGCGGCAAAACCGCCGATGCACGCGGCATCACGGCCGAAAACCTGCCCGATATCGATGCGACCAACGCCCTCGTCATGGGCAAAGACGGCACCGTCTACTATGCCCGCGATGCCGATGAGCAGGTCAAGATTGCCTCGATCACCAAGGTCATGACCGCAATCCTAACCGTCGAGAATTGCAAGATGGACGAGAAGGTCACGGTGAGCAACGCCGCAGCCACCGTGGGTAATTCGACCGCCGGCTTGCTCGAAGGCGACGAGCTTACCGTGGAGCAGGCACTGCGCGGCCTGATGATTCCCTCGGGCAACGACGCCGCCATCGTGCTCGCCGAATATGTGGGCAAAAAGATCGACCCTAAGACCAAAGACGCCGAGGCCACATTTGTGAAGGCCATGAACGAGCGCGCTAAGAAGCTCGGCTGCACCGGTACGCTTTTTGAAAACCCGCATGGTCTGGACTTTGATGAGTGGGCTGGCAATATGCACTCAACCGCACACGACGTAGCGCTGATGATGCAGGAGGCCATGAAAAACGACACGATCCGCGAGGTCGTAGCGAGCGAGGATTCCTGGATCGAGGTCGCGGGCGCCGACGGCACCGACCATTCGCATTCCATGGACACGCATAACTATTTGCTGGGCCAAGATGGCAACATCGGCGGCAAGACCGGCACCACCGACGACGCGGGCTATTGCTTTACGGGTGCCTACAACCGCGACGGCGACGAGATCTACACCGTTATTTTGAACTCCACCACCACCGATCAGCGCTTTACCGATACCGCCACCCTTGCCAATTGGTACTACGGTCACAAGGTGACGGTCGCAATCGCCAACACGCAGGAAAAGACCGCCAACGGCAACCCGCTTATGGCACGCATTAGCCAGACAGATTGGACGGACAAGACGATCGACGCCACGCTCGCCGACCCCGCCGCACAGGCAACGGTGTTCTCACTCGCCGGCGAAGTGACCGAAAAGGTTAGCTACGACGATCTTTCGGGCACGGTGCATGTGGGCGACAAGGTGGGCAGCGTTACGCTCAAGCAGGACGGCACCAAGGTCGCCGTCATGGACCTGGTCGCCGACGAGGAAGGCGCAGGGCCCAATCCCATCGAGTGGCTGCTCGTGAAGCTCGACCGCCTGGGCCGCCGCATCGACAACCGCCCACTCACGGCAGAGAGCGAGACCGTAGCCAAGGCTCCTGAGGTGTAGGGCGCAAGAATAATAAGTCCACTGAAAGGAGGCGTCCGAAAGGATGCCTCTTTTTTGAGGGTTCGAATCCCCAGCTAACGTGGTTCAACTAAAAAAGGGCCCCTTTCGGAACCCTTCTTCAAATTCGTACTGGCGGAGAGCTGGGGATTCGAACCCCAGATGCCCTTTTGGGGCATACTCGCTTAGCAGGCGAGCACCTTCGGCCTCTCGGTCAGCTCTCCGTAACAGCCGTTCTATAGTAACCAAACAGCCAAGGATGGGCAAGAGGAAATTTTCTAATTGCCTAGCATCCTTTCCTCCTTGGAAGCTTCACCTACCCCAGCGAGCGGTTGAGGGAGCCGAGCTCGTCGTTGCCCATGGTGCGCCACATTTGGAAGATGCAACCGCGTGCCAGGAAAAAGAAGCCGTTGTCGACCAGTTGAACAGCGGCATCTGCCAGCTGATTCGTCACGGCGGACACTGGCGGCAGCTCGAGTCCAGCCTTGCGGATGGTCTCGACCGCTTCCTCGAACGTCGGAGGCTCGCTGACGCCCATCTCGTTCATAAGGCCCTGCATTTCTTCCAGCGCGCTGCTGCCCGACTCCTCGCCGCGCGGCACCAGACGGTAACAAGCCAGCGCCAGGTCGAGCTGATCGCAATTCCAATAGGCAAACGCCAAGCGATAGAACAGGTAGCCGATTGCAGAACGATCGCTGGCAATACGTAGGCCGTGGCGCGCCACCTCGATAATCTCGTCAAAGCGCTCCAGACGCGCAAGCACGTTGATGAGCGCAAAGTGCGATTGCATGGACGAGCGCGCCAGATCGTAAAGATGGCGCACCTCGGGCAGCGCTCGTTCAAAGTCCTCTTGCTCGGCGTAAAAGCTGCAGATCTCGTGCTGGGCAAAGTACAGCGCATCGGGCGCACGAAGGATCCGCACAGAGCGGTCTTCTTCCAACACCGGTAGCACCATGCGCACCAGCTGGTTATCGCAAAACTGCGTTTGAACCGGACCTGTCGCCAAAAGCTCGGCGACGGCGCACCTAGCCTCCAACTCCTCGACAAGACGGGAAAAGCCTTCAAAAGCGCCTGTACGGTCGACTTTTGCCTGCTCGCGCAATTCAACAACACGGGCCACGTATGGGTCGTCGTCCTCTTCCATGACCTCCAACTCGTCAGCCGTATCGGCAAGTAGCAGATCGCACAGCGCCGGCGGCAGCGTGCGATGGTCATCACGCGGACGAGCATGAACCTCCGCAGGCTCAATCGTCTCCGGAGCGGTTGACTCATACGCCTCAAGCACACGCTTGCACGGCATATCGTCCATGTCCATGCTCTCAAGATCCTTGGCGACAGGCACGCAATCGGCCAGATAGGCCGCGCGCTCAAAGAAATACGTTGCGACAACGCGCTCGCCCTGCTCACTGTCGGGAGCAGCAATCTGCACATAGCAGCGCGTGATGCAGGTGCCCGCGGCAAAACACGCTGCCGCAAGCGTGAGTGCCACGCGCGCATCGTGCTCCGCGGCCCAGATCGCACGCGTGTCCTTGTCCAGCTCGCGCCAGGCGTCATCTTGAGCGTCGTATTCACGTTGCGGCATGGCATCAACGACAGACTGCCCAAACCGAACGAGCATAATCCCCTCGGCAACGTTTGCCCGATAGGTATAGTCGAGCCGCGTGACCACGTTGAGCGCCTCAACGATTCGCGCAAAACGGGTGCGCACGTCCCACTCACCGCCCGGCTGGCACGAAACCGTTCCCGGTTTGGCCCACGGGTTATCGCTCGAGGCCGTATCGAGCAGTCGGGGAACATCGTTGGTCGTCTTGGCGATATGCCACGCATCAAAGAGCGCGCAGCCCTCAAGGCTCGGCGAGGATGCCGCAGGGACCAATCCGGCCCCGATGCGCTCAAGGATGCCGGAGAGGCGGTTGAGACGGCACTCTATGGCAAGCAGCATGTCAATCTCGTCCTGGTCCAGCAGGCTACGATCAAAATTGAGATAGAAAAGCTTTGAACGATCAATGCGAGCCAGGCTCATCTCGGACTTGGCAGCGATGGTGCGCAGGCGGGGCAAGTCAATTTCACTCATAAGGGCAGCGGCATAGCGCTCGATACCGCTCGGATTCTCGGCATGGTCAACGCGGTAAAGCAGCGTCTCGATAGCATCGGGGAGCGGTGCCGTGTTAAAGCCCAAAAACACCTCGACCGGCTCGGGCAACTTTACGAGCTTGATCTTGTCGACAACGTTTTGCATACCCTCGTCGAGTCCGCCGGCGTCCGCCGTGTTCACAATAGCGCTTTCGGAGTTGGCAAATATCACGTAGCGCAAGAACATCGATGCCATGAACTCGCCGTAAGGAAGGGCGCGGGTCGAATTCCATGTCTCGTGGTCGGACTGCTCGCGCATGGGGCCTTCGGGAGAGCCGGCAGTTTGCGCACACGCGCGCATTGCACCGTTGGCTTCCCTTACCATAATCTCACCAATACTGGAATCCGACTCGTCAAGGACCAGTTCCATGTCGGGATCGTTGGGCAGCGGAGCCTCGCTGACGGGGCGGTCCACCTTGTACACCTCACCCGAAACGCTTACGTAGCCCAAAAGCGACACATGACTTTTGCCAACGAACTCGACGACATAACAAGATTCATGCTGATCCTCGCCAAAGAGTTTCCAGACCACGCCATATGAGCGTCCCGCAGGCTGCTCGGGCATCGCCGGAAAGCGCTTCTTGGGATCGAGAAACCTGAGCTTGTATGTCGGACGCTCTGCCACGAAGTATCACCCTGATCGGTCGCTTGAAGAAGGAGTGGTCGCGAATAAGTCGCGACATCTACTCGGAATCTTACACGAGTCGACAGGAAATCGTCCCTTTGGACGAAAGCACTCAAGCTGGCGCAAAAGAAAAGCCCCCGTTGCCGGGAGCTTTAATCTCAAATGGTGCGGCGTATAGGATTCCGCGCATCCGCTGCGCGGATCCGCACCGGCTTCGCCCGCCTGCCGGCGTGCTCGCCCGCTCGCTAAAAACGCTCCGCGTTTTCTTGGCGCTCGCGCCTC
>CABUSV010000015.1 GCA_902494345.1 uncultured Collinsella sp.
GAAAGCTCCTTGTTGCGTAGGTGGTGGTTGCTCATTACGGTGTAGCCCTTGTTTCGTTCCACCCGGAAAACTGCCATAGTAAATCACTCCTTTTGCTGTGGATTTGTTACGCAGTAGAAGCGCGGTTTCGGGGGATAAGGTATAAATCCCTTGCCGCGTCAGATACGCGCCCGGAAAGCCGCTTGTAGCAAGGCTTTTTCTGCCCCTACTGCGTAACAAAGGGCATGAAAAAAGCGGCGTTCCTGTTCTCCCATGTAGAGAGTAAGAAACGCCGCTTCTGCGTCGTATTCAGTTTTTAGTACAATACCCTGCTTGTCCGTCGCTCGAAAAACCTTGATTTTCCAGTGTTTTCAAAAGTATCGTTATCTAACGTCAGCTTTAGGTGGCCCGGCGTTTGCCCCGTTTTGCTGGGGATGTCTGTCGTTCAGCATCTCAACGTACTGGCCGATGAGCTTTTCCATATAACGTTCTTGCCATTGAGGAAGCATTTTCTTAAACAGCTTCCAGTCGCTTTCGACTACGTCGCGCATATGTCCTCCGCTCGTCAAACGGGTTTTCCATTTGCCTTTCATTCTATTTGGCTTTCGCTCGCAGGCGTGGATGAGAGGCTCTCTTTAGTCTTCGAGATTGGGCTTGAATGGGTCGTATGCCACAAAACGGGCCTATCTACTACGTTTAATTTGATACCGTCAACCATGCCGGGAAAACGAAAATTAAAACTGCAGGTAGAGGGCTTGTCAATTGTCGGAAAAGGCGGGTATGGTCGGCCCTCTCGAGTTAAACGTAGTAAATAGGCCCTTTTCTTGGCGTGCGGTCAGCTTAATGCTAATCTCCGTGCCGGAACTGACCCAGTTGTTTGTAAGTTGTGGTGATATACGGACTGTTTGGCGCTTTGGAGCCTCAAAACAGTCCCTATATCACCGCAACTTGGAAGGGCGGGCGGTGTCGGATGAGTGGCGCTGGCTGGTTGGGGCGGTTTAGGCCTGCTTGCGGCACTTCCATTGTTTGCGACACCAGCGCATGAGCGCCTTTACGATGGGAATCGTGATGAGGATGATCCATGCAGGATGGGGCTGTCCCAGGCAAAGCCACATATAGAGAAACCATGCAATGGCGGATGCTGGGTAAACGCCGTCAATCAGCTTGGACAGGCGGCGTCGATCGATAAAGTCGCCAAGCGCGTAATAGACGGGAATCAAAAAGACGAGGAAGAGTCCCGTAGCCCATGTGCCGTAGACAATGCCGAGCGCCAGATAGGCGAGAGTGACAAGTGCGGGAAAGGGAAACTTGTTCCATGCACGTCCGACCTTGGTGTGGAAATACTTGCCATGATGGTCGAGCTTGTCGTGTGCTTCCTTCCAGCTGGAGAACGTCTCGCCGTCGATGGTGACGGTGCCGTCGTCATTGGTACGCACGCTATGTCCATCGTCCTCAAGCGTATCGATATGCACGCCGCCCGGCCCCACATGCACCTCTTCGCCCTTGCGCTCGTTGGTCACATGGATGCCGCTCCAACCAACATGGACTTCCTCGCCTGTATTGGGATCAATGACGTGGATACCGCGCGTGAGGGAAATATCGACAAGTGGCTTATCGCTGCAATCAGCGTGCTCAGTAGAAGCCTCAGCCTCGTCAGCCACATCCGCCGTCTCGGTGTCGGCGCTACCGTCCTCCAGGTCGTCGGCATCGTTGGCCGCCTGCCCATATAGCAGCTCGTCCAATGACACGTCATACAGCGCGGCGAGCGCAATGAGGTTATCGGTATCGGGTGAGGACTCGCTGCGCTCCCATTTGCTCACAGCCTGGCGGCTTACACCCAGCTGGGCGGCAAGGGCCTCCTGAGAAAGACCGGCAGCTTTGCGGCGATCGACGAGGCGTTGTGCCATCGCAAGATCCATGGTGGTTCCTTTCGTGTGGTGACCGTAATCGAATGAGCCGAGTATGCCGAGAACAACCGGTAGCGACCACCATTTCTAGTTAGAATCTGCCCCAACCCTACCGCAACTACCGGTAGCAACCATCATGACCAGCAATTATGTGACAAATGTCAGTGCGCGCAACAGCTAAGAGCCCGGGTCAAAAGTTGCGGTGGAATAGTTCCTAAATTCAGCCATTTGCGGGCTAAGCAGGAACTATTTCACCGCAACTTAATTTCAGACCAGGCACCCGCAGCAAGAAGATGAATAGCCTCGGCGAGTATGTAGACGAAGGGCCCTCCGACCCCGCCCGACGATTTCGATTGGCGACCTTTGACGGAGTCAAGGGAGGAGCCAAATCGAAATACGTCGGGCAGGGTCGGAGGGCTCGATGGGATGGATTCCAGCCGAGACTATTCGTCGCCGAAGCTGATGCCCAGCGCCTTGGCCTCGCGCACCAGATCACTCTGGGGGTCGACAAACTTGAGCTTACCGGCGACCTCCTCGAGCGGCATGTGGCACATCTTGCCGTCGCGCAGAGCGATCATGTAGCCAAACTCGCCGCGTAGGCAGCCGAGCGCCGCCTCGACGCCGCACTGGGTCGCAAAGATGCGGTCCTGGGCGTCGGGCTGGCCGCCGCGCTGCGTGTGACCGGGGATGGCGACGCGGGTCTCGCGACCGGTCTTGGCCTCGATCTCCTTGGCGATGTCGTAGACGATCGACGGGCTCGTACGTTCGGCGAGCTTCTTCTTGTACTCCTTCTTGGGCAGTGCCGCGTCCTCCTTGGAGATGGCGCCCTCGGCGACGGCCACGATGGTAAAGCGGCTGCCGGTTTCCATGCGATGCTCGATGGTCTTGATGACGTTATCCATGTCGTAGGGGATTTCGGGGATCAAGATGACATCCGCGCCGCCCGCGACGCCGGCATACAGCGGGATCCAGCCAACCTTGTGGCCCATGATCTCGATAACGAACACGCGCCCATGGCTCGAAGCGGTGGTGTGAATGTCGTCGATGCACTTGGTGGCGATGTCGATGGCGCTCGTAAAGCCAAAGGTCATCTCGGTGCCCCAGGTGTCGTTATCGATGGTCTTGGGCAAGGCAATAACGTTGAGGCCCTCTTCGCGCAGGCGGTTGGCAGTCTTGGTGGAGCCGTTGCCGCCCAGCATAAACAGGCAGTCGAGCTGCAGCTTGTGATAGGTGTGGACCATCGCGGGCACCTTCTCGACGCCGTCGGCCTCGGGAATGTCCAGACGCTTGAACGGTGTGCGGCTCGTGCCCAGGATAGTGCCGCCGCGGGTGAGGATGCCGCTAAAATCGGCCGGCGTCATGACGCGGAACCTGCTGTAGATAAGGCCCTGGTAGCCGTCCTCAAAACCGTAGATCTCGATAGGCTCTTCGCTATTGGTCATGAGCGTTTTGACGATGCCGCGCATGGTGGCGTTGAGCGCCTGGCAGTCGCCGCCACTAGTAAGAAGACCGATCCTAAGCATTATGAATCCTTCCGGGCAAGTTATAACATGCGCATAAGTTTACCCCCGCACACTGTTGATGCGGGGGTAAAACGTGTTAGCTCAAATGTATAGAAATGTAAGCAATGTCAGACGAGCGTAAGGACGACGGTGCCAGCTCCTTACAGCGCGAAGGCGTCGACGTCGCCCCAGTGGCGGCGCAGCGTGATGGCGGCAGCGGATTCGGTGTTGTCAAAGACGACCGACCATTGCGTATTACTGGTGATGTCTTCCGGATCGGGTTCTTGCGCCGCAGCGCGTAGGGCCTTCCAAGCGACTGCCTCGTCCTGGGCACCGACATGGGCGTCAAGGACATCGGCGATTGCGACGGCGCGCTCTTTACCATGGCCCAGCTCGCCATTCTTTTGGTTGGGCAGCACTTCGTCACCATAGCAGGCGTAGAAGTTCGTAACCTGTCGTACAGGAGTCGCTTTGAAAGCGCGGTCCGGATCGTGCGGATCCCACTCTACTACGCGCGCGTCACCGGCGGCGTCGTTGATAAAGAAGTGGTAGTCGCGTCCGGCCATGGCGTGCATGTCGTAGGCAGAAAGCAGGTCGACGGCCTCCTGCGTGGTGGCGGCACGGTCGAGCGCCAGGCGGATGGCGAGCGAAGTGTTGATGACAGGGCGCTGCGTGTCCTGGTCACAGGGTTTGGAATCCAAGGTGAGCACAGCAATGGATACGCCGCATTCGTTAACACCGTCGAGCTGGGCAAACGGGCCCATGAGTGCGGCGGCACGTCCGGCGACGGAGTCAAGCGGAGTGTTATCGCCCAGGTTGTTAAGGGCGGCGAACCCGATGGAGGCATAGCCGCCGCGCGGGTGATTGCGCACCAGCAGCGCCGAGGTGTCGTCCTTAAAGTCGTAATTGCGACCGGTGCGTACGCGGCCTTCGGCATCTACGGCGACAAAAGCGCTGCAGGCAAACTGGGGCGCCTGGACATGTGCCGGCACACCGGGCAGCACCTGCGCCACCACGGCATCGATGTAGGCCTGGTCGTCGCGCACATCGGCTGCGATGATGCGGTCAAGGTCGTAGTCGTAGGCGATGTCGATGCCGTACAGGTCATAGCCGTCTGCGTAGCCAGTCAAGCGTTTGAGCGACGCGGCGGACTTGATTTGCTTGCGGTAAACGATGCCGGCGGCAGCGGCAAGGCCGACGGCGACACCCGCGGCACCGCAGGCGATGGCAATGTTACGTGGCTTCATGACGGCTCCTCTCGTCCTGTTAGCGCAATTGTCGCAAAAGGAGTGCGGGCATGATGGCTCAACTTGGTGAGCGGTGTGGAATTAAGCACGGAATGAAGCGTGCGGCGCTGGCGTGGCGGGGTATGCTGAAGGGGACCATCAACCCAGCGAAAGGGGAGAGCATGACGGATCAGGAAGCGCCCGAGCGCGTGCACGTGACGGCCGACGATATCGAGGCTGCCAACGACCTTATCGACTTTATCGAGGCATGCCCCAGCATGTTCCATACGGCGGCGACCATTATGGCCGAACTCGACGAGGCAGGCTTTACCTACCTGCCCGAGAACGCGGCGTGGGATATCGAGCCGGGTGGTCGCTATTACACGCAGCGCAACACCTCGAGCGTCATTGCCTTTAAGGTGGGCGAGGACCTGGCTGCTACGTGGGGCGAGGACGGCGTTGCCGGCGACTATCATTTTCAGCTCACGGCGTCGCACAGCGATTCGCCGACGTTTAAGGTCAAGGCCGTGCCCGAACTCGACGGTGCAGGCGAGACGCTGCGCCTAAACACCGAGGCCTACGGCGGCATGATCGACTACACCTGGTTCGATCGCCCGCTGGCGCTCGCGGGCCGCGTGTTGGTGCGCGAGGGCGACCGTATTGAGAGCCGCCTGCTTGCCACCGAGCGCGAGGTCGCTATTATCCCGAGCCTTGCCATCCATATGAATCGTGGCGTTAACGAGGGCTTTGCGCCCAACCGCGCCGTCGACCTGTGCCCGCTCATCAGCGCCGGCGACCTTAAGCAGGGCGACTTTGACGCCCTGATCGCCGAAGAGCTGGATGTTGATCCCGAACAGATTTTGGGCCGCGATCTGTTCCTGGTCAATCGTCAGGATGCGCGCATTTGGGGCTGGGCCGACGAGTTTATCTCGACGCCCAAGCTTGACGACCTGGCCTGCGCCTACACCTCGCTGCAGGCATTTTTGGATGCCGAGAATGCGCATGACATCTCGGTCTTTTGCTGCTTTGATAACGAGGAGGTCGGTTCCGAGACCAAGCAGGGCGCCATGTCGACGTTCTTGGCCGACGCGCTGCGCCGCATCAACGGATCGCTGGGCTTTGACGACGAGTCGTACCATCGCGCCCTTGCCGCATCGATGCTCGTGAGCTGCGACAACGCGCATGCCGTGCACCCCAACCACGCCGAGAAGTGCGATGCCCGCAATCAGGTGGTGCTCAACGGCGGTATCGTCATCAAGGAAGCCGCCAACCAGCACTACTGCACCGATGCCTTTAGCCGCGCGGTGTTCCAGGCTATTTGTGATGACGCCGATGTGCCCACGCAGGCCTTCGCCAACAAGAGCGATATGGCGGGTGGCTCCACGCTCGGCAATCTGTCCAATATGCAGGCGAGCATGCACGCCGTGGACGTGGGCCTGCCGCAGCTTGCCATGCACTCGAGCTACGAGACCGGCGGCGTGCGCGACGTGATGTACGCCATCTGCGCCCTCACCGCCTTCTACGAGCGAAACCTAACCATCAACGGCGCCGAAAGCGTGGAGCTCTAAAACCTACCAAAAAGGGACAGGTTTATTTTGGCAGGTTTTATCTGGGAAAATGCCGCAATGCCAACAGCTGGACGGAATTGTTAAGACACCGCTGGTCGAGCAAACGTCAGCGAGCGACGTCCAGAGCGAACAAGTTGGCATGAAAAAAGGCGAGGCATTGACCTTCTGGTCATGCCTCGCCTTTTGAATGACAAATTGTCGTTCTGGACGTCGCGCAGCGTCGGCCGGTCCGCCGTTCGTTAGAACGGCGGAACCCTAATGTTCGATCCAGCAGCGGAGCGTCTCACCGGCCTGCAGATGACGCAGATTCTCCGCGGCGATGTCGACGACGTTGTTGAGTGTGGCGGCCAGGTGGAACCAGCCGGAGACGTGCGGCGTAATGAGCATGTTGGGCGCATCCCACAGCGGGCTATCCGCGGGCAGGGGCTCGGGGTCGGTGACGTCGACCGCGGCGCCGGCGAGATGTCCTGACTCCAGAGCGGCAACCAAATCGTCGGCAACCACAAGATCGCCGCGGCCGCCGTTGGCAAAGAAAGCGCCCGGCTTCATCGCGGCGAAGAACTCGGCGTTCGCCAGGCCGCGGGTCTCGGGTGTGCTGGGCATAAAGGATGCGACGACGTCTGCCTCGGCCAGGCGCTCAGACAGGGCATCCATGCCGTCCATGTCCTCAAACACAATGGGGTAGACGAGTGGATGGCGCTTGATGCCGCGGACGTGTGCGCCCATGCTGCGGCAGAGCGTGGCAAAGTGGCCGCCGATATCGCCCGCGCCCAGCACCAGCACGTTGGCGTTTTTGAGCGAGGTGACCGGCCCCAAGTCCTTCCAGCGATGCTCGCGCTGCAGGTTCTGGTAGCCGGGCAGGCGCTTCATCATAGACAGCACCATGGTAAACATGTGCTCGCTCACGGCTTGGCCGTAGGCACCTATCGAGCAGGAGAGCTTAGCGTCGGCCGGCACGGTGCCGGCGGTAAGGTAGTCGTCATAGCCGGCGGTCTGCAATTGCAACAGCTGGAGATGCTCGCATGCCGTGAGCATGTCAGGGTCGATGTTACCCAGGATCACGTCGGCATCGGCGACCTGCTCGCGCGTGATGGCGTCGGCGCTCGTGTAGATAAAGTTCTCGCCCGGAGCGCTCGACTCAAGAATTGCGTGATGGCGGTCATTGACGGGCAGCAAAACCAGGATGTTCACAAGCAGTCCTCTCCGCTCGACCTGCCAAAAAGGGGCAGGTTTTTTGGCAGGTTTTATCAGGCAAAACGTTCAAATAAAAACGCCGGATGCAAGACGAGCGTGCCCGTCGGCATCCGGCGCATCCACGGCTACCAGCTCAGCAGCTCGTAACCATCCTCGGTCACCACGAGCTGTACCTCGCACTGGGCCGAATCGCTGCCGTCCTTGGTGCGCACGCACCAACCATCACCCTTGCTAATCTTGATGTCGGGCGCTCCGGCATTGACCATAGGCTCGATGGTAAAGACCATGCCTGGGGCCATGATGGTGTCCACATCGGGCGCCTCGGTGGTAAAGCCCACAAACGGGTCCTCGTGGAACTCCTTGCCAATGCCGTGTCCGCCGTACTCGCGCACCACGCTAAAGCCGGCGTCCTCGACGGTCTTCTGCACGGCCTCGGCCATAACGGAGAGCGGCAGCCACGGCTTGACGGCTGCCAAACCCGCCTCCACGCTGGCGCGGGTGACGTCGACCAGGCGCTGGCGCTCGGCAGAGACCTCGCCGATGCAGAACATACGGCTCGAGTCGCTAAAGTAGCCGTCCAAGATCGTGGAGCAGTCAACGTTGATGATGTCGCCCTCGTGCAGCACGTCCGCATCGCAGGGGATACCGTGACAGACCACGTCGTTGATCGAGGTGCACACGCTCTTGGGGTAGCCCTCGTAGTTGAGGTCGGCCGGCGTGCCACCATGCTCGACGGTGTAGTCGTAGATCATCTGGTCGATCTGGTTGGTGGTCATGCCCGCGGCGATGTGCTCGCCTACGTAGTCGAGCACGCCCACGTTGATGGCAGCGGAGCGCTTGATGCCCTCGATATCGGCGGGTGTCTTGTAGAGCGTGCGGGGCAGAACCTCCCAGCCCTCTTCCCACAAGCGCTCGAGGCGCTCATCAAAGGCGCTATGGCATTTCTTGTATTTCTTGCCGCTGCCGCACCAGCAAGCGTCGTTGCGGCCGGGCACGGGTCCATTGTCAAACATGGCTAACTTCCTTTCATTCGCAGCTAGTATAGCCCACCTGCGCGTCGATAAAAGTTGCGGTGATATAGTTCTGATTTAAGCGGTTTAACAGCATAAACAGGAACTATATCACCGCAACTGATGGAGCGGGGTGGCGGGCACTAGCTGCTACGTGGTTTTGCTAGTAGCTCACCTGGCAGGGAATGCCGAGGGTGCGCACGCGTGCGGCGATCGTGTCGAGCACCTCGGGCGCCGCTTTGGCAAGGCCGGAGACCGGCGTCTCGCGCGCCACCGTGTAGATGGTCGCCTCCTGCGGACGAATGCGCTCGAGCGCCGCGAGCCAAGGGTCGACGTACTCCTCGCCGGTATTGTCGAGAGTCTTGCCCCGGTACTCGCCGGTCAAAAATATCGTCTGGATTATAACGTGACCGTCAAAGCTTGCGAACGTCTCAATTTGGTGCTCCACATCGTAGGGGCCAACGGGTTGATCGAGCAGCTGGATAAATGCCGGGTCGACCGTATCGAGCTTGAGGATGTTGTCGTCGACCATCATGAGCGCATCGTGCACCTGGGGACGGTCGGCGCGCGTGCCGTTGGAAAGCACGGCAATCTTGGTGTTTGGGGCAAGCTGGTCGCGCAGTGCGACGGCCCCGGCGATGGCCTGCGGAAACTCCGGTGCGGCAGTGGGCTCGCCGTTGCCTGCGAAGGTGATCACATCGGGGAGCTCGCCTTTGGCTGCCATCCCGCACATCTTTGCCTCGAGCGCGTCGAGTACCACGGCAGCTGTGTTGTACGGCTCATGGCAGGGGCGCTCGGCGTTGAGGCCGTTTTCGCAATATATGCAGTCGAACGTGCAGATTTTGCCGCTGGCCGGCATCATGTTGACGCCGAGCGAGAGACCAAGGCGACGGCTGCGAACGGGCCCAAAGATGGGGCTGGCATTCAAAAACGTAGACATAGGCATATGCTCCTCAAGACAATTGCGCCTTAGCATAGCATCGGCTCCAAAGCAAGGTGCGGGCTCTTACTTTACATGTTTCGTTTTTTCACGTCGCTCATTATGCCGTGCCATGAAAAGCCTCGGGTCGGGTACAGTTAATCTGTTAACAAGTCGTAAGGCAATGCGGGTCCATCCAGCCGTACTGACGTGCAACTGGATGGGCATTGATGATGGGGGCACAACATGGATTTTACGGTCGAGAATGCGGGCACCACGATCGCCTGTCGCGAATATGCCGGCCCGGATGTGTCGCCTGATACTCCTGCCTTGGTGTGCGTGCACGGCGCTTGTGTCGACGGCGTCTTTTTTGACGCCATCGCCTGCGAGCTCGCCCGCGACTGTCGCGTCATTGCCTACGACCGCCGCGGTTGCGGCGAGAGCGGCGACGCTGCAGACGGCAGCTACGATCTTGCCGCTCAGGCCGCCGACCTGCAGGCCGTGATCGAACACGTTGGCGCTCCGACAAATGTGCTTGCGCACAGCGCCGGTACGTTGGTGGCGCTGGAGCTTCTTCGCACCGGACCCCATCTCGTCGCCCGTGCGATTCTGCATGAGCCGGCTGTATCGGCCGAAGGCATCGGCATGGGCGCAGCTCCGGTTTTGCTCGATATGATTGCGGCTGGAAAGGTTTCAAGGGCGCTCCGGCTTTTCTTGGGAGCCCTCGGCGACTTGGACCCCGAGGCTTCTGGGACGACCGAAGCGGAAGCCAAACATGCCCTGCGCAATGGTCGTTGCTTTATGGCCAATGAATATGGGACAAATATGACATATGCTCCCGACTGGGAGCGCGCCCGCGCGTCAAAGGCGGTGTCGGCCGTGTTTTTGGGCGAGCTTTCGGTCGGTACGCCCCGCGAGGCTGGTGCGCGAGCGGCTGCCGAATATCTCGATTGCCCTCTCGTGACGATCCCGGGCGCGCATAACGGTCTGCGCGATCGTCCCGTTACGGCGGCAAACGCCGTTCGCGATGCCTTGAATCGCTAGCACGTTCGATGACCTGCGGGGAGGTGGACTGTTAGCGTTTCGTCATTGTTAACGAATACGCCCATAACCGCGCGCCCGCGGCTCCATGACCGCCGTTTGCCAGGTCATAAAAATGTAACGATAATCGCGCGTTTGCCTGCAGCTGTTAGATGTTATCCTTGTTCAATTTGATATGTACCGTTGCCGTGCGTAACGATAGAAAGGACCCCATATGCTCAATAATCACGAGGTCAATCTAACCGACGAGGAGGCTGCCGCCGAGGTCGCCCGCGTCGCGAAGACCTACCCCGTGGTGCGTTTGCTGTCGGCCGATCAGATTAAGAGCGAGCCTAACTGCTTGCTCGCCGGCGATCGGTGCCCTTGTCTGCGTCAGTCAAGCCTTGAGGCCTTGGCGGGCTCCGATGAGGTATCGGAGCGGCTGCTCGACGATGGTACTGAGTACCGCGCTCGCCTGCGCCCTCTAAGGGTCGAGGGCGAGCCTCACGTCTTGCTGATGGTACGTCCGATTGATGAGCAAGAGGCCGCAAAAGAGGACCCTGTGTACACCGACGTGCTGACGAGTGTGCGCAATCGCCGATATTACGAGGAAAAGCTTCGTAGCGCCCGCATGGAGGCTGGCGTGGCGGTGATCGACCTTGATGATTTTAAGGTTTTCAACGATACGTGTGGCCGCCATGCCGGCGACCTTGCGCTCGGTGCTGTGGCGACAGCCATACGCAGCGGCATTCGTTCGACTGACGAACTTGTGCGCTATGGCTGCGACACGTTTGTAGCCGTTATGCCCGATATTCCCTCCGATGACTTCGCCCGTCGCCTGCGTCAGGTATCCGACGCTGTTCATTCCACGATTATTCCGGGCCATGAGCACGTGAGCTTGACGGCATGTGTTGGTGGCGTTCGCATTCATGGCGAGACGGTCGATGAGGGCGTTGGCCGCGCTGTCCAGTTACTGAGCCGTGCTAAGGCAAAAGCCGGTACGGTCGTGACCCATGCCGATTCCATCGAGGCCTTCCAAAGCGAAAAGCCTTTGGTGCTTATTGCCGATGGCTCCGAGATGAACCGAGCCATTCTCAACGAGATGCTCAAGGACGAGTATTGCATCCTCGAGGCGGATAACGGTCGTACGGCGCTCGACATGGTCGACCGCCATGGCGATGAGTTGTCGCTCGTGCTGCTGGACATTCTCATGCCAGGCATGAGCGGGTTTGATGTGCTGGCCGATCTGTCGCGCCGATCGGTTATCGACAATCTGCCTGTCATCATGATTTCGAGCGAAGATTCCGATGATGTGGTTCTGCGCGCGTACGAGCTAGGTGCCTCGGACTATATCAGCCGCCCGTTTGACTCCCGTGTCGTGCGCCGCCGCGTGAGCAACACCATCCGTCTATACGCCAAGCAGCGCCGCCTGACGAGTCTGCTGTCCCAGCAGTACAAAGAGCGCGTCAAGAACAGTCGCATGCTCATCGACATCATGGCCGGCGTCATGGAACTTCGCAATGGCGAGAGCGGCAGGCACGTTACGAACATCGAAAAGCTGACTGAGCTGCTGCTTGGCTGTCTGGTCCGGCGCAGCGACACCATCTCCCTTGACAATGAGGAACGATCAACAATTGCCCTGGCTTCGGCGCTGCACGATGTAGGCAAGATGTCGATTGACGACGCCATTCTCAACAAGCCCGGGCGCCTTACGCCCGAGGAGTTCGAGATTATGAAGACGCATACTACGATCGGCGCCGACATGCTGCTTGAACTGGGCCGCCATCACGTCGGCAATGCGCTTTTGGAATATGCGTACCAGATTGCGCGTTGGCACCACGAGCGCTGGGACGGCAAGGGTTATCCCGATGGCCTTAAGGGCGATGATATCCCCATCGCCGCACAGGTGGTTTCGGTGGCCGACGTGTACGATGCGCTGACGAGCGTGCGCGTGTACAAGGATGCTATTCCGCACAAGGAGGCGATCCAGATGATCCTGGACGGTAAGTGCGGCACCTTTAACCCGCTGCTGCTTGACTGCCTGCTCGAGGTGCAAGACCGTATTGCCGAGACGTTGGCACGCCCCGCCGACGTCGTCGCGTTTCCCACGATTTAGTTTGACCAAAGGAGTTTTGATCCATGATTTCCATGCGTGAGGCGTATGAGAAGATCGGCGCCAATTATGATGACGCTTGCGGCCGCCTGATGGGCGATGAGATGCTTGCCCGCTTTGCCCTCAAGTTTTTGGATGACGAGAGCATGGACAAGCTGGAAGTTGCTATGGCGGCAGGAGACGCCAAAGGTGCGTTTATGGCAGCGCACACGCTCAAGGGCGTGAGCCAGAACCTGGGATTCGATAATCTGTACGAGCCGGCGGTCGTAGTGACCGAAGCGCTGCGTGGCGCCGATGGCGTTGACGGCGCCCGCGAGAGCATGCATGCGTTGCAGCAGCAATATGCGGCTACGATGTCAGCCCTGCGCGAGGCGGCTGAATAAGGGCTTGCGAGCTTTGATGTGTACCTGCCGCGTATAGGTAAAAGGGCGCCCCGTCGGACCATGTGGCTGGCG
The DNA here is from genome assembly GCA_902494345.1 of uncultured Collinsella sp. Classification (GTDB taxonomy): domain Bacteria; phylum Actinomycetota; class Coriobacteriia; order Coriobacteriales; family Coriobacteriaceae; genus Collinsella. The sequence continues at coordinate 12,894 of CABUSV010000015.1, forward strand.
GGGCGCCCTTGTCTGTTGTGTGGTCCGCCAGCTAGCGGGCCTGCTTTACCTTGGCCGCTGCCTCGACAAACGACTTCCACAGGTTAAAGTCGGTCTCGAGCGTCTGCCAGGTGTACTCGGGATGCCATTGCACACCCAGGCAGAACGGCTGGCCCTCGACCTCGATGCACTCGGGAACGCCATCGGTCGCCTGGGCGACCAGGCGCGTATGCTTACCCAGACGATCGACGCAGCAGTGGTGTGCGGAGTTGGTCTGGATCAGCCTGTGCCCGCCAAGCGCGCGCTCCAGCAGCGAGCCCGGCATGACCTCGACAGGGTGCACGGGGTCGTTGAGCACGTGGGTGTGGCGCCACTGCGTGCGACCCTCGCGCGCACCCAGGCTCGGCACGTCCATGCACAGGGTGCCGCCGGTGGCGACGTTGAGCAGCTGCGTGCCGCGACAGGTGGTAAAGAGTGGCTTTTTGGCGCGGAGCACCTCGCCGACCAGCTTAAACTCAAAGCTATCGCGGATCTCGCAGCAGAGGGTGGGGTCGTAGGGTCGATCATCGCCCCAGCGCTTGGGGTTGACGTCTGGGCCACCGGGGATGGCAATACCGTCGGCGATATCGACGTAATGACGGATAACCTCAATGTCCTCGGTGATGGACATCTGCAGCGGCAGGCCACCGGCGGCAAGGATGGCATCGACAAAGACACTTGCGATTTCCTCGTTGGGGGAGAGCATCTCGCTTAAAAACGGCTTTGCCCCTTCCCAACGCGGGGCCACCAGGATGAGTGGACGGTCGGCGGGGGCAACGTCGACGTGCGGGGTATAGGACGAGGAAGTACGGGTTCCGATCATAGGTGTTGCTTTCGAATCTGAAGGTGACGGGGCGCATGAGAGGCGTGGGACAACACTTCCGATGAATTTGTTCCACGGGATGGCTGGTTAGTGGCCCTTAAGTTAGTGGCCCTTAATGGAGTTGAGGAAGTCCTGGGCGCGCTTGGTCTGGGGGTGGTCGAAAAACTCGTCGGGTGTGCCGGTTTCCACGATCTGGCCGTCGGCCATAAACACGACGCGGTCGGCCACGCGGCGGGCGAAGTTCATCTCGTGCGTGACGACGATCATCGTCATGCCCTGCTGGGCCAGACGGACCATGACCTCGAGCACCTCGTTGATCATCTCGGGGTCCAGCGCGCTTGTGGGCTCGTCAAAGAGCATGGCCTTGGGCTGCATGGCAAGCGAGCGGGCGATGGCTACGCGCTGTTGCTGACCGCCCGAAAGCTGTGCGGGCACCTTATCGGCCTGCTCGGCCACGCCCACGCGGCTCAGCAGGTCCATGGCGCGCTCGCTGGCCTCGTCCTTGGAGACGCCCAGCACGTCGACCGGTCCCAGCATGACGTTCTGCAGTACGGTCATATGTGCGAACAGGTTGAACTGCTGAAACACCATGCCCAGCTCGGCGCGCATGCGGGCAAGATCCTTGCCTTCCTGCGGCAGGGGCTCGCCCTCGATGAGGATCTCGCCCGAGTCGATGGTCTCCAGGCGGTTGATGGTGCGGCACATGGTCGACTTGCCCGAGCCCGAGGGGCCGATCACAACGACGACCTCGCCGCGGTCGACCGAGAGATTGATGTCGTTGAGGACGTGTAGATCGCCATAGTGCTTATCGACGTGCTTGAGCTCGATTAACGGCTGATTGCCGGTGGAAGAGGTGCTCTGTGCCATGGTGCTCGGCTCCTTATGCTTTGAGAACGTGGGTACTTAGCGGATGATGGTCGCGCCAGTGCGCTGCGAAACGTAGACGGCGGCCTTGTTGATCGCGACGTTGACGAGGATGTAGATGACCGCGATTACCAGGTAGACCGACACGAGGGCGTCGTAGTTGGTAATGAGCACGCGGGCATTTTGCATGAGGTCGGGGTAGCTCACCACATAGGCGACGGTGGTGTCTTTGACTACGACCACAAGCTGCGAAATCAACGACGGAATGATAAACCGAATCGCCTGCGGCAACACGATTTTAAAGGTGATTTTAGCTTTGGAGAGGCCGAGTGCCTGGGCTGCCTCGACCTGGCCGCGCGGCACGGCGTTGACGCCGGCGCGGAAGATCTCGGCGAGTACGCCGGCGGCAGCGAGCGCGACGGGAAGCGTGAGCATCCAAAACGACGGCAGCGCGATCTTGTACTGGGGCAGCACCAAAAAGAAGAAGTAAATGAACAGCAGGCTCGGTACGCCGCGGAAGAAATCGGTGAGCAGGCGGCAGACCAGCTGGAGCGGTTTAATGTCGCTGGTACGGCCGAGCATAAGGGCTAAGCCCAGCACCAGTGCGATGGCGCCAGCGGTGAGTGCGACTTTAACGGTGCCCTCAAAGCCGGCAAGCAGGAACTTCCAGGTGGTGAGGTGCGTAAAGAAATACCAATAGTGGACCGAAAGCTGACCGGTCACATAAAAGCGCTGCAGCACCAGGACGGCGAGCGCGGCGACGACAACGAGCGAGATAGCGGTGCCGATGCGAATCTTGGCGCGCATCTTGGGGCCGGGAGCCTCGTAGAGCGCATCGCGCATGGTGAGCGCGGAGGTGGAGTGCTTGCTCATCGGAGGATCCTCACCTTCTTATCGATGTAGTTGCCAATGTGGCTCACCACAAAGGCCGTGCCCAGGTAGCCGAGCGCCGAGATAAAGAACGCGGCGACGCCTCCGAGCGAGCGCGTGTTGATGTAGCTCACCACGCCGGTGAGCTCCTGCGGTTTAAGCGGCACCTGGCTGCCGAGCGCGGTGGTGAGCATGACGGCGATAAAGAGGTTGGTCATGGGCAGCACGCTCGAGCGCAGCGCCTGCGGAATCACGATCTTGGCGAGGATACGGCTAAAGCTCATGCCCAGCGAGCGGGCGGCTTCCACCTGGCCGACGCCGACGGTGTTGATGCCGCTCATAAAGTTTTCGGAGCCAAAGGCCGAGCCCAAAAGGACCGTGGCGACGATAACGCAGGTGCGATAGGGCAGGACGACCTTGAGCGGCGGCAGCGCGTAGACGACGATGATAAGCAGTGCGATGCCGGGGATGTTACGGAACACCTGGACATACAGGTCGCCAAAGACGCGCAGCGGCTTGAGCGGCGACACGCGCATCACGGTGACGGCAACGGCCAGCACCATGGCGATGGCAAATGACTCAAGCGTCATGCCCCAGGTTGCTAGCAGCGCGTCGATATAGTTCTGGCCATAGAGCGACCAGAGTTCGGAGAGACTCATGGGACCTCCCGCCGATAAGGAAAGGGGCTCCCGTGTGTACGGAAGCCCCGACAACTCAGTGAGGAAACAGTTTACCGCAATAAAGCGCATCGTGCGTTTCCATATGGTTTCATTGTGGCCGTTACCAGGCTCGCTGCCTAGGCGCCGACCTCGGGCAGCTCGGGAACATTGGTGTCGCCCGTACGGTCGCCGATGCAGATCTGCCACAGCTTGGTCCAGGTGCCGTCGTCCTCGATCTTCTTAAGGAAGTCGTTGACAAAGGCGACGCCGTCGGAATCAAGCGGCAGACCGATGCCGTAGGGCTCCTTGTTGCCGAAGGGCTTGCCGGCGATCTTGTACTTACCGGGCTCGCGGACCAGGGAGCTCTGCTGCATGTTGTTATCGATGACGTAGGCGTCAACGCGGCCCTGCTGGAGTGCCTGGCGGGCCTCCTCGTCGGTCTTGAATTCCTGCTGGCTGGCCTTGGGGGCAAACTCCTCCAGGATAGCGGGGCCGTTGGAGCCGGACTGGACGGCGACGTTCTTATCGGCCAGGTCGTCAACGCTCTTGATGTCGTCGTTGTCGGCGAGCACCAGGATGGCCTGCTGCGTGTAATAGTAGGGGCCGGCGAAGGAGACGAGCTTCTTGCGCTCATCGGTGATGGTGTAGGTGGCAAAGACGGCGTCGACCTGGCCATTCTGCAGTACGGACTCGCGCGTGTCGGAGGTCACCTGCGTGATCTCGACCTTGTTCTCGCCCAGGATGTAGTTGGACAGGAGCTGTGCGATGCCGGCATCGAAGCCGCGGGTCTTGCCGTCCTTCTCGTTGAGGAGGGAGAAGAGCGTGGAGGTCTGGACGCTGCCGATCTTAAAGACGCCGGCATTTTTGACGGCCGTGGCCCAGGTGCTGGCGGCGATGGCGTCGTCGTCGGCCTTGGGGCCGTTGTCGACGAGCTTGTCGAATGCCTTGGCGTCGAGCGTGGTGGAAGCCTTGGTGTCATCAGAGCTCTTGGAAGAGGCGGCGGAGCCCTTGTCGGCCTCGGCGCTGGTGTCGGAGCAGCCGGCAAGACCAAGGCCGGCAACGGTTGCGAAAGTGGCGGCGACAAAGCCGCGGCGGTCGAGAACGACCTGCTGGGAGAGGTTCTTGCTCATAGGAGAACACCTTTCTCAAAAAAATCCTAGTGGTTGAGTAGAGTTATACCCTATTGCGCTCAGATGGGTCAACACGAAACTACTCAGAAACATACTTACCTTATGGGTTATTCTACCTGCCAAAAAGGGACAGGTTTATTTTGGCAGGTTTTATCTGGGCAAACGACGGTTATTGCAGCCGGGGCGCTACCTTTTAGCTGGGGCAGGCGCTCGCAGCGGTCGCTATAATGGCGGCAACGCGACGCATATATAAGTAAGGAGATCGCGTATGAACGGTTATTCGTTTTTCGCACCGACCAAGGTGTTGTTTGGCGCGGGCAAGTTGGGCGAGCTGGGTGCGCAGAAGCTTCCCGGCACCAAGGCGCTCATCGTTACCACCGGCGGCAATTCGGTTAAGCGCTTTGGATATCTGCAGCGCGTGGAGGCGGAGCTCGACCGTGCCGGCGTGGCGCACGCGCTGTTCGACCGTATTGAGCCCAACCCGCTGCGCGAGACTGTCAACGCGGGTGGCTGGATGGCGCGTACCCATGGCTGCGACTTTGTCCTGGCGCTCGGCGGTGGTTCGGTCATGGACGGCAGCAAGGGCATCTGCACGGTGGCGGCCAACCCGCATATCGATGCCGAGGGCAACGAGTGCCCCGGTGACATCTGGGACTTTGTGAATGGGGGCACTGCGCTCGGCCTGCCGATCCCCAACGATCCGCTGCCGCTTGTCTGCGTGGCCACCACGGCGGGTACCGGCTCCGAGGTCGATGCAGGCGGTGTCCTGTCCTGCGAGGACAATGACGAGAAGCTTCGCTTGGGCGATCCGCGCCTGTTCCCGGTGCTTTCGGTCGTCGATCCCGAGCTCATGGTGAGCGTCCCGGCACGTCTGAGCGCCTATCAGGGATTCGACGCCCTGTTCCATTGCGTTGAGTGCTACATCTCAAATACCAACACGCCCATGGGTGACATGGTTTGCCGCGAAGGCATCCGCCGTGCCGCCGCGGCACTGCCTGCGTGCGTCAATAATGACGATGACCTGGAGGCGCGCTCGAGCCTCGCGTTTGCCAACACGCTCGGCGGCTATGCCATGGATGCCTCGGGCACCACGGGCTCGCATGGTCTCGAGCATGGCATGAGTGCGCATCATCACGACTTGCCGCACGGCGCCGGCCTCATTATGATTGCCCGCGCCTATCACACCTGGATGATCGATCACGGCGCCGTGCCCGAGCGCTATATCGACATGGCACGCCTGATGGGCAATGCTACCGCCAGCGATCCGCACGATTTTGTAGTTGAGCTCACGCGCCTGATGGAGGCCTGCCATGTGGCCGACCTTGCCATGAGTGAGTGGGGGATTATGGACAAAGAGCTGCCGGCCATTGCGCACAACGCCCTGACGACCAACGGTGTCCTGTTCAGCCACGACCCCGTGACGCTGACCGACCCCGACGTCGTCGAAATTCTCAAGAACAGCTACCGCTAACTACCTTGCTGCTTTGTCTCAATTTGTAACATCTGCAGCCGTTTTTGCCGAGTAACTGTTGCAGATCGAGATTATCTCCTTAGGGGAATTCGAATGTCTCAATCTGTAACATCTGGACGGCCAAAAGGTCTCTATCTGTTACAGATTGAGACAAAGGCCAGGGACTAAGACGTCTTGTCTCGATCTGTAACAGTTAGACGGGAATTCGGGCCCTAGATGTTACAGATCGAGATAATCGCGTCGCGAAAACAAAAACCTCCGCAGGGGGTGCTTTCCTTGCGGAGGTTTTCTCACTCGTTGAGTAGTCTCACGACTTCGGCGGCCATATTCTCGACCGTCATGCCGTTCTGAGCGAGCAGCTCGTTGGGGTCGTAGCGGTCGGGGAAGCCCTTGGCGATGCCGAAGGTGCGCGCGCGCAACGGCGTGCATGCCAGATAACATGCCACGCGCTCGCCCCAGCCGCCGTCCAAGATGCCGTCCTCGAGGGTGACGACAACGCGATGCTCGGCGGCAAGGCTGTCGAGGAACTCGCGGTCGAGCTCGGTTGCAAAGCGCGGGTTGACGAGCGTGGCCTCGATGCCGTACTCGGCGGCTAAACGGTTTGCCACGCGCTCGCCCAGCTCAAAGAAATCGCCAAGCGCGAGCACGGCAACGTCGCGGCCCTGGCGTACGACGTCGTAGCGCGCGATGCCGTAATCGGTGTCCTCGGCAGGCGCCAGATCGGGGCGGCTTACCAGGCCAATGCCCGGTACGCGGATCGCCGCGGGATGCTCGCGATGGTCGAGCGACCAGCTCAGCATGGACAGGTATTCCTCCATGCAGGCCGGCGCCAAGTAACGCATGTTGGGAAGACCGCCCAGCATGGAAATATCAAAGAACGAGAGGTGCGTCTCGGATGTGGTGCCAAAGATCGACGCGCCAAACACCAAGATGGTTGCGGGTGCGTCGTTGAGGCACAGGTCGTGCCACAGTTCGTCGTAGGCGCGCTGCAAAAACGTGCCGTACACACCAAAGACTGGCTTGGCGCCCGAGCGCGCAAGCGCGGTGGCAAAGGTCACAGCGTGCTCCTCGGCAATGCCCACATCGACGAACTGTTTGCCGGCGGCAGCGCGAAGCTCGGGTGTAAAGCCCATGATGTAGGGCGTGGCGGCCGTGATACCCACGACCTGCGGATCGCGCTCGATGGCGGCGATGAGCGCCTCGCCCGTAATGTCGGCATAGGTGCGCGGCGCAGGCTCGCTCGGATGGCCCGGGCAGAGCTTGCGCCCAGTCGCCATGTCAAACGGACCCACGTGGTGCCAGCGCTCCGGGTCGCTCTGGGCTGGCTCAAAGCCCTTGCCCTTGGCGGTGGAGACGTGCAGCACGATGGGACGATCGACATCGCGCAGCTCCTGCAGCGCGTCGACGAGGGCCAACACATCGTTACCGGCGTCCAGATAGCGGTAGTCGAGCCCCATCGCGCGGAAAACGTTACGCTCGCAGGTGCCGTTGCTGGCGCGCAGCTCGGCCAGATTGCGATAGAGGCCACCGTGGTTCTCGGCGATGGACTGGTCGTTATCGTTGACGATGATGATCAGGTTGCTGTCGAGCTCGGCGGCATTGTTAAAGCCCTCAAACGCCAGGCCGCCCGAAAGCGATCCGTCGCCAATAACGGTAATGACGTTATACGTGTCACCCGCCAGGTCGCGCGCGTGGGCAAGGCCACAGCCCAAGCTCACCGAGGTCGAGGTGTGACCCATGGCAAACAGGTCGTGCTCGGACTCGTCGGGATTGGCAAAGCCAGAAGCCTCACCATAACGCTCCGGATCGATATAAGTGTACGCGCGCCCGGTTAGCGCCTTGTGGGCGTAGGTCTGGTGCGACACGTCATAGACAATTTTGTCGGTGGGGGAGTTAAACACGCGATGGAGCGCGACCGTGAGCTCAACGACGCCCAGGTTGGGAGCAACGTGTCCGCCGACAGCGGCGGAGCTTTCGAGGATGGCGTGGCGAATCTCGGCGCAGAGCTGCGGGAGCTCGGCGCGATTGAGAGCCTTGACGTCCTCGGGCGTTGTCGTTTGCGTAAGCAGCATCGTTGTGGGTAACTCCATGCGAATCGTGCGCCGGCACTCCCTTGGCCGGCACAATTGCACAAGACAGTCTCGCACATTTTGGCGTTTGATATGTGACGGCGGCGCGGTAATTCGCCAACTGGTGGGGCAAAACGTTTTGTCCGATGCCATACTAATAGATTCAATGATGATTCTATTCAATGCGTGCAGGCCGTGGATTGCCACCGTGAGCCGCTGGAAGGAGGCAGCATGTCCGATGCCGTTCGTGCCGAGAGAATCGCGCACGAGGTCGACTATGCCGCCCGTCAGCTGGCCCAGGCGGGCCGTTTGGATCTGACGCGCGAGTTTATCCAGCATGGTGATGTGACGGTCTATGCGCACGTGACTTCGGTAGCGCGGGCGAGCCTGTCCTTTGCCGAGCACTTGGGCCGTGCTGGCATTTCGGTCGACCGTGCCTCGTTGCTGCGCGGAGCCCTGTTACACGATTACTTTCTCTATGACTGGCACGATCCCGACCCAAGCCATCGGCTGCATGGCTTCCGCCACCCGTTTTTTGCCCTGGCACGTGCGGAGGAAGATTTTGAGCTGACGCCGCGCGAGCGGAATATTATCGTGCGGCATATGTTTCCGCTGGTGCCGGTGCCGCCGACGTGTCGTGAGGCATGGATTGTGTGCCTGGCGGATAAATGGTGCGCGCTGCGCGAGACGGTCGCCGGCCGTCTGCGGCGCAAGGACGAGGCGGACGATGGCGCAAGCAGCGAATCGAGCGACAAGAGGAGAGGGTAGACGTTGGGAACCACGATCGACATGGCATTTGGTGGCGCGACGCTTGCCGCCTGCCCGCTTTCGGCACTGGTGCTCTCGTTTGCCTTCTACGGTTTTTGCGGCTGGGTGTGGGAGTCGACGGTCTGCGCCATGCTCAATCACGGACGATTTGCCAATAGCGGCTTTTTGCTGGGGCCGTGCTGCCCCATCTATGGCGCGGGCGGCATTGCCTGCTGGCTGCTGTTGCGCGGAATTCCTGACGCGTCGAGCCAGTTTGTCGCTGCAGCGCTTGTATGCAGCGTGATTGAGTACAGCGTAGGCGTGCTGTTGGAAAAAACAACAGGCGCGCGCTTTTGGGATTATTCGCACCTGCCGTTTAATTTGCACGGACGCATCTGTCTGTACTGGGCCTGCGCGTTTGGCTTGGGTTCGTTGTGCATTTGTCGCGTAGTGGAACCGGCGGTGTTGGGCCTGCTCGCCCATCTGCCGGTCTTGGTTGTTCGTTTGGCCGCCTTTGTCGTTGCAGTTGTAATGATCGTCGATGCGATTTGCTCGCTGGCCAGCTGGCGCCGCCTGTCCGATCAGCTGGAGCGTGTGCGTGCCGACCTTGCCGACCGCATCAACGAGTCGCTTGCCGACGCGTCCGACTCCATGCTCGAGCGCATTCCCGATTCGACGATTGACTCGGTGGCTCAGACGCATATCCGCAGCCGCGCCGTTAACGCGTGGCTGGCGGAACTGGGCGATGCGGCGCTCGATGCCCTGCGTGAGAAGGCTTCGATGCCGACGTTTATCTCGGATGGTGCTCGCGGCCTGGCACTCGCTGCTCGCCGCGCAGTCGATGCCGCGCCGAGCGTGCCTCGTCCGTCGCTCGCCCGTCTCCGTGCCGGCATGCGCGCAAGCCGTCCGGTGCCGAGTGTGTCGCTCAGCCGTCGCGACCTGCGTTTCTTCAATGCTTTCCCGCGCTTGCGCATCAACCGCTACGAGGGCGTCATCCGTGCCACCGACCTTCGCGACCGCGCCCACGAGCTGTTTCGGCGCTAGCCGGGACGAGCGCCCTCGCGGCTCCCTTGCTCGCGTATTTCCCGTTCGGTTCGCGCCCGTTGCCGCGCCGTTTCCAAGATTGCGGCACCGTTTCCATTCGACAACGCAGCGTTTGACTTATCTCCAACGCCGCCCGCACCGGTGCCGTCTGAGACGGCAAGATTTGGGTCGAGCCGGTAGAGGAGGCTATCCGCATCCGTACCGGCGAACAAGGCCCCACCGCGGTGTAGAATCGACCGCCTGCCATTCGCAACGTTAAAATACTGCAATGAAGCACAAGACTTGCGTTGTGGATGGGCAGATTATGGGTCGTAATAAATATCCCGAGGAGACGGTCGCGAAGATTCTCGACGCGGCGCTGGAGCTATTCTGCGCACAGGGTTATGAGGGGACGAGCATTCAAGATATCGTCGACCGCCTCGATGGCATGACCAAGGGCGCTGTCTATCATCACTTTAAGAGCAAAGAGGAGATTTTCAACGCCGCATTTGATCGGGCAATGGCTCCGATTGTTGAGCGCCGTCGCTTAACGCTTGGTATCGGTAATATGACCGGAGCCCAAAAGCTCAAGCGACTGTACGCACCCGAGTCCGTCGTTCCGCAAATTGAGCTATGGGCTCGCATGCATCCTGCGGCAGATCCGGTAAAAAGCTCGCGGCTGCTGGCGATGCAGTACCAGGGTTCGTTTGACGAGTCGGCCGATGGCTATCTCCTGCCAGTGATCGAGGAGGGCATAGCCGACGGCTCCATTGCGTGCGAATGCCCGCGCGAAGCTGCGGAGGCCGTATCGTTGTTGGCGAATCTTTGGCTGCTGCCGCTGTTCCGTCCGCTTGAGACCAAGGATCGAATGCTCGCTCGCGCGCAATGTTTGGCGCAGATGGCGGCCGCGGTGGGGCTCGATTTGGGTAATGAAGTGCTCCAGACAACGGCTCAGATTTGGGACGTATGGAACCGTGCCGGGTGGTAAAATAGATACCGATAGTATGTAATAGATTTGAACGGGCAGCTCCGGCTGCCCTTTTCAAGTCGATAAATACATACTATCGGTATGTTTAGGGGGCGGACTTATGGCTGGAATGCGGAGGAGTAGCGTCTCGTTGGAATCAAAAACAGTGCGGTCAATTAGGCTCACGGAACTTCTGGTTGCGCAGCTTTGCGCGTATTCGATGCTGTCGGCGCTGTGCTTTGCGTATCCGCTTTACTTGTTCGATTGCAGCGGATCGTCAACGTTATATGGCGCCGTCGCGGCGATAGCGTTCGTGCCGGGCGTGCTTGCGACTCCGGCTGGCGGAATCTTGGCGGATCGCGGGAGACATCGCGGGGTTCTTGTGGTGCTCGGCATTGTTCTGATGGTTTCATCACTGTTGTTTATCCCTATGAAGCATTCGCTGCCTCTTACCGTTGTCGTGGTAGCAACGCTTTGCGTCCAATATGGCATCCAATCGCTGCTGAAACCGATGCTTCAAATTGAGACGGTGCGCATGACGGGCCCAGAAAAGGTTGAGCGTGCCACTGCGTTGGTCTCGCAGATAACCATGGCGAGCAATATCTTGGGGCCTGTAGTCGGGACGGCGGTCTATGGGTGCTTTGGCATCGATGCTCTATGCGAAACCGCGGCGGTGACGTTTGTGATGTCAGCCCTGCTGTTCGGGGGCGCCCTCAAGCGAAATGCCTCATCTGGAATGACAGAGGACAGTACGACTTGCTCGACATGCCGAAGCGTTTTTCGGGAGTCGATTCGGTACCTGTTTCAAAACGCATCATTGCTCGTTGTATTTTTACTTGCGGCTGTTTTAAACCTTGCGTTAGTTGGGTTAACGATTGGTGCCCCCGTTATTGTTGCAAAGCATCTCGAAATGCAGTCATCCTTCGTTGGGATTATTGAGGTGGCTATGGGCTTAGGTGGTCTTGTCGGCAGTGGTGTGGTCGGTATGAGGCCGCATCGTTTCTCTTTCAAGGGAATATGTCGATATGTTGCGATGATCTGTTTTGGAGTCGTGCCGATTATTGTCACGCTACTGAGCGGTCCTGATGAATTAGCGTTTGCTGCGCTTGCGGCCGGCTCGGCATGGGTTATGGCGTGGGCAAGCATTACATCGGTCGAAATCGTTTCATTCGTTCAGCGGTCAGCGCCAAAGGAACTCTGCGGAAAAGTGCTGGCACTCGTTTATATGGTGCTTTCCTGTGCAACGCCTATTGGCCAATTGGTTTACGGGCTCGCATACGATCGATGGACTCCGGCGATTGTATTCGCAGGCATGTTGGCGGTGCTGACGTTGACGACGATGCTGTTTTATCGGCTGAAAAGTCGCTTGTGGCGATTGTCTTAAGGCGCTGGGGCACCGTGAATGAGCGGAAGCATTGTCCCGCCGCGCCGGGATGTCATTGTTTGGGCGTGCCCCTCCTTCGTCTACAATATCGTGCAGACGAAGGAGGGGCAGGCCCATGATCAAGATGTTTGCGAGTGACTTAGACGGAACGCTGCTGAACGCCCTGCACGAGGCAGATGGGACCATTCGCCGTGCTATTCGCGAGCTGACCGAGGCTGGCCTGCATGTGGTTCCCGCGACCGGACGCTCGACGTTGCCGATCGGCGAGCATGGCTTTACGGGGCTAGCGCTCGATGCCTGCTGCTCCAACGGGTCCATCGTGCGCGACAGCCATGGCGAGGTGCTCAAGACCTGGACCATCGACCCGCAGATTACCGAGGAGCTGCTCAAGGAGTTCCCGGATATCTGTTTTGACTGTTCCACGCCCGATGGTATGTTCTCGAGCGGTTCGTTCGAGATGCACCAGGCGGGCTTTAAGAAGGACAGCCCTATCAAGCGCATCGTGATGCGCGGTATGCGTGCACGTGGCGGGTACCACGAGGAACAGTATTTCGACCAGTCGATCGGTGACATCCTGCGTCACGATGTGTGTAAGATCAACTGCCGCGTGATCTTGCCCGAGCTGGAGCGCGACCTTAAGGCATATTTGGCCGAGCGATCGGACCGCGTGGTCAACGCGCCGTTCGATCCGGTGATGTTCGAGATCACGGACGTGGCGTGCAACAAGGGCGAGAGTGTGGCCTGGCTGGCGGGCTACTACGGTATTGCCGAGGATGAGGTCGCGGTCTACGGCGACGGCGGCAATGACATAGCCATGCTCAAGCGCTTCCGTCATAGCTATGCCACCAAGAATGGCAGTGACGCGGCAAAGGCCGCCGCGAGCGCGACCATCGGCAGCTGTATGGCCCATGCCGTCCCCAAGCACATGCTCGCCACCATGCGCAAGCAGAATTCCCACACCGTAATCGAATAATGAAACAAAGGGACAGCCCCTCTGCCACATGGGAGATGCCGTCTTTTGGCGTATGGGACTGTTACGCTTTCGCCACCAACAAATTTCGAGTTATTCGGCCTGTCGGAGGTCGTTAAATGGCTAAAGATGTCCTCTCAGGAACATTCATCCCTCTAATGGTGTTTGATTCGGTGACGTAAGTGCGCAAATGGGCATGTATACGCTCAAATAAGGACAAAACCCTCAGATAATCCCGGCGGTGCATTTATACAGATTCCGCAGCGTGGCCGAATAACTCGAAAAATGTAGGTAGCAGTTCGGCGACAAGCTCGGGTATGGCAAAGGAACTGTTCCTTCGCCATACTCGAGATCCGATCTTCTGAAATGCGAACAAACATTCGCATATCTAACTGCGCTTTGATAGAATCGGTATCGTTGACGGCAGTTCCATGTGCCGGGCAGCGCCCTCCATCTGATGGGAGGTGATGCCCATGACCGATTTGATTGATTTCGTGAGGCTTCTGACCGCTTTGGCCTCGCTCCTCACGACGCTTATCGGACTTTCCGAGGCACTCAAGCAACGTTCGAAGCAACGAAAGAGGGGTCGCCGCCGCTAAGGCGTTGACCCCTTAATCCACGCAACGGCGCTGCCCAGCTTTGCAGAACTTGGGCTGCCGTCGACACCATTCTACCCACGAATGACATTTTGGACAATCGGCAATGCCACTTCAAAAAATGGATGCAACCTAGGAGGACGCCGAATGTGGCAAAGGGACAGTCCCTTTGCCACAACCCAAATATTGCCTTTACGTGTTGATGCACACGGTGTGCAATAATACTCGCACTGTGCAATAGCGCACAGGCTGAGTAACAAGGAGGACGCTTGTCCCAGCTCGAGAAATGCGATCGCCGGTCCCTTCGCTCGCAGCGTGCCCTTCGCCAGGCGCTTGCCAGCGAACTTGCCGAAAGCGGCGATCTTTCGCGCATTAATGTCGCGTCGCTCACCGAGCGCGCTGGTCTTACGCGCCGCACGTTCTATTCGCACTACTGCGATATCCCCGACTTTATCAATCAAATCGAGGACGGCTTGCTGGCCGAGATCCGTGAGCGCATTGAGCTCATCACCGCAGCTCAGCTGCCTGATCTCTATCACAACATCGATGAGCTCGAGCCGGCGCCCGGTTCGGTTGAGCTGCTGCGTTATCTTGCGGCCAACCGCGACTTAATCGGTGCGCTGCTGGGCCCGGGCGGCGATCAGGCCTTTATTAAAAAGATCATCGACACCGCCCGCGAGGCCGTGGTGCCGCGTGCGCAGACGGGCATTTTGGGCCTGGCGCTGGGCACATTCTTTGACTACTACGTCACCTACGTCGTGAGTGCCGAGGTCGGCCTGATCCAGCGCTGGTTTGAGCGTGGGCTCACCGAATCGCCCGAGGCCATGGCGCGCATTATGACGGTGCTCGCTTTTGTGCGCCCTGGTGACCTGTATGGCCAACCCATCGATATCAACGTGCCGGAATACGGCATGAAGCTATTGAACTTGCAGCTCGAGGACGCGGCCGACACCGCCGCAACCGTCGAGTCCAACAACTAAGAGGAGAGACAGATGAGCAAACTCGTCGAAGGCATTAAGGACCGTATGGTCGCTGCCGCACGCGAGGCCGCGCCCACCGTGATGGACGCCGCGCAGAAGGCCGCGGCCGCGGCTGCCGAGAAAGTCGCTGAGGCAGTTGCCGAGGCCAAGAACGCGGCAGGGGAGACGTCCGTCGTTAGCGAGCCCGTAGCCGCCACCGCCGCCCACGCCCCCGAAGGCGCGATCTTCAACCCCGAGAACGCTCGTGGCAACCTGCACCTGGGCATCGACGTGGGTTCCACCACCGTTAAGCTCGCCGTGCTCAACGACGACAACCAGATCGTCTACGCCAAGTACCAGCGTCACCACACCGACGTCCGTGCCTGCGCCCGCGACTTGTTCGAGGGCGCTGCGACCGTGCTGCCGGCTGCCCAAATGACCTGTGCCATTACCGGTTCGGGCGGCCTGCTGCTGTCCCAGTGGCTCGACCTGGAGTTTGTCCAGGAGGTCATTGCCAGCAAGCGCGCCGTCGAGACCCTTATCCCGGCCACCGATGTCGCCATCGAGCTGGGCGGCGAGGACGCCAAGATCATCTACTTCGACAACGGCATCGAGCAGCGCATGAACGGCACCTGTGCCGGCGGTACGGGCGCGTTCATCGACCAGATGGCAACCCTGCTGCACACCGACGCGAGCGGCCTCAACGAGCTCGCGGCCAACGCCACCACCATCTATCCCATCGCCAGCCGCTGCGGCGTCTTTGCCAAGACTGACGTGCAGCCGCTGCTTAACGAAGGCGCCCGCCCCGAGGACGTGGCGGCCTCCATCTTCCAAGCCGTCGTGACCCAGACCATCTCGGGCCTGGCGTGCGGCCGTCCCATTCGCGGCAACGTCGCCTTCCTGGGCGGCCCGCTGCAGTACCTCTCCGAGCTGCGCCACCGCTTCTACCTCACGCTCAATCTGGACGAAGAGCACCGTATCGTGCCCCAAAACGCTCACCTGTTTGTGGCGAGCGGAGCCGCCATGGCGCACGAGTCCAACAAGCTCAGCACGTTCCCGCAGCTCATCGAGGCCATCGACAGCTTGGGTGACACGCAGGGTGCCGAGGTCGAGCGCCTGGATCCGCTCTTTGCCACCGACGAGGACTTTGCCGAGTTCAAGACCCGTCACGATGCCGAGGTCGTCCCCAAGGGTAAGCTCGACGGCTACACCGGCCGCGTGTTCATCGGCATCGACGCCGGCTCCACCACCATGAAGGCCGCGCTCGTGGGCGAGGACGGCCAGCTGCTGCACACCTGGTACGGCAACAACAACGGCGACATCCTGGGCACGGCCAAGGTCATCATGGCCGATTTCTACAACCACATCCCCGCCGGCTGCACCATCGGCCACGTGACCACCACGGGCTACGGCGAGGCGCTGCTCATCGAGGCCCTCAAGGCCGATTCCGGCGAGATTGAGACCGTTGCGCATCTGCGCGGCGCCAAGGCATTCCTGCCCGGTGTCGAGTTTATCCTGGACATCGGCGGCCAGGACATGAAGTGCCTGCGCGTCAAGGACGGCGTGATTGAGCACATCATGCTCAACGAGGCCTGCTCGTCGGGCTGCGGCAGCTTTATCGAGAGTTTTGCCGTGTCTATGAACATGGACGTGCGCGCGTTTGCCGACGCCGCCATTTATGCCAAGGCTCCGGTCGATTTGGGTAGTCGCTGCACGGTCTTTATGAACTCGCGCGTCAAGCAGGCGCAAAAGGAAGGCGCCACGGTGGGCGACATCGCGGCCGGCCTGTCCTATTCCGTCATCAAGAATGCCCTGTTCAAGGTCATTAAGCTGCGCGACCCCAAGGAAATCGGCAGCCAGGTGATCGTCCAGGGCGGCACCTTTATGTCCGATGCCACGCTGCGCGCGTTTGAGCAGCTCACCGGCGTTCATGCCGTGCGTCCCGACATCGCCGGCTGTATGGGCGCCTACGGTGCGGCCCTGCTCGCCCGCGATCGCGCCGGCGCCGACGGCACCTCGACCATTCTTTCTGCCGAGGACATCGCGCACCTCACCGTGACGCAAAAGCATGTCCGCTGCGGCCGCTGCTCCAACAACTGCCAGCTCACCGTCAACGATTTTGGCGGCGGCAGGCGCTTCATTACCGGCAACCGCTGCGAGAAGGGTGCCGGTCACAAAAAGCAAAAGACCGAGGCCCCCAACCTCTTTAAAAAGAAAAACGAGCTGCTCTTTAACCGCGAGGTGCTGAGCCCCGACGAGGCTCCGCGCGGCACCGTCGGCATCCCGCGCGCACTCAACATGTACGAGAACTACCCCTTCTGGCACGCGTTCTTTACGCGCCTGGGCTTTAGCGTGCAGCTGTCCGACCAGTCGAGCAAAAAGACCTACCAGGCGGGCATCGAGTCCATGCCGTCCGAGAGCGTGTGCTATCCGGCCAAGATGAGCCACGGCCACGTGATGAACCTCATCGACCGCGATGTCGACTTCATTTGGATGCCGTGCGTGCGCTGGGAGCGCAAGGAGGACCCGACCGCCGGCAACTGCTACAACTGCCCCATCGTTATGAGCTACCCCACGGCGTTGGCGCTCAACATAGACGAGATTCGCGAGCAGAACATCGAGTTCCTGTACCCGTTTGTGCCCTATCACGACAAGACCGAGCTCAAGCGCCGCCTGTACCAGGTGCTCGCCGTCGACCGTGTGGCCGATTCGCAAGCCGGTCGCGGTCGCGTACGCGGTCCCAAGATCACGCGCTCCGAGGTCGATGCCGCCGTCAACGCCGCCTACGAGGCCGATGCGCGTTTCCACGAGGACATCCAGACCATGGGCGAGGAGGCTCTTAAGTGGGTCGAGGACCACGGCGGCCACGGCATCGTGCTCGCCGGCCGTCCCTACCATAACGACCCCGAGATCAACCACGCCCTGCCCGAGCTTATTTCGAGCTTTGGCTTTGCGGTCTTTACCGAGGATTCGCTCGCGCATCTCGTGAAGCCCGAGCGCCCCATCCGCGTCGTCGACCAGTGGATGTACCACAGCCGCCTGTATGCCGTCGCCCGCTTTGTGACGATGCGCAACGACCTGGACCTGATCCAGCTCAACTCCTTCGGCTGCGGTCTGGATGCTCTGACCACCGACCAGGTGCAGGAGATTCTGGAGGCCAGCGGCAAGATCTACACCGTGCTCAAGATCGATGAGGTATCCAACCTGGGCGCCGCGCGCATCCGCATCCGCTCGCTCATGGCCGCGCTTAAGGACCAGGAGGCCGAGCGCTTGGCCGAGGCCACGGCCGCGGGCGAGGCCTACGAGCAGGGCGTTGCCGCGCCGGTGGCGCCCTCCACGGATGCCCCCGCGTTCGCGAGCCGCAAGTACACGTTTGAGGCTCAGCGCGAGAGTGCTTCGACCGCGTGGCCCAAGGTGCCCTTTACCGAGCAGATGCGCGAGGAGGGCTACACCATCCTGTGCCCGCAGATGGCGCCGATCCACTTTGACCTGGTCAAAGAGGTATTCCGCGGTGCCGGCTACAACTTGGAGTTGCTGCCCTCGACCGATCACGATGCCGTCGAGGCCGGTCTGCGCTATGTGAACAATGACATCTGCTATCCGTCGATCCTGGTGACCGGCCAGATCATGGAGGCCATCGAGAGCGGTCGGTACGACCTGTCCAAGACAGCTGTGGTCATCAGCCAGACCGGCGGCGGCTGCCGTGCCACCAACTACATCGCGCTCATCCGCAAGGCCCTGCGCGAGAGCGGCCACCCCGAGATTCCGGTGATCTCGCTTTCGGCCGTGGCGCTCGGCGAGGACAACCCCGGCTTTAAGATTACGCCGGCGCTGCTTAAGCAGGCCGTGTACGCGGTGCTCTTTGGTGACGTGATGATGCAGATGCTCTACCGCTGTCGCCCGTACGAGGCCACGCCCGGTGCCGCCAATGCGCTCTTTGAGGAGTACATGGCGCGTGCCCGCAAGCTGGCGCCCAAGTTCAACCGCCACAACTACACCAAGCTTGCGCGTGAGGCCATCCGCGCGTTCGATACCATGCCGCTTGTGGGCGAGGGCACCAAGCCGCGCGTGGGCGTGGTCGGCGAGATCTTGGTCAAGTTCCACCCCACGGCCAACAACCACGTGGTCGATGTCATCGAGCGTGAGGGCTGCGAGGCCGTGGTACCGGGCCTGCTCGACTTCTTCCTGTACTCCATGAGCAATGCCGAGCTGCAGAAGGACGAGCTGGGAAGCTCTGCCACTACGCGCGCGGGCATGCAAGCGCTCATCAAGCTCGTGGACTGGATGCGTACGCCGGTGGAGGAGATGCTCGAGAAGTCCCGCCGCTTCGAGGCGCCCGAGCGCATCGGCACCATGGCGGACAAGGCCCGCACGGTGCTTTCGGTGTGCAACAACATGGGTGAAGGCTGGCTGCTCACGGCCGAGATGCTCGACCTGATCGACCACGGTGCGCCCAACATCATCTGCACGCAGCCCTTCGCGTGCCTGCCCAACCACGTGGTGGGCAAGGCAGTGATCAAGGAACTGCGCCGTCAGCACCCCGAGAGCAACATTGTCGCGGTGGACTACGACCCCGGTGCGTCCGAGGTCAACCAGCTCAACCGCATTAAGCTCATGATCAGCGTGGCCAAGGAGAACATGCGCGCCGGCAAGGGCTTTAAGCTCGAGAAGGTGGCGCCGCTCGCGATGGACGAGGTCAGCGGCCAGATGCGCGCCCACGACGGCTGCGCGAGCTGCGGCTCGGTCGACGAGAGTGCCGTGGCGTCGGTCGCTGAGCGCCTGGGACGCGGCATTAAGAAGTAGTTGACCTGCTTCGAGCCGGATATAAGACAAACGGGTGGCAGCCATGCCGGCTACCACCCGTTTTTACTGGACATATGTTGCGTAAATGGGCTTGTTGACGCCTTCAGCGGACTCGTATTTCAGAAGTGCGGGGAAAAACTCCAAACCTCCGAGCACACTGCTCTTTTGAGCTCTCGTTACCTGCGGTTTTGTTGCTAAAAAAGTCGGTCTGGTCGGCGAAGCTCAATTTTTCACCGCACTTCCGAAAACGACGGTCCTGCGGCACGAAAAATGGCCTGTAAAGCCCTGAGATAATGAACAGGCGTAGCCGTTCGCCGCAAGTAACCGTCCGTTTATAGAACCCACCTCCAGCGTGCAGCCCTCTTACGGTTGAATAAATACGCATCTATGGAATTACGTAAGAGAGGACCGTTCCATGAGCTACAAGACCGTTTGCGTTGCCGGCGGCGGCGTGCTGGGAAGCCAGATTGCCTTTCAGGCTGCCTACTGCGGCTTTGATGTGACGATTTGGCTGCGCAGCGAGGGCAGCATCGGCCGCACCCAGCCCAAGATCGACCACGTGCGCGAGGAGTACATCGCTGCTATCGAGGGCATGGCGGACGGCACGGGCGAGTGGTGCGCCGGTATCGCCGATAGCACCCAGCCCTTCGACAAGGAGGCGGCGCTCGCTGCCGTTGAGCGCGCCTACGCCACACTCAAGCTGGAGCTCGATCTTGCCAAGGCAGTGGCCGACGCCGACCTGGTCATCGAGTCTATGGCCGAGGACACCCAGGCAAAGATCGACTTCTACAAGAAGCTCGCCCCGGTTCTGCCGCAAAAGACCGTCATCGTCACCAACTCTTCCACGCTGCTGCCGAGCACCTTTGCCAAGTACACCGGCCGTCCCGAGAAGTACCTGTCGCTGCACTTTGCCAACTCCATCTGGAAGAACAACATGACCGAGGTCATGGCACAGGACCAAACCGACAAGCGCTACTTCGACGAGCTTGTCGACTTCGCCAACGACATCCGCATGCTGGCGCTTCCCGTCAACAAGGAAAAGAACGGCTACCTGCTCAATTCCATGCTGGTGCCGTGGCTGCTTTCGGGTCTGGACCTGTATGTCTCGGGCGTCAGCGACCCCAAGAGCATCGATCTCGCATGGACGCGCGGCACCGGCGCTCCCAAGGGGCCGTTCCGCGTGTTCGACACCGTGGGCATCCAGACGGCGTACAACATCGTCATGCAGTACCAAAAGGTGCCGGGCCTGGTGAGCCCGCTGCTCAAAAAGATGATGATGCCCTACAACTTTAAGGCCATGGCGTCCGTCCTCAAGAAAATGCTCGACGAAGGTAAGCTGGGCGAAAGCTCGGGCGAGGGCTTCTTCAAGTACTAAACGATTCTTTGGGGGCGGATCGCGCCCCCAAAGCCGTGTTTCTGCGCCGTTGCATGCTTAAGCTACCGCTAAGGGGTGTTTGTTAAGCTGCGGACCAATATTGGACAGGGCTGGGCAAACGCCGTGGTATATGAGACAAACGACGGCGGCATTCAAAGACGGTAACGATATGGGTTTGAGAAGCGAGGGCGTTCGATGTTACCGACTACGACCACGGCACGCATTCGTTTGGGCGCCTCTTTACGGTGGACGAGACGGCGCGCACCTATGAGCTGGAGGAGCAGATCGCAGTGCCGTTTTCGGGCTACGTGAGCAGTGCGCAGCGCGTCGGCGACTCGAACAGCATGCTCGTGGCATCGGGCCAAGCCAAGACCTTTACCGAGTACGACCGCTATGGACTGCCCATCGCCACCTACGAGATGGAAGCCGAGAAGTACATCTACCGCGTGTACAAGTGCGAATTGTAGCGCGCGCCTACTTTTGACCGATGGAGTGCGAAAACGCGCCGTTCGCCGATGCTCTCCCCGCGAGTGGCAGTCATATGGTTTGATGTTGCAAACATATGACTGCCGCTGGGCTGCGGGTGACGCTTGCTCTGATATCGGAGGTGCCAAGTATGTTTCGCGCTCCGTTAAACAAGTATCGGGCTGGTTAATATGAGCCGCCGTACTATCTCGATAACCCTTGCAGTGGTTTGCCTAGCTGTGCTCTTGGGCGCTATAGGGCTGCTTGCTATAAGTCGAGAAACATCCTATATGCAGGAATGTGCTTCCGAAGGCTTCGCCATTGATGGTTACTATCGGGATGACAAAGTAGGTTTGGAAACCCTGGCCTTTCATGAAGAAGATAACCATCGATGGCAACTGGTCGGCAAGGGCGGCAACTGCATTGATGGACAGTTCGAGCGTATGGACGACCCCAACATTTTGGTATTAAAGAATGAAAACGGTGAAATACTCGGTACGGTCCACGTGGCGTATATTTCGCGCCGCCGCGATCAGGGCTTGCTCTACCTATTTAGAGATACCAGGGTGATCCGTTTTTATCTGGTGAGTACCGGTCCGGCGTTTACAGTGGAGTTTGGCGATATCGATTCGGACAGTTGATTCACGGCAATAAAACAGCGAGCGGGGCGCGGGTGTGAACTGCGCCCCGCTCTTTGCTCGTGTCCGTATCGCGTCTGCGCCTCGTCGTAACTTGCGTCCGTGCGAGCATTCATCCCGCGACTCACATCACTTCACATCAAACTCCACGCGATCGAGCTCGGGCACATTGAGGTCGATGAGCTTGCGGGCGACATGACGGTCGTGTGTCCCAAGCGCCTCGCTTGTCGTCACGTGGGCGACAATCTCGCGCTCGACGATACCCTCCTTGTCGCCCTCGGTAGTCGAGGTCTCGACGGCGATGGTGTAATCCTTAAAGCCCGGAAGCACCGCGGCGAGCTCGCGCGTGGTTTCGGTGACGCCGTAGCCGTCCTGCACGCCGGCCTGCGCCGAGCCAATGGACCCCGCGGTCATAACGATGCAGGGGATGGCAAAGACTACCGTGCCCACAATGATGCGGCGGCGCACCTTGCGCGATAGCTCGTCGACCTCGGCGTTTTCTTTGGCAGTCACAATACCGTCGCCGTTCAGGTCGCGCTTGAGCGGCACGCGCAAAAGAAGCAGCACGGCTTCGGTAGCCAGTGCGATAAAGACCACGTTGATGCCAAACTCATAAAGCGCCGAGAGAAACAGCGACCCGCTCGCGATGGCAATGCCGTAACCCGCCGCGCACAGGGGCGGCATGAGCGCGGTCGCCACGGCTACGCCAGCAATGAGCGTCGAAGGCTCCTGATCGCGCGAGTTGCCCAGCCCGCCCGCAAAGCCGCCCGCGAGCGCGACGGCAAGGTCCCACACGGTCGGTGTCGAGTTGTCGATGATGGCGGCCGTGGTGGTGCCAAGGGGCGAGAGCTTAAAATACAGTGTGGACGTGATCAGGCAAAGGACCATCTGCAGCGCGAGGCCGGCAATGGCCTCGACGGTAATCTCGCGGTCGAGCGTGGCGATGCCGTATGCCATGGCAAGGACTGAGCCCATGAGCGGGCAGATGAGCATGGCTCCCACGATGGCGATGTCCGAGTCGATATCGAGGCCGATGCTCGCGATGAGCATGGCGATGATCAGGATACATAAGTGCGAGCCAGTCAGGCGCGCCCCGTTTACAAAGCGCTTGCGAATCACGTGGTAGGGCGCGCGACCCTCACGAATGTTGAATGCCTGTTTTAGAAAGCGGCTTGCGTTCTCCATGGCCTCGCTATGGGCAGGGCGGATGCCATGGCGCCGATGATGGCGCTCACGCAGTCGCTTGATCTGTTGCTTGTCGAGTTCCATGTTTACCTCATTCTGGCACGGGCCGCATATCCCGCCCGTCGCCCTTACTCTACACCGTGGCGGGCGGGGTGATAGTTGGATGCCGGCTGGCAGGGCGGATGACGTCAGAACAAGCGTACATGGCAAACTGGACGCTGCCTCATGAAAAAATGATTTACGAACACCCTTATATGTGTCGAAATTGTGATGTCATGAGGTGTTGGTTTCAAAAACTTCGCCGGTGACCAATGTTGCGCAACAGAATTCAAAAATCAGCTCCTACATTCAGATGCGTATGGATACATCCGTGTCAAAGGGAGAAAGCCATGGCAAACTACAGTCCACAACACTTTGAGCCTCGGGCAAAGGCCGTCAACGTCAAGGGCGTTGCTAACCGTGCCGTCGCAACCGTTTTGACGGTGGGCCTCATCGCTCAGCCGCTCATGTCGCCGCTGGCGGCAATCGCCGCACCGTCAACCGATAACGGCGATTCTGTTCAGGGGGGGGGTAGTTCTGTAGAGAACACCGTTGCCGCCGGTAACCAAGCGGTCGCAAAGACGGCTGCCCAGCTTGCCGAGGAGTCGGCAAAGCAACTCAAGGCCGCCCAGGAGGCCTACAACGCCGCCCAGAAGAAGGTTGATGCCGCAGCTCAATCTCAGCAGCAGGCCCAGCAGCACAGAGACCATGCTACTAAGGCCCTGAGCGACAACACGGCCGAGCAGAACGCGGCAGAAGTCGCCGCGCTTCAGGAGAAGATCGACGAGCTTAAGGCGGCCGTCGACAAGGCCGAGCAACAGCAAAAGAAGCTGGGCGACCTGAACGACCAGCTCGATCAGGCCAATAAGAGGGTCGATGACAAGACCCAGGCGCTCAAGGATGCCAACACAAAGCGCGACGAAGCTAAGAAAGCCCTCGATGACGCCCAGGCCAAGCTCGAGGCCATGGGCATGGATAAATACGAGGCCGCCAAGAAGGCCGTCGAGGACGCGCAGGCAAAATTCGATGCAGCGAACGCCGATGTGAAGACTGCCGAGGGTGAGCTCGATGCCGCTAAGACGGCTGTCTCCAATGCCCAGCAGGCAAAGAGGGATGCCGAGTCTGCTCTGACATCCGCTCAGGCAAAGAAACAGCAGACCGCCGCTGCCCTCGCTACTGCAACCACCGCACGTGACAACGCCCAGCAGAAGCTGGATCAGGCGCAGGCCGCGCTCGATGCCGCTACTTCTGGCACGGGTGTCGATCTGGATGCGCTCGAGGCTGCTAAGAACACTGCCGCCAACGAGCTTGCAACCGCGCAGAGCGCCCTTGACGCCGCGACTGCTGCCGACGCTACCGTCCAGGCGAACCTCCAGGCCGCACAGGCCGCCGTCCCCGCCGCTCAGGAGCGCGTCAACGCCGCGAACGCCGCCGTCACGACCGCGCAGGCCGCATACGACGAGGCGAACGCGAAGCTCAGCGATGCGACCGGCAAGTACACCACCGCTAAGACCGCATACGAGCAAGCGCAGCAGACCGAGGGCGACAAGAAGGTCGAGTACGACCGACTCGTCGGGATCCGTCAGCAGAAGCACAGCGAGTGGGAGACGGCATGCGCTGAATCCGATACCGCCAAGAAGGCATACGATGCCGCGAGCGCTGAAGTCGACAAGCTTAACCAGCAGATTGCCGACCTCAAGTCGAACATGACCGTAGATCAGAATGTCATCAGCCAGGGTATGTTCGGCTTCATGAACTACATCATCGGCGGCAGCCAGTTCACAGCAACGCAGAAGTCGAATGCAAGCACTGCCGTATCGATGCTCATGGGGACGACGGATAAACAGGACTGGTATGACAAGTACGTCGATCAGGACATGTCTCGCGACACCAATCCGCTTTCCTTGGAGCAGATGCGCAACGCCCTGACTTACCTCGACACCCAGAACAACCTCCGCAAGGCGAACGGTCAGTCGGAGCTCAGCGTCAGCCTCCGCATGACTGCGGCAGCCGCACTTAATACATCATATTCATCGAACATCTGGGGACACTCGAACTGCTATTTCGATCAAGGTGAGAACCTTGCAGGCGGCGGAGCATACACCGGAGGCGAGACCGAGGATACCCTCGGCTGGCCATATACTGGTCTCTACACCCAGGAGAAAGAGGCATTCGATAAGTACGTCGAGCAGTATGGCGACGAACTCGGCAGCCACCGATATGATTCCTACTATATCTACCAGCACTACAACAGCATCTACCACGAGTGCGGACACTATCTCAACATCATCGATGCCGGCGCGAAGGCTATCGGCATCGCAACCGGTAGTGGTAAGAACACCGATTCCGAGGTAACCATTTTCGACTATAGTGGGAGCACGGGGCAGAAGGACTTCACTGTCTCCGAGTTCAAGAAGCTCGTCACCGACTACATCGATTCCGCCTACAATGCAGGCGGCACTCAGGAGCAGAAGGAGCAGCTGAAGCAGCTTCAGAATAAGTTGGCAGAGGCACAGAAGAACTTCGGGACTGCTGGAACGGCTTATTCTAACGCATTGGATAAGCAAGAAAGCGCTCGCGATGCCTATACCGCGGCCGACACGAACATGAACACCGCCAAGGGCGAGTACGAGAAGGCAAAGTCTGCTACCGCTGCGGCCAAGACCGCCTATGACACGGCCGATGCAAATTTGAAGCGTATCGACATCACGACGCCGAAGGCGAACCTTGATGCCGCCAAGAGCGAAGCCGCCGCTGCCCAGTCCGCGCTCGATGCCGCCAACGCAAAGGTCTCCGAATGCCAGAAGAAGGCGCAGAAGACTGCTGCTCGTAAGGCCGAGGCGAAGACTGCTCGCGATGCCGCCAAGGCAAAATCCGACCAGGCCAACGAGGCGTATGACAACGCCACTGCTTCGGTCAAGGACCTTACCGCCAAGCGCGATGCCGCCAAGACGGACCTTGCGAACAAGCAGGGCACGCTAGACGAGGCCAAGAAGGCCGACGGCGCTGCCCAGGCTGACGTTGACAAGGCTCAGGCCGCAGATGCGCACGCCGCGACCGCTCTTTCGGACGCCAAGCAGGCAGTTGCCGCCAAGACGCAGGCCCTGTCCGACGCACAGGAGAAGGTCAAGGCCGCCGATGCCGAGCGCGCCACCGCAAACAAGGCCTTCGAGCGCTTCGCCGGCGCTCAGAAGGCGGTCGACGACGCCAAGGCCGCCTATGACGCTGCCGTCGCCGGTGTCGCCGATACCCAGAAGCAGCTCGAGGCCGCCAACGAAGCAGTCGTCGATGCGAACCTCGAGATCGTCAAGGCCAAGGCCGAGCTTGCCAACGACGAGGCGCTCAAGGCCGATCTTGAGGCTGTCGACCACAAGGCATCCCTTGCCGCGGGCACGACGGGCAACGAGAAGCTGGTCAAGCTGAACGCTGCCTACGCTCGCTATAAGGCCGCCGTCGATGCCGTCACTGGCCTCAAGGCTGCTCTGAGCGATGCCGATGCCAAGCTGTCCGATGCCAACGACGCCTATGCCGCCGCGCTTGCCGAGTTTGGCGATGTCAAGGATGCCCTGGCTGCCGCGCAGGCCGAGTACGACAAGTATCATCCCAAGGCCGAGCCGCAGGCCAAGCCCCAGACCAAACCTCAGGTTACGCAGACAGCTGCAAAGGCTCCCGCGGGCAAGCAGGAGGCCACGTCGGACAAGCTCGCCCAGACTGGCGACAACTCTGCTCTTGCGGGCGAGGTGTTCGTCATCGGCGGTATCACCCTCGTGGCCGCGGGCGTGACGCTGGGTGATCGTCGTCGCAAGCAGATGTAGCGTTTCGAGCGTAGATTCTGCAACGAGCTTCGGTTCATAGCAGGAACGCTTCGATAACTAAACCGATAAGGCCGGCGCGCTGCGTATCACAGCACGCCGGCCTTTCTTTGCGTTGGTATCAAAAAGCCCGGTCGGCAGCCGCAAAAGCTACCGACCGGGCAAGCCGTAGACAATATGGTTGCTGTCGAGCAGCTGCTCAGCTTAGCCCAGCAGGCTTAAGCCCACGGAGACAAACGCCAGGATAACGCCGACGACGGACTCGCCGCCCAGCAGGCCGCTGGCAACGACCAGGCCCTGCTCCTGGAAGGCAGCATCCTTGGCGGCCTTCTCCTCGTCCGAAAGACCGGCGGCGGCGTCGCGGTGTGCGGCCCACTTGTCGTAGGCGAGCTTGACGCAGGAGCCCAAGAAGGCCGTGAGCGACATGTAGAACGGCAGGTACACGCCCAGGCCGATCATCATGGCCGGAATGCCGAGCCAGTACATGACGATGCCGGCGATAAAGCCGCCTGCGAACCACGGCATGCTCGGGATGCCCGAGACCATGGTGGCGACCACGCTTGCCTGCGCGGCCACAAAGCTCTTGTCGGGGCCGAAGGCGTCCGGACCATAGGCGGTGACGAGCGCGACCATGACGGCTGCGGCGACCAGGGCGCCCACGATGCCGCCGATGGCCTGGCCGACCCACTGCGCACGCGGGTTGGTGCCCAGCACGGCGCCGGCCTTAAAGTCGTTCATGACATCGCCCGCAAGGCCGCACGCCACGGCTACGATGCCGGCGATAAAGAACAGTTTGACCTGCGCGAGCTGCGCGAAGGCTGCCACGATGAGCATGACGATGAGGCCAAAGATCTCCATGGGGTCGATACCCGTCTGACCGCAGCTCTGAGCGCTCATGATGGTGGTGACAAAGGTGAACAGCGTGACGATGACGGCCGGGACGGGACCGAGGTCGAGCGCGATGGCAACGATCACGGCGATGGCGGCGGTGCCCAGGCCGATGATGCCGGCGTCGAACTTAAGGGAGCCCGAGATGAGCGACTGCTCGCCGGTGTCGCTGGAGCTGTCGGCGGCGAGGCCGCGGACGATACCTGCGACCTGCGGCAGGATGTCTTTAAGGACGACGGCGACGCCAAAGCCCATCATAAGGCCCATACCCAGGGACTTGACGATGCCCTGCGCGGTCACAACATCGAAGAGGCCGGCAGCGGTACCGCCGACGATAATGCCAAAGTTGCCCAGCAGCGCGCCGGCAAACCAAAAGGCAACCGGGGCGAAGCCCACCAAAAAACCAATGGACAGCAACATGGGCGAGTTGTAGATACCAAAGGTCACGCCGGGGATATTGAGCGTGCCCAGCATGCTGGGCACCACGCCCAGGGCGTCGCGAAGCACGCTGTAGATGCCGGCGATGGCCATGGAGCCAAAGAGCTGCTTGCCAGTCTTGCCGCCTGCCTCGGTGGCGCGCAGAGTCTGAGCTGCGGCGTTGCCGGTGGGGAACTCTAGCGCGGCGTCCACGATAAAGTGACGGTGGATGAGCGCTGTCGCCAGAAGGCCCAAGATGGTGCCGGCGAGTGCCACGATAAACATGTCGAGCCAGCTGATCTGGTCGGCATAGCCCAGCATCCAGGCGCCCGGGATGGTAAACGCCAGACCGCCGGCGACCATGGCGCCCGCGGACATGATGGTGTGGGTAACGTTGGCCTCGTTGAGACTGGCGTTGCCCATGAGCTTCAGGAAGAACAGCGAGATGACGGCAGCGAAGATGATCGGCCAGGGGAGCGCACCCATCTTGAGGGCGGTATAGGCCGAGCTTGCCGTGATGATCATGCAGCCAAGGACGCCGATGACGGCGCCACGCAGCGTGAGTTGACCGCGCATCGAGGTGCGGTTCGAGGGATTGCTCATATAGAACTCCTTTGCGTATATCCGCTTCCCCCGGGAGCGCCGCTACGGATACGGCGCGGGAAGTCGGGTTACCAAGGGCCGCCGCGTGAGCTCGCGCGCGACCGCGCACCAGTATAGCCGCAAGCCAGTTCATTTGGGACGGGGCTTTTTTAGCTGCCCCAGGCTCGGCCAAAGGATGATTATTCTGGGACGGGGATTAAAAAATCATTAGGTACACAATGATTTTTTAATCCCCGTCCCAGAATAATCATCGGGATATACTGCTGGGCAGACGAAAGGAGCGCCGACGATGCTTAATGGGTGCGCATATATATTGACGGTCGACGTGGGCAACACGTTCATTCGCTTTGGTCTGTTTGCAGAGGATTCGGCCGCGGCGCAGGAATGTCCGCTTGCGACGTGCGAGATCACGACGCCGTCCCGTATTACGGCCGACGAGGCGCGCATGCGACTTGTGCAGGTCATGGGCGCGCTCGCCGCCGATGCGGGCATGCCGGGTGCGCTTGTGCCCGCAGCTGCTGTGCTGAGCTGCGTGGTCCCGGCGCTCGAGCGCCCGTGGAAGGCGGCGCTTTCCCGTACCTGCACGGGGCGCGTGCTCACGGTGGGGCCGGGACTTAAGACCGGCATGTCCGTGCGCTACGACGATCCGGCCGAGATCGGCTCCGACCGCATCGCCGATGCCGTGGCGGCCCGCGCCGTCTACGGCTCGCCGTGCATCGTGATCGACCTGGGTACCACGACCAATATCGAGGTCATCGACGCGCGCGGCACCTTTGTCGGCGGCGTTATCGCGCCGGGGCTGGCGCTCGGTGCCCGTTCGCTTTCGGCGGCAGCAGCGCGCCTACCCCAGGTTGAGCCCTCGGCGCCGACTCACGTCATCGGACGCAACACGCGCGAGGCCATGCGCTCGGGCGTGGTTTTGGGCGAGGTGGCGCGCATCGACGGCATGCTCGACATGGTGCTCGCCGAGATGCGCGCGACCAAGGCCGCGGGGGAGGGCGATGTGCCCATCGTCATTACCGGCGACGATGCCAAGGCGCTTGCGGCCCTGGTCGGTCATAGCCTGACGGTCGATGACGCGTTGACGCTGCGGGGTCTCGCCGAGCTCTACCACATCAACCAAAAGCCCCGCCGCGTGTAAAAGTGAGGGCGCCGGTGGGACAAACGCCCCCACCTTTCACCTGCTACAATAGGTCAAACTATTGCGATTTCGGAGGTGTCTGCCATGTCGGACGATCTTCATCAAACTGCGTCGGGCAAGCGCCGCGACGTTATTAGCTGGGATGAGTTCTTTATGAGCGTGGCCATCGCCGCGCAGCGCCGCAGCAAGGACCCCAACACACAGGTGGGCGCGTGCATCGCCAGCACCAACCACCGCATTCTTTCGGTGGGCTACAACGGTACGCCCTCGGCGCTCAACGACGACTTTTTCCCGTGGGGCACAAGCGACGACCCGTTGCAGGATAAGCACAACTACGTGGTGCATGCCGAGGCAAACGCCGTGCTCAACTACCGCGGCTCGCTCAAAGACCTTGAGGGTTCCACGGTCTACGTCACGCTGTTCCCGTGCCACGACTGTGCCAAGATCCTGGCGCAGGTAGGTGTAGGCGAGGTTGTCTACCTGGACAACAAGTATGCCGATACCGACGACGGCCGTATCAGCCGCCGCATTCTCGACTCCTGCGGCATCAGCTACCGCCAGGTTATCGTCGATGTCCAGATTGGTACCGGGCGACACGCTCGGCAGTAGCGCGTGGCAACGCCAGCTGGCAACAAAAGGCAGCTAAAAGAGCCCCGTCCCAAATTGACTGCTCGTGAAAGTCGCGTCTGAGCGCATGGACGGCTCGTGAGCGGGTACATGGCTGTAGTAACATAGCTTCTGTCCGCGGGCGCGCCCGCGTTATTGTGAGAAAGGAGCCCCTGTGGCTGTTAACGAAGAGCTGCTTAAGAAGGTTCTTGAAGAGATTCGCCCCAACCTGCAGGCCGACGGCGGCGATATGGAGTATGTGGGCGTCGACGACGAGGGCGTCGTCAAGCTGGAACTGCAGGGCTCCTGTGCCGGCTGCCCCATGAGCTCGCTGACCCTGTCCATGGGTATCGAGCGCATCCTGAAGGAGCATGTGCCCGGCGTTACCCGCGTCGAGCAGGTCAATGCTTCCGGCGAGACCGATGACCTGTACGACGAGTACGCGCCGTTCTAAGATGCGAAGGCTGCGGACGACATACTCCGCATAGACGTTACGTCCAAATATGCGGCTGCGAGCGCAAGGCCCGCGGCCGCATTTGTATGTAGGGAGTAGGAGGGTCGACATGCTCAACGACTTCTACCATATGCTTGATCCTGTCGCGATTTCGGCGGGGCCCATCACGATTTACTGGTATGGTCTGGCCTATGTGGTCGGCGCCCTGCTCACGGCGGTCGTCATGTACCGCACGCAGCGTCGTTGGGGCTTTAACATCACGATTGACGACCTGACGAGTGTCGTGGTCGGCGTGGTCTTTGGCCTCATTATCGGTGCGCGCCTGTTCTACGTCGTCTTTTACGGCGATGGCTACTATTGGACCCACCCGCTCGAGATCTTTGCCACTAACGAGGGCGGCATGAGCTTCCATGGCGGCTTGGTGGGCGGCATTATCGGCGGCATCATCGTGTGCCGCATGTATAAGCTCGACGCATGGACTTTGGCAGACCTTGCCGTCATAGGCGCGCCGCTGGCCTTGTGCCTGGGCCGTTGTGCCAACTTTGTCAACGGCGAGCTGTGGGGCAAGCCGACCGACCTGCCTTGGGGTGTTGTCTTTGGCGGCACCGCGGGCGATATGCCGCGTCATCCCTCCCAGCTCTATGAGGCATTCCTAGAGGGCATCGTGCTCTTTTGCATTCTGCAGGTGCTCAGCCGCAAAAAGCCGCTGCTGCCCCAGGGCACGTTTATGGGCGTGTTCGTGATGGGGTACGGCATCGTCCGCTTTCTCGTTGAGTTCGTGCGCGTGCCCGATGCCCAGCTGGGCTATCTGCTGGGCGGCGTCATCACCATGGGCCAGCTGCTGAGTTTGCCGCTCGTGATCGCCGGTCTGGCGCTCATCATCTTCGCCCGACACCGCAATCGTCCCCAGCGCATCTACCTGGATGCCTAACCACCAAAACCACCAAAAGGGGACAGGCGCCTTTGTGGTGGTTCGCTGGGCAACGATGACAAAACCGTAACGTTTTCCCAGATAAAACCTGCCAAAATAAACCTGTCCCTTTTTGGCAGGTTTCTAGAAAGGCTTTCGGACTGTGAAGGATTCCGACCTCTCCACAACGGCTGCGCGCGACGCTGCCCGCATCGTTTGGTTTAAGCGCTACCCCGCCAAGCAGACGCTCATCGCATTTTTGCTCGCGCTGTTGGCGACCACGGCGTTTTCCATCGATCCCGCCCCGGTGTCGAGCAATGCAGTCTTGGCGATTGACCCCAAGGCGACGGGTGCGCTGTACGTGTGCTACGAGGTGCTCCTCTCGTTTGCCGGCCATACCGACGCGGTCATGCTGCTTGCGCTTGCCTGCCTGCTCACGCTGCCGTTTCGCTACGTATTCTTTGGCCGCGGCGACGCCTGGCGTCCCTCGGTGGTTCTTCCGTCGCTGTTCTTTGCCGTCTGCATGGTGTTTGGCCGCAGCTACGACCTCACCGATTCGGCCGAGATCGTGCTCGGCGACAAGGCGCGCATCATCTGCGCCTGGATCGGCGGTGTGGGCTGGATGCTCTTGGCGGTCGTTGCCTTCTACCTTGCCTTTGAGTGTCTAGATTGGCTGAGCTCTCGGCGTATTCCGTTTTCCGAAGCGCACTTTGGCCGCGTATGGCGTGTGGCTCACGCCGCGCTCTCGGTCCATCCCTTTGCCGGGCCCTTTCTGGTGCTTATGATCGCCTGGGCGCCCACGCTCATCGCTTCGCTGCCCGGCCTTTTTATGGGAGATACGGGTGCGCAGATTCGCCAGTGGTTCAACTACCCCAACGGTACGAGTGACTACCTGCGTCTGCTCAATCCCAATGTGTTGCTCAACGGTCATCACCCCGTGGTGCACACGGCTATCATCGGTTCGTGCGTCCAGCTGGGGCTTTCACTGTTCAACAGCGCCAACGCAGGTCTTGCTATCTACACCTGCACTCAGTTCGTCATTACGGCCGCCTGCATGGCCTATTCCATCTCGTCGCTGCGCAAGCTGGGCGTGAGCCTGCCGGTCCGCGGCGTGATCTTGCTGTTCTTTGTGTTTATGCCCATGTTCTCCAACTACGCGGCACTGCTTACCAAAGATGTGCTGTTTGCCGACGCGTTTTTGGTTTTGCTCGTGCAAACCGTGAAGCTCGTGGCCTGCGGCCTGCCCCGTCGCGATGCCAATGCCGAGCGTGCGGGCGATCCCAGGCCCGTGCTCTTTGCGCGCCATGACTGGCTGCTGCTCGCTCTGGGCGCCATGGGTTCCACGTTTCTGCGCAACGGCGGTCTGGTGTTTCCCCTGGCGGCATGCGTAATCGCGGCGGCGTTTTGCGCATGGGACGCGCATGTGGCCCATCGTGCAGGCAAGCAGGCTGGTGCTGCGCCTTCGGGCGCCATCCCGCGTTTCCGCTGGGTGGGAGTTCTTGCGGTGCTTGCACTCTGCCTTGCCTCTAATATGTACTTCACTAAGGTCTTTATGCCGGCACACGACATCACGCCTGGTTCCAAGCGCGAAATCCTCTCGATTCCGTTCCAGCAGACGGCTCGTTTCGTCCAAAAGCACGACGGCCTCAACTCGGGCGTTAACCCCACGGTTAAGGAGGACGGCACCATCGTGGAGGCTCCTTGCGACGGCTTGGTGACCGATGAAGAGCGTTCCGTGATCGACCGGGTACTCAAGTACGACAATCTGGGCCACCGTTACGACCCAGATAAGTCGGACGCCGTCAAAAATTGCTTTAACGAGTACGCCTCGCAGGAGGACATCAAGGCCTATTTTGAGGTGTGGGCCCAGATGTTCAAAAAGGATCCCGAGTGCTATATCTCGGCGCTCATCAATAACTACTACGGCTACTTTTATCCGAGTGCCCGCGATGCGTGGGTCTACAGCACGGCGCGCAGTGCCGAGATTATGGCGCGCCCCGATAATCTCAAGTACTTCGACTTCCATCCGGTCGATAGCAAGGTCGTGCGCTGGTGCGACCACCTGAGCAACCTGTATCGCGTGGCAGTACAACGCGTCCCGTTTATCTCGCTCACCATGAGCTCGGCCACCTATGTGTGGATCATGATCGCCGTGGTGGTCTATCTGTTACGTCGTCACTCGTGGCGCGGGCTGGCCATTTGGGTGCCGCTGCTGGGCGTGCTCGCCGTGTGCCTGATCGGTCCCTGCAACGGCTCGACCTACATGCGCTACCTGTATCCGGTCATCGTCTGCATGCCCTTTGCCATTGGCGCCACCATCACTCGCAGCGACCTCCTCTGGTCCTAATGTGGTGCAAAGGGGACAGGTTACTTGGCGCCAAGGGGTTGCATCATCACGACGCCTTCATTTTGGGGTTTATCTCGCAGGCCAGTAGGTATATCATAACGACGTTTGTTTATATTGCCCGGGCATCTGCGCTGGGCTTTAGGTCGAAACCGATAGGAGACACGTATGTCCGGACACTCTAAGTGGGCCACAACCAAGCATCGTAAGGGCGCGCAGGACGCCAAGCGTTCCGCCCTCTTCTCCAAGTTGAGCCGCAACATCACCGTTGCTGCCCGTCTCGGCGGCGACCCGCTGCCCGAGAACAACGCCAGTCTCGCTGCTGCCGTTGCCAAGGCCAAGGCTCAGTCCATGCCCAAGGACAAGATCAAGTCCGCTATCGACAAGGCCTTCGGTTCGGGTGCCGACGCCGCCGTCTACGAGAACATCGTGTACGAGGGCTATGGTCCTGCCGGCGTTGCCGTCTACGTCGACTGCCTGACCGATAACCGCAACCGTACCGCCGCCGATGTCCGTTCCGCCTTCTCCCACGCTGGCGGCAACCTGGGCACCTCCGGCTCCGTCGCCTTCCAGTTTGAGCGCAAGGGCCAGATCGTCGTCGCCAAGGAGATCCTGGACGAGAACGCCAAGAAGGAGATCATGATCGCCAACGGTGCTGCCGGAGACGAGGATGAGTTCATGATGGCCATCGCCGAGGCCGGCGGCGAGGACTACGAGGACGCCGGCGAGGAGTGGATCGTCTGGACCGCCGCCAATGACGTCATGGCTGTTTCCAAGGCACTCGAGGAGCAGGGCGTCCAGGTCAAGGGCTCCGAGACCACCATGGTCCCGACCACCCCGACCGAGGTCTCCGGCGCCGACGCCAAGAAGGTTCAGCGCCTCATCGACCGTCTCGAGGAGCTCGACGATGTCCAGGATGTTTACAGCACCATGGACATGACCGACGAGGTCATCGCTGCTCTCGAGGAGGAGTAGCGCCTGCACGGGTTAAGCCGTGCATATCTGGGCATAATGAAACGAGCATGCAAGTCTCGTGGAATAGATGAGCCGGATCCGCGTGCGTACAGCACCGGACCCGGCTCTTTTATAATGAT
Organism: uncultured Collinsella sp.; assembly: GCA_902494345.1. Classification (GTDB taxonomy): domain Bacteria; phylum Actinomycetota; class Coriobacteriia; order Coriobacteriales; family Coriobacteriaceae; genus Collinsella. Next base: position 48,218 of record CABUSV010000015.1, read on the forward strand.
GCGAATCGTTTTGCATTCTGTGGACCGAAACCTGAAGGGAGCGCGCGTGCGCGTACTCAAACGAGCCCTAGCGATTGTGTATCTTGCCGCCGCCATCGTGGCGCTGGGCACGCTTGTCTGCCAGTTTTGGGGGCCATACACCTATCGCTTTATGCTGCTGATGCGCGATGCTGCGCCGCGTATCGTTGTTACGGCGTGCGGCGGTGTCGTGGCGCTCGGCGTGCTCGTGGGTTTCTTCCGCCTGATGTTTGCTCGTCGCGAGCCGTCCTGTGTGCATCCGGCGGGAGAGCGCAATATCGAGGTCACGCTCGCGGCCCTCTCCTCGTGTGCTCGCGCTGCGGCAGAGCGCGACGACCGTGTGATGATCGAGCATGTCGAGGCACGCGTGCAGGGCTCCGACGAATCGCGCGTCCGTTTTAAGGTTGACGCCATCGCGCTCGATGATAAAGACGTCGCTTCCCTTGCCACCTCGATGCAGCAGCGCATCGAGAAGGCCTGCGACACCATGCTCGGCACGCCGGGCACGACCGCGCGCGTCCGTTTTTTGCCGTCCAAGACTACCGTCCAGACCGTGGAGGTTTCCGGTGAGTGATACCAACCAAGACAAGACCGCCCGCACGCCGCGCTTGACGATCGACCAGAACGCTACGCCGGCAGGCGAGTCCGCCGACCCCAAGCCCGAGGCCGGCGAGCAGCACGACAGCGCCGCCAACGACTTTGACGAGGCCATGGGTCTCATCAAGGGCACGGGTGCTGCCATCTGGAGCTACGCCGTACGCCATCCCAACACCACGCTCGGCGCCGTCGCTGGCTTTATCCTCGCCGTGCTGGTGCTTACGCTGGGCCTGTGGGATACGCTCGTCATCGCATTCTTTGTGCTCATCGGCGCCGTGATTGGCCAGATTCGTGATGGCGAAAACGGCATCGTCAACTTCTTCGGGCGCCTGTTTAGCGGCCGTTAATACGTATTCGACTGTCGCATCCGCGGCAGGCATAAGGAGGAACCATGGCTTTTAACACGAAGGTCGATGTAGCCGATACCGAGCTCGAGGCGAACGAGGCCATCGCCGATGCCGGGGACGTGACGCTCGAGGACGAGGCGCTCGTCGAGGCCGAGTCCGATGCGGACGAGGACAACGAGGAGATGGACGAGGAGGCGGACGAGTCCGAGGACTCGCTGACCTATTCCAACGGCGTGATCGAGAAGATCGTCGCCATGGCCACCCGCGAGGTGCCGCACGTTCTAGGCATGAAGGGTAACCTTATGCACTTTGTGCAGGAGCAGTTTGGTGCCGAGAACCTGACCAAGGGCGTGACGGTCGAGGTCACCGACGACAACCGCGTGGTTGTCAACATCTCGGTCATTATCGAGTACGGCGCCTATGCGCCCGCAATTTTCGACGACGTTAAGGCACGCGTCACCGAGCGCTTGGCTGCAATGACCGGCCTTGAGGTGGCAGGCGTCAACCTGCGCATCGAGGACGTCATCACCCCCGAGGAGTACGAGCACCGCACCAACCAGCATGAGTAACCTTCCAAAAAGGGACAGGTTTATTTTGGCAGGTTTTATCTGCGGAAATACTAAACGGTCGGCCGCACGGATGCATGTGCGGCCGACCGTAATTTGTATGCCCCCGATGCAGGCATACCGCTCATCTAACTAAGGGTTGCAATCGCTGCGTTCCGCGTTACCCTAATGGGCGCATTGTTTCCACATTGCTAACGAGGGGTTGCCGTAATGGCTGACGAGTACGAAACAGAAAGCGAGGCATGGGCGATTGAGGCCGCCGCGACAGAGGCGGCATCGCGTGCAGCCGAGGAGGTGCATCGTCCTCCCGTGGTGCCGATGGAGTGTGTGGTCGATCGCGCCGATATCGAGCGTGGCGAGCGTGCCGGCCAAAAGCGCAGCCAGGAGCCAGGCTTCCCACGCTTTTTCGCCGAGCTCAACCTGGGCCTGATTCTCACGGCGTTCGCCATCGTGGCCTTTAAAACTCCCAACCACTTTGCCTTTGGCGGCACCTCGGGCGTGTCGGTTATCCTGTCCACGCTGTTTCCGACCCTGCCCGTCGGTGTCTTTATGTGGATCATCAACGCGGTCCTGGTCGTCTTGGGCTTCATCTTCTTGGACCGCAAGGCGATTCTTTGGAGCGTTTTTGCCTCGTTTGCGCTTTCGGCCTATGTTTCGCTGTTTGAGCTTTTTATTCCGACCGATGTCTCTCTGACGGGTGATATGTGGCTCGACCTGTGCTTTGCCGTCATCTTGCCGGCGCTCGGCAGCGCTATTGTCTTTGACATCGGCGCCTCGACGGGTGGCACGGACATTCTTGCCATGATCCTCAAGCGCCGCACGACGCTCGAGATTGGCCGCGCCCTGCTGCTGGTCGATATCGGCATCGTGACCATCGCGGCCTTTTTGTATGGCCCGCGTGTCGGTCTGTACTGCGTGCTCGGCCTGTTTGCCAAGACGCTTGTGGTCGACAAAGCCATTGAGAGCATTCATCTGCGCAAAGTCTGCACGGTCATTTGTTCCGAGCCCCTTAAGGTCGAGGAGTTTATCGTCAAGCATCTCAACCGCACGGCGACCATCAGCCGCGGCTACGGTGCCTTCTCGGGCAAGTGCGTGACGGTGATCATGAGCGTGCTGAGCCGTCGCGAGGCCGTGCAACTGCGCCGCTATGCGCGCGAAGTCGATCCGGGTGCCTTTATCACGATCGTTGACAGCTCCGAGATCGTCGGCAAGGGCTTCCGCGGAACGAACTAGCGCAGACGTATTCAACGAACCGCCTGCTGGCGCCGTGTACCTTGCAAATCGGTCATCTTTGAGTATTTGACCCCACATTGGGCAATAATGATGCTAAAGACATCGTTTGCGATCCAAGTGATTCGTTCAAGATACGAAGGGATGATTCTATGTTCTGCTCGCAGTGTGGCGCCCCCATGGGCGATAACGACAAGTTCTGCGGCGTGTGTGGTGCTCCTAATGCCGGTGCCGCTGGCCCCGCTCCCCAGGGACAGCCTCAGTCCCAGCAGTTTGTTCCGCAGCCGCCCGTGGCGAATGCGCCAAAGGGCTGTGTGGCTCAGGCGTTCCAAGATATGACCAAGACTCCGGGCGTGCTTCAGCGTGTATGCCAAATCGCGTTTTTGCCGGCGCTGATTTGCGTTGTGTCGGTGCTCGTGTTGTTTATTCCCGTTATTGGCGGCATTGCGGCTGCCATCGGCTTTTTGGCAGCTTGCATTGCGAGCGTGTGCGGTTCCGGCTTTGGTATCGAGTGGGGTCGCGATCTGTCGCTTAAGGTCGATGACGGCATGGACCGTCCACTCATGCGTTCCACGTCGTTTGGTCTCGGAGTCTTTTCGAGCGTTATTTCGGTCGTGCTCGAGGTTATCGCTGCCATTCCCGTTATCGGTGTAGTGCTTTCGCTGGTGGAGGGCGTGGTAATTGGCGCCGCGGGCTCGTACTCCTACTATGGCTCCTATGCACTCGAGGCAGCGCTGTTCGGTTCGCTCGGCCTGCTTGTCCTGGCGCTAATTGCCTCGGCGATTCTGGGTGTCTTCTTTAAGATGTTCGCCGACATTGCCGTGATGCACTTTGCGGTGACCGGGCGCGTCGAGAGCGCGTTTTCGCTCGATAAGGTCTGGGCGGCCTTTAAGCACAACAAGACCAAGCTGTTCTGTGCTTCGTTCCTTCCCGAGTTTTTGACGGGCTTGGTCGCCAACGTTGTCACATGGATCTTGACGGCCGTCTTTGGCGCCATTGCCTCTGTCGGTATGTATAGCTACTACTATCGTCCTACGGGTATTGAGGCAATTGTTACCGGCGGTGGCGTCACGCTCGTGCTGTTCTTGGTGCTGGTCGCTTTCGTCACCGTATTTCTTACGGTCTTTGGCAAGATGCTCAAGCACCGTGCCGTTGGCTATTGGGCCGCACGCTATGCAAGCGAGTGGGCCGATGAGGATAAGGACGACGTCCTGACTTTTGTATTGCCCTTCGAGAAGAAGTCCGCTGCTTCGGGTTACAGCGCTCCGGATGTCGCACCCGCACCCGAACCCGCACCCGAGCCTGCGCCCGCACCCGCACCCGAGCCCGCGCCTGAGCCGGCACCTGCGCCTGAACCTGAGCCTGTGCCTGCGCCCGAGCCTGATCCTGAGCCGGCACCTGCACCTGAGCCGGCGTCCGAGCCAAGCTCCGACGAGGAGCCTCAGGACGAGTAGCCATGCCGTCTGCCATTTGGGGACGGGGTAGAAATGGTAGAAATAGCGCTTGACAAATGAACGGGGGCGGACGTGTCGAAACGTCCGCCCCCGCTCTGCTTTAGCCAGGCTGTTATGGATGGGTGTGACGGCTACTCGTCGTGCTTCTCCTCGCGGCGTGCAGCAGCGCGTGCGTCGTGGATGCCCTTGATCGCGGCATGGCGAGCCGTTCGGGCATCATGGATGGCGTCACGAGCCTCGGCGGTCGTCGCCTTGGCAGAGCGCAACTTGGCGGCTAGATCGGGGTTGGTTTCGGCGACCGCGGTAATCGTGGGGCCGTCGAGCTCCTCTTGCGTGGGCTCGGCCAAAAAGTCGATAGCATACTGGGCGGCCACCATGGAGCCCTTTGCCAGCACGGTCTCGTCAATCTTGTAAAAGCAGGAATGCTGGGCGTACGTGGCGCCAATCTGGGGGTTGCGCGTACCTACAAAGGCGAGCACGCCCGGTACGCGGCGCAGGTACTCCGAAAAATCCTCGCCCGAAAGCGTGCCACGGTAATGGCCTTGACCGGCGGGGCCCAAGCACTTGATTACGGCCTGACGGCAGCGCTCGCTCGAGGCGGCGTCGTTTTCGACCTTGTAGTTGGCGATGGTGTAGTCGGTGAGCTCTGCCTCGGCGCCCAAGGCGGCCGCGGTATGCTCCACGATGCGGCGCATAAGCTCCGGCATTTCCTCGTGGGTCGAATCTCCGTAGGTGCGCACCGTGCCGGCGAGGTAGGCCGTGCCGGCGATAACGTTGCGCGCGGTGCCGCCGTGCAGCTCGCCGACGGTGATGACAGCCGGCTCGTATGGGCTGATCTCGCGCGAAACGATGGTCTGCAGGGCGTTGACGATCTCGGCGGCAACCATAACGGCGTCGTGGCCGCGTTGGGGCATGGCGCCATGGCACGAGGTGCCGCGGACATCAATGCGGAACCAGTCGGTATTGGCCATGCGCGGACCGGGCTCGCAGCTTACGGTGCCGGCGTCGACCTCGCTCCAGATGTGCGCGGCGTAGGCGCCATCGACGCCGTCGAGCACGCCCGTGCCGATCATGAGCTTGGCGCCCTGGCCGTTTTCCTCGCTGGGCTGGAAGACGATGCGGACCTCGCCGTGGATGTCGTCGGTCATATGGCGCAGAATCTGCAACGTGCCGAGCATCATGGCGATGTGGCAGTCATGGCCGCAGGCGTGCATACAGCCCTCGTTGACGCTGGCGAACTCCTCGCCGGTCTGCTCGGTGACGGGCAGGGCGTCGATGTCGGCGCGCAGCAGGATGCGGCGGCGTGGCGTGCCGTCCTCGCGATAGGCGTCGGGCGCGGTGCCGCGAAGGGTCGCCACAAGGCCCGTCTTAAGGGGACGCTCGTAGGGGATATTCATGGCGTCGAGCTGGTTGGCGATGTCAGAAGTCGTACGCTCCTCGGCGAGGCTCAGCTCCGGGTGCTTATGGAAGTGGCGGCGCTGCTTGATGATATAGGGCTCAAACTCGGTAGCGATATCTTTGATGGCTGCGGTGACGTCGTCAGCCGCGCGAGCCTCGGTCGCCGCCATAATCTGCTGTGCCTTGGTCTTCGTCATGGTCGATTTGCTCCTTGCTGGGTTGATCGCAAAATCGTACAGGCTCTCTCCAGTATGCCACCTGCCGCTAGGGCTGGTAAAGTTGCCGTTTGCCGCTTGGGGTTTTGTTGCAAGGGCGGGGGAGTACACTCGGGGGTGTTGAATTTCCTGCCAGAGATGGGGATGCCCATGCAACATATCGATCGGATTATCCGCTCCAAGAACGTTTTTACCGCGCAAGACGGCATCGATACCGCCTGCGAGCTGGCGATTGCCATCGCAGGCGACCGTATCGTCGCAGTCGGTGCGCCCGATGACGTGATTGCCGCCGCGCCTGCCGCCACGTCGGTTATCGACTACGGCGAGCAGTTTGTCTGCCCCGGTTTCCATGACGCTCATCTGCACTTCTTCCATACCTCGGTCGGTTCCTCGCCGTACATGCTCATGGATATGGGCACGTCCGAGGCGGCGCTGGTGCAACATGCGCTCGAGTTTTCCCGGGACCTGCCCGACGACGCTTGGGTTGTAACGCAGGGCTGGCGCGACTACCGTTGGGACCCGCCCGAGCATCCTACCAAGGCCTCCCTCGACACCGCCTTCCCCGATCGCCCCTGCGCTATGTATTCGGGCGACGGGCATACGCTTTGGCTCAACAGCCGCGCACTCGAAGCCCTCGGCGTGACACGCGACAGCGAGCCTCCGGCGGGTGGCAGTTACGACAAAGACTCAAACGGTGAGCTTACGGGTATCGCCCACGAGGCAGCTGCTATGCAGCTGCTACCGCGCTGCCTTGAGTGGCTGGGGGAGGATCGCATTGCAAGCGCTTACTCCGATCAAATGAGGCGTATGGCCGAGCAGGGCATCACCTCGATCTGCGATATGTCGCTCATGCCCATGCCGGGCTGCGACTTTATCCGCGACGATGTTTACGACAAACTGCAGGCAGCCGGCAAGCTGGGCATCCGCGCCCATCTGTTTCCCACGCTGCTGGATGACCAATCGCGCTTGGAAGAGCTGCAGACCCGCTACACGAACAACGCGCTGCTCTCGGCGCCAGGCTTTAAGCAGTTCTTCGACGGCGTGTCGAGCGAACACACGGCCTATCTCACCGAGCCCTATACCAACCCGCGCTTCCCGGGCGACCAGGGCCGTCTGACGGTTCCCGCCGAGCGCATGCGCAAGCTGGTTATGGCGGCTGCGGAGCGTGGCCACACCGTGCGCATCCACGTCATTGGTGACGGTGCGATTCATGCCGCGCTGGATATCTTCGAGGAAGCGGCTGACCTGTACGGCCTGCCCCAGCACGGTCATAACACGCTTGAGCATCTGGAGAACCTCTTGCCCGAGGACCTCGATCGTCTACGCAAGCTTAACGTCGTTGCCTCGAGCCAGCCCTGCCACATTACACTCGACCCGGGTGGTCCGGAGCGCGACCTGGGCTTGGAGCGCAGCCGCATCATGTGGCCGTTTGCGGCCTATAAGCAGCGCGGCATTCGCCAAGCTTTCGGTACCGACAGCCCTATTACGCCCGTTACCAGCATGAATGTGCTCTACACGGCTATCACGCGCCAGGACCCCCGCAGCCACTGGCCCGAGGGCGGCTGGTTACCGAGCGAGCGCATCGATGCAGCAACGGCCCTGCGCAACTACACCCTGGGCAGCGCCTATGCAGCGGGCGACGAACAAAATCTCGGCAGCTTGGAGCCCGGCAAGTATGCCGACCTGGTAGTCCTGGACCAAAACCCGCTCACCATCGACCCCCAAGACCTCCAGGCCACAAAAGTTCAGGCCACCTACCTGGCAGGCAACTTGATTTACGAGCGCTAATATTCATGTCGTACCGTTAAACGCGGCTCGCGCAGCCTATTTTGGGATGGCGCTCGAGCCGCGTTTGCGTTTTGGTGGGGATCCGCCATGAGCGTCCCTGCTCTGTTGGATTTGGGTGCGGGGCGGAGGTGCTGCTGCCCCGCGCTCAATTTGGACACCAGCAATGCTATCTCTTGGTGTTTTGCATACTTCCCATTACAGATTGCATAAAAAGGCTGGGATGTCCTTCCTGATCCTGATGTACCCCCGCCCGTGCCGTGCAAAAAACGGAGTATTCAGCACCGCGAGCTCTGCCGGTGCCGCTGCAGTCGGGTGGCATTGTGGAGGTCGACGTCATTTTGGGGTCCGGCGCGGCGCGAAGCATGCCTTTTTGTCC
>CABUSV010000016.1 GCA_902494345.1 uncultured Collinsella sp.
CACCTTGCTCGCTTAGGGGCGTTTTCGCTCATATGACCCAATCCGCTGTCAAGAGCCACAATGGCCCCGCCGACCGCTTGCAATCGGTCGGCGGGGCCTGCCGTTGAACCCGTCCCGGTCCGCCCCCGGCATGTCGTCGACGCCTTCGGCTCAGTCTCATATCCGCGGATACCGCTCCGGCGGCCCGCAATCCTCTCCTTCGGCGGGGCTCCCCAAGTCTGACTACGCGCATGCGGCCGCCGCCGCGCGCCCAGCGAAAGCGGGGGTATCCCCGAAGGCTGCCCGGCTCGCCGGGACGGGGGCTATGTCTATTCGGTTGCCTCCCGGCACATCGCGCCGAGGGCCCACAGCCACCTCACGAGCTCGGCGGCGGTGGCGGCGTTCGCCTTCGCCTGGGGCATGCCCCTGGCGAGCATCTCCTCGCGGCGCCGGAGCAGGCGCTCGGAACCCTTCCTCCCGTGCATCCTCACCTCGAGCGGGACGCCGCTGCCCTTGGGCATCAGCTTCGGTTGGTGGCTCGCCTGGACGTAGCTCCAGGACCCCTCGACGGCCAGCCTCCTGACGAGGGCGTTGCCGGCCCCGCTGATCCCGCCGAGGCGCACGGAGTCCGCGCTCGACCTCTGCTTCGGGGCGAGGCCGAAGTAGGACGTCACCTGCCTGCCGGAGCGGAACCTCGAGAAGTCGCCGACCTCGGACGCGAAGGCGGCGGCGAGCGCGAACCCGCACCCCTTGATCGACTGGAGCGCCTCGACCTCCGCCGAGAGGGGGCCCGCCGCGACGGCGGCCCTGTACTCGGCGAGGAGATCGTCGCGCGTCTCGGAGGCCGCCTCGACCTCGCTCCTCAGCGCCGCCAGCGCCCGGATGCCGCCGTCGTCGGCGGGCCGAACCTTGTCGAGCCACCTGAGGAAGTCGTACGTCCAGTACCTCCGGGGGTTTCCGGCCGGCGTCGTGCCGCCGTAGGCGTAACCCCGGCGGGCGAGGAACGCCAGGAGCCGCTGCTTCGCCGCCGCGAGCCTCGCGGTCGCCGCGTCGTGGGCCCCGGCGAGGTCCCTGAGCCCCTCGATCTCGGGGGACGGCACCCATACCGGGGAGATATCGTGCGACAGTATCGCCTTGGCCATCCTGGCCGCGTCGTTGCGGTCGTTCTTGGACGAGAAGTCTGCCGCCGACCTCGGGACCCTGGAGACGGCCGCGACGACGCAGTCGACGCCGAGCCCGGAGAGCTCCCTCTGCGGGGCGAAGCCGAGGTAGCCGCTCTCGTAGGCGGCGAGCGACGGGCCCGGGAAGCCCGACATCCACTCCGCGACCTCGCCCCACGGGTTGCCGCGGAACCTCCTCGTCACTGTCTCGCCCGTCTCCGCGTCGAGCGCGCAGACGGTGGTGGACCTGAGGTGTACGTCCATTCCGAAGGCGGTAGAATATCTAGGCACGGGAGCCTCCCAACCTCGTTGCGGCGCGGCTGCGCCTCTGGCACTTCAACAACATTGTCGCAGCCCCGACCCGCGGTCACGAGCGGGGGCTCCTGTCGTTTCCGTGCCCTCGGATTGGGTCATAGTGTCTGACTTCGCCAAAACATCGGCGTTGCCCGGCCAGTCGTTTTGGCGCTTGGGGACGTTCCTTATGTGCCGGCACTTGGGGACACTCCTTGTGCTGATAATCGTTGGGTTAGCCGTTGGGGACGTTCTTGTTTGACTAGTCATTTAAGAACGTCCCCAACGGCTAACTTCCTCTTTGCGATTTGCCTCCCATTTCCGAAACCTTTCCGCAACAATTTGCCCTTCGTGCCGCTCGACTCCGCTCGCAACGTCCCCTGCGCTACACTTAGTTGCACTGTGGCGCCGTTGCGCCGCGCCCGACCCAAGGGGGACTCTCATGAAGAATACTCAGCTGCTGCTGATTAACGATATGTGCGGCTACGGCAAGGTCGCGCTTTCCGCCATGCTGCCGGTGCTGTCGCACATGGGTTACCGTATCCATAACCTGCCGACGGCGCTCGTTTCCGACACGCTCAACTACCCCAAGTTCTACATCCACGACACCACCGAGTACGTGCGTCAAAGCCTCGCTATCTGGGAGGAGCTCGGCTTTGAGTTCGACGCCATCTCCACCGGCTTTATCGTGACCGAGGAAGAGACGCGCATCATCTCGGACTTTTGCCACCGCCGTGCGCAAAAGGGCACCAAGGTGTTCGTCGACCCCATCATGGGCGACAACGGTAAGCTCTACGCCGGCGTGCCCGAGTCCACGATCGGCCTCATGCGCAGCCTGCTTGAGTGCGCCGACTATGCGGTGCCAAACTATACCGAGGCGTGCCTGCTTACCGATACGCCCATTGCCGAGCAAATCACGCCCGATAAGGGCCGCGCTCTTGTGGATGCCGTGCGTGCCCTGGGCGCCAAGTCGGTGGTCATTACGAGCGCTGTGGTCGACGGTGCGAATGTCGTCATCGGTTACGACCATGTGGCGGGGGAGTACTTTACGATTCCCTTTGAGCTCATTCCGGTCTATTTCCCGGGCACGGGCGACACGTTTTCGGCGGTGCTCGTCGGCCGCGTGATGGCCGGTTGGAGTCTGCAGCGCGCGACGGCCGATGCCATGCGTGTGGTGGCTGAGCTTATCGAGCGCAATGCCGACCAAGAGGACAAGTCGGCTGGCCTTCCCATCGAGGCCTGCCTGGATGTGGTTGACCATGAGTAATGCTGGCGAGGGCGGCATCAAGCCTGCGGGCGAGAACAAGCCGCTCGGCGCGCCGCGTGGCAAGCGTCCGCGTATCCGCGTGAGCTGCGTGGACCAGCTGGGTGCGTGCCGCTGCCACCATGGTCACAAGCCGGGCGACGTTTTTGACTTCGACCGAGACCGCGGCAAGATGTGCGCCATGGCCTGCCATGTGGGCTTTCCCTATATCGATATCCTGCGCTATGGCGGAACCGTGCCTGGCAACGAGCCCGGCACGGCAAAGTTCTGTTGCCCCGAAGTCGATACACTGAACGTCTGGCTTGCCGAGATCGTTGACGAGTAGTCGAGCGCAATGTGACAAAGGGACAGCCCCTTTGCCACATTCGCCGGTGGTGCCCCTTCTTTTACTTATAATCTCAAATCTCTGCATTTCATTCGATTTTAGGTTCTAAAAATTCTGCGTTTCATCGATAATCAACCATATAAAACTTTGCATTTCATTCGATGACACCGAGGGGAGAGCCTATGCTGCGTAGAAAAATAGCGGCAGAGCTGGAGCGTTGGCTGAAGTCTTCCGAGCAAAAGGCCTTGTTCATTACGGGTTCTCGCCAGATTGGCAAAAGCTATTCGATTCGCGCATTTGGCAAAGCCAACCATGCAACCTACATCGAGCTTAACCTCATGGAAAACCGCCAGGCAAAAGATGCTCTTCTTGAGGCGCGGGATGCCGATGATTTCATCAGCAGGGTGACGCTTCTTTCGGGAAAGTCGATTGCGCCAGGCAAAACGCTCGTGTTTATCGATGAGGTCCAAGAGGCCCCCGACATCATGACGATGGCAAAGTTCCTTGTTGAGGACGGGAGGTGCCGTTGGGCGTTTTCGGGGTCAATGCTCGGGACTCAGCTCAAGGGCGTCAGGTCCTATCCCGTGGGGTATGTTCACGAGCTTAGGATGTTCCCGCTCGATTTTGAGGAGTTTTGCTGGGCAATCGGGGTGAGCGAGGGGGCTCGCCAAACGATACGTGACGCGTGTATCAGCGAGAGGCCCGTTCCTGATTACATTCATGACGCGATGATGGCAAACTTCAGGACCTATACCGTTGTCGGCGGAATGCCGGAGGCCGTGCAGCGTTTCCTTGACACGCAGGGCGACCTTGCCTCTGTTCGTCAGCTACAGTCAGAGCTCAACGAACAGTACCGGCGGGATATCTCCAAGTATGCAAGCGGGCGAGCCCTTCAGGTACAGAGCATCTACGATCAGCTCCCTATTATGCTCGAGGGCGAAAACAAGCGCTTCGTGCTCAATTCCATTGACCCCAAGGCTCACTACGAGAAGTATCAGCGAGATTTTGTATGGCTTGTCGACGCCGGCGTTGCTCTCAAAGCCGATATCGTAACCGAGCCAAAATCGCCCCTGCTCAAGACGGCACGGCCATCGCAGTTCAAGCTATATCAATCGGATGTGGGCATGTTGATGGCGCGCTACCCCGTTGGAGTCGCCCAAGCGGCGTATCTTGATAGCAAAGAGCCCAATCTGGGCGGCATTTACGAAAACGTGGTGGCCCAGCAGCTGGCTGCCCAAAATCGCCAGCTTTACTACTATCAGACAAAAAAGCGCGGTGAAGTGGACTTTGTGGTCGATGGACCGGATGGGACGGCTGTTCCGATCGAGGTTAAATCGGGCTCCTATTACCACGCGCACGCTGCGCTCGGTCATGTGCTTGATACGGCTGAATATGGCGTAAGGCTCGGGATTGTTTTCTCGAGAGGCAACGTTGAGCGCAACGGAGCGGTTCTCTATTTGCCGCTATATGCGACCTGGGCCCTTTCGGATGTTTTGGGCGACTCCTGCGCCGAGGGGATAAAGTTGGAGGTCAAGCCGGTCTAGGGCCAGTCCCGGATGTGACAAAGGGGCAGTCCCTTTGTCACATTCATGAGCGTGGATTTTCTCCCACGCTCGTTTTATGCCGATGGCGTGGCCCGTGTGTCCGCGCCGCCCGAGCGCCTACAGCTGCTCAAGCATAGCGGTGCAACCGGCAAGTACGTCGCGGTACGTGGCATCGAAATTGCCGGTGTACCAGGGGTCGGCCACGTCGCTGGGGCGCTCGGTCCAATCGAGTAAGCGCGTAATCTTGCCGTCGGGGTCGTCGCTAAAGATGCGACGCAGGCCACGCGCGTTCTCGTCGTCCATATAGACAATGTGGTCCCAGTCGCCATACTCCGCGCGACGCACCTGGCGGGCACGGTGCGCAACGACGGGAATCCCGACTTCACGCAGCTTGGCAACGGTACCGTGGTGCGGCGGGTTGCCGATCTCCTCAGTTGAGGTCGCCGCGGAATCGATGACAAACTCGCCCTCGCGTCCAGCGCGGCGCACCAGCTCGGTAAACACCGACTCAGCCATCGTCGAGCGGCAGATGTTGCCGTGGCAGATAAACAGTACGCGTTGCATATGCGGTTTCCTTTCGATCGCCATCATCAAGCTCGAGTATCGCATCTGCGCCTACGCCTGCGCCCGCTTGCGCTCCCAGCGAGCCAACTTAATCGTCACCAGCGTGAGCGCCCAGGCCACAAGCGAGAACGCGGCGCCCACGGCGCCCACGTGCGCAATGCCAACGCTGCTTACCACGGCGCCGCCCACTGCGGTGCCAAACGAGATGCCGACGTTAAACGCCATGGGCTCCACCGAACTTGCGAGTACCATCGACTTGGGATGGCGGCTGCGTGCCACGTCCATAAAGTGCGTGATGCACGATACCGAGAACAGGTACATGAGCAGCGCCAAGCTAAAAACAAAGACCAGCGCGAGCGGCATGGTGCCGCCCACAGCAAACAGCCCGAGTAACGCCGCAGCCTGCAGCACAAACGTCACAAGCAGCGCCTTCATACCAAAGCGCGCATCGATCCATCCGCCCAGGATGTTCGAGATCAGGCAGAACACGCCGTAGGCCATAAGCGTGGTACTGGCTTCGACCGTGCCCATGCCCAGCACCTGCTCAAGATAAGGCGTCACGTAGCCGTAGAAAACGTAGACCGACCCCACGCCAAACAAAAAGATGAGCATGCCGGTGATGATGCTCGGTTCGCGCAGAAGTCCCGCCTGCTCGCGAAAGGTGGCAGGCTCGTCGGTTTGCCCAGCGCGCGGCATAAACGCCACGAGCGCTCCGCAGATCAGAACGGCAAAGGTCAGCGTGCCGTACATTGCTACATGCCAATCAAGCGTGTCGGCTACAAACTTGCCGATCGAAGTGACAAAGACCATTGCCACGGAAAACGCACCATATACTACCGAGATGGCAAGCGAAGTTTGCTGCGGGGACAGCAGCTCGGGGATGTACGTCACGCCCACGGCGAGCAGTGCGCCCGAGACGGAGCCCAGGATGATGCGCGAGATAAACAGCACCTGGAAGTTGGGCGCCAACGCCATGACCAGGTTGCCGAGCACAAAGACGATGCTGTAGCACACGAGCAGCTGGTAGCGGCGGAATCGCCCCGTGCTGAGCGCAAGCACCGGCGTGGCGATAGCGTAGACGAGCGCGAACACGCTGATGAGCTGGCCCGCAGTGGCAAGCGAGATGCCGAGTTCCGTTGCCAGGTCGCTCTCGATGCCGATAACTACGAACTCCGAGCAGCCGAGCGAAAAGCCCAACAGCACGAGCAGCGCCAGGCAGAGCTTGGTGCGCGCGGGGGAGAGCGCGGCGGCGGTTGGCTTACTTTTAGGCGCGGTTGCGGCGGTCAAGGTTGTCACTCCAATGTCGCATGAATAAGCGGGATTCAATCCCTGCAACTCTAACAGAATGTGACAAAGAGATCGTCCCTTTGTCGCAGGCTGCGCTTGCCTGTATAGTCGCAATACAGGCGAAGATGGTCTCAGGTACATCGCGGGCGACAGGAGATCCCATGGGTATGCACACGACAAAGGTCGCAGTGGGCGAGGGCAAGTTTGCGCTCGAGGCCCAGCTGACGGTGACACCGCGAGGCGTGGTGGTGTACGCCTGCTCGCCGGAGTACGCGCATCTGGGTGCCACGGCGCAGGCCATTCCGCGCCCTGAGCCTGGCCGTACGGCGACGGTGAGCATCCTGGCCGTTCCGTGCCATCGAGACGAGATTCCGGCGCACGATATCGCGGCGGCGCTGGCCACGCGCTTTGGCGTGCCGGTAGTTGCAAGCACGGGTTTTCATGTTGAGCAGGCGAGCAAGGACGACCTGCAGCGCGTGCTCAACACCACCAAGGAGCTCATCGTCGCGCTCGAGGAGGCCGCGGCCCGTATCCTGCGCGCCGGCTGGGATGAGGGTGGCGCCGGCGCCGAGGTCGTGGCGGTCGATGCCGCGACCGGCGAGGCGCTTGGCCCCGTCGACCGCATCGAGGCCCATACCGGCGAGGGCATCCTGCATCAGGCATTTCTGACGCTTTTGGTCGAGGGCCGGGGCGAAGACGCGCGCCTGCTGCTCTGTCGCCGCAGTCCACTCAAGCGCCTGTGGGGCGGGGTGCTGGCCGATAGCTGCGCCGGCCATCCGCTTCCCGGGGAAGACGTCGCGGTGGCCACGGCGCGCCGCATCAACGAAGAGCTTGGCATTACGCGCGATCCCGCCGAGCTCAAGCACCTCGGACACGTGGTGTACCGCGAGGACCACGGCGACGGTCGCTGCGAGTGCGAATGGTGCGAGGTGTTCGCAGCCCATGTTGAGCCGGGCGAGCTACATATCAACCAAGAGGAGATCTCGGAGGTGCGCTGCGTGGCCCCGTCCGAGCTCGACGGCTACCTGCAGGGGCATCCCGAACAGCTGGCCCCCTGGCTCCGCGAGGCCCTCAACGACCCATCCATCCGTACGGCCCTCGCTATGTGAAAAAAGACAGCCCCTTTGTCACATCCAAACCGTCACAACATTCGGCGAAAATCTCGAAATCGAGGAAAAGTGTCGAATGTTGTGACGGTTTTTTGTCCAAGGAATCGCTTCTCATCCAAAAAATCTCGCTTGACTGTATTGCCACAACACAGCGCAACGTAAGGGGTGTCCGATAACGGGCGCCCCTTTTTAAGCGGCAACGTGGCTGTGAATCCGGAGCGCCCCCAACAAGAAAGGTGGGGAGATGGAAGCGGAAAAGAAGGCGTTTAAGATCACCAAGCGCGAAATTGGCTTTGTGCTGGGTATCGTTGTCTTTTTGCTGGTGAAGTTTCTTCCTTTGGCGGAGCTGAGCTCGACGGTCGAGCTCACGGTCGGCGGTCAGACCTGTCTGGCACTGACGCTCGCCACGGTGGTGTTCTGGGCATGCGGCGTGGCGCAGCCGGGCTTTGTGGGCCTGCTCTACTGCGCGCTGCTCGTTCTGTTCAAGGTGTGCGTGGACGACACGGGCGCCGCGAGCATCTCGGCGACGGTCGCCTCCACGTTTAGCTCGTGGACCAAGGCCACCATGTGGCTCGTCATCGGCGCCTACCTCATCGCCAGCGCGGTCAAGGAATCGGGCCTGGGCGAGCGTATCGCCTACGCGTTCATGCTCAAGTTCGTGCGCGACGCCAAGTCGCTCATCATCTCGATCTTCGCGCTCACCTTTGTGCTGTCGCTGCTGATCCCGCATCCGTTCCCCCGCGCCTTCCTCATCCTCGCCGTCGTCTCGGTCATTGCCGAGTCTGCCGGCTACGGTGACGACGACAAGGGCAAGCTCGGCTTCCTCGTGTTTGCCGCTGCCGCCCCGGGCTCCATGTTCTTCCTGACGGGCGACTCCACGCTCAACCCGCTCGTTGCGCAGTACAGCGCCGAGGCTGGCGGCGCGAGCCCGTCCTTCGTCGACTGGTTCCTGTACATGAGCGTGCCCATGCTGGTCGCGCTGCTGTGCACCCTGTTCCTGGGCCTCTTCCTCTTTAAGCCCAGCAAGGAGCTCGTCTACGACCGCGAGCAGATCGTGGCCAAGCAGGCCGCGCTCGGCAAGCTCTCCGTCAAGGAAATCCGCACCATCGTGTGGCTCGTCATCGCCATCGCGCTGTGGCTCACCGTCTCGGGCGACTACATCGGCTGGGTCACTCTGGCCATCGGCGTCGCGCTCGCCATGCCCATCGTCGGCGAAGTCCTCACCCCCGCCAGCTGGAACGCCGTCGACATCAAGTCCCTCATGTTCCTGACGGCTGCCATGGCCGTGGGCTCCGTGGGCGGCGCCACCGGTATGAACGCCTGGATCGCCGACGTCGTGCTCCCCAGCTCCGTGCCCGAGAACATCTTCCTGTTCGCCCTGCTTGTCGCCGCGCTCTCCATGATCATCCACATGTTCATGGGCTCGGTCATGGCCGTGCTCGGCGTGTGCGTGCCGGCGTTCATCAGCTTCGCGGCCGGCTCCAGCGTGAGCCCGCTCGCCGTGGCGCTCATCGTCTTCACGTCCATCAACATCCACTACATCCTGCCGTTCCATAACCTGCCGATCCTTATCGGCGAAGGCAAGGACGCCGGCGGCTACACCTCCAAAGAGGCCATGCGCATGGGCATCCCCCTCACCGCGGTCGTCTTTGTCGTCGTGCTGGTCGAGGCCGCCTGGTTCCACCTCTTTGGCCTGATGTAAGCGGTCGAGCGCTTGGGTTTGGCCTACCGCTCGGGCTTAGCTGAATGACCGATTTGAGCAGGGCACTCATCCAACGGGCGCCCCGTCTCTCAAACATAAACCCGCCCGGCGGCATCCCGCCGCTGGGCTCTCTCCCGAAAGGAGCACGCCATGTCCACTACCGATGCTTCCCAGATCCACGACCTGCGTTCTGCGCTCGACTTTTTGCGCGAGATGCCGGGCCAGCTGCTCGAGACCGACACTCAGGTCGATCCCGATGCCGAGGTCTCTGGCGTCTACCGTCACGTCGGCGCCGGCGGCACCGTCATGCGCCCGACCAAAGAGGGTCCGGCGATGGTCTTCAACAACGTCAAGGGCTTTGACGACGCCAAGGTCTGCATCGGCATGCTTGCCAGCCGCAAGCGCGTTGCCGCCCTGCTCGACCTGGACGAGGAGCACCTGGGCCTCGAGATCGGCAAGCGCTTCGAGAACCTGATCGCCCCTGAGCAGATCGCCGAGGGCAAGCACGTCGACTGCCAGGAGGTCGTGTACAAGGCGACCGACGAGGGCTTTGACCTGCGCAAGATCGTTCCCGCTCCCACCAACACGCCCGTCGACGGCGGTCCCTACATCACCATGGGTCTCGCTTACGGCACGAGCCCCGACGGCTCTCAGTCCGACGTGACCATCCACCGCTTCTCCTGCGTCGACAAGGACAAGCTCGCCATGTGGATCACCCCGGGCAGCCGTCACCTGGGCGCGTTCTTTGACGAGTACTGCCAGCGCGGCGAGGACATGCCTATCTCCATCTCCATTGGCCTGGACCCCGCCGTGTACATGTGCTGCGGCTTCGAGGCTCCCACCACGCCGCTCGGCTTTAACGAGCTGCAGATCGCCGGCGCCCTGCGCGGCCATGCCGTCGAGCTCGCCGACTGCGTCACCGTTCCGCAGAAGTGCATCGCCAACGCCGAGTACGTGCTCGAGGGCTACCTTATGCACGACGAGACCATCAACGAGGACGTCAACGGCCACGGCTACGCCATGCCCGAGTTCCCCGGTTACACCGGTGGCGCCAAGGTCTGCCCGGTGATCAAGATCACCGCCGTCACCACGCGCGTCAACCCCATCATGGAGAGCTGCATCGGCCCTTCGCACGAGCACGTGTCCATGGCCGGCATCCCCACCGAGGCTTCCATCTACAAGATGGTCGAGACCGCCATCCCGGGCCGCCTGCTCAACGTCCACGCCGCTCCTTGCGGTGGCGGCAAGTTCGTTGCCATCATGCAGTTCAAGAAGTCGAGCAAGAATGACGAGGGCCGTCAGCGTAACGCCGCCATGCTCGCCTTCTCGGCGTTCTCCGAGCTCAAGCACGTCATCCTTGTTGACGAGGATGTCGACATCTTCGATATGAGCGACGTGATGTGGGCTATGACCACGCGTTTCCAGGCCGACGTGGACCTCATCACCATCCCCGGTTGCCACTGCCACGTGCTCGATCCGTCCAACGACCCCGCGTTCGATCCTTCGATCCGCGAGCACGGCATCGCCTGCAAGGCCATCTTCGACTGCACGGTCCCGTTCAACCTCAAGAAGAACTTCATCCGCTCGCAGTTCATGGAGATCGACAAGGACAAGTGGGCCGCCGAGCTCGCCTTCTAGTAAGTAGCCCTACCAAGCAGCTAAGGAGTTGTCATGCCTGAGTCTTCTGTCCGTCCTCGTCGCATTGTCGTTGGCGTGTCTGGCGCCAGCGGTGCAGCGTTGGGCCTTGAGTGCCTCAAATGCCTGCGCCAGGCCGGCGCCGAGTCGGCGCTTGTCGTCACGCGCGGGGGAGAGGTCACCATCGAGCAGGAGCTCGGCATGACGCTCGACGAGTTTGCCGCGTACGCCGATGTGGTCTACGACAATAAGAACATCGGCGCCGCCATCGCAAGCGGAACCTACCCGGTCGACGGCATGATTGTGGCACCCTGCTCCATGAAGACGCTCGCCGGCATCGCGAGTGGCTACAGCGAAAACCTGTTGCTGCGTGCGGCTGACGTGCAGATGAAAGAGCAACGCCGCCTGGTGCTCATGGTGCGCGAGACGCCCTTCAGTGCGATCCATGTCGACAACATGGCGCGCTTGGCGCGCGTGCCGGGTGTCATACTCATGCCGCCCATGCTCACGTTTTATAACGGCCCCGCCACGCTCGACGAGGCGGTGCATCACATCGCCGCCAAGGCACTTGAGGCCGTCGGCGTGTCATGTGCAAACTATAAGCGCTGGTCATAGGCATCTTTAGGGTAGGATGCGAGTAGTGTTTGAACCCGCTGCCCCTGTGGGCGGCGGGCTTTTCGCGTCAAAGGATGTGTCGGGAGGACTTATGCAGACGGGTATGTATGCGATTAGCGAGATGGCGAGCTTGTTTAACGTTTCGCGCCAAACGCTCATCTACTACGACAAGATCGGTCTGTTTAAACCCGCCGTGGTTAACGAAAAGGGCTACCGTTTCTATTCGCCCACGCAGATTCCGCTCATGCGTCTGATCTGCATGTTGCGCGACCTAGGACTGGAGCTCGACGAAATCGATCGCCTGACCTCGACGTTCGACATTGGAGAGATGACCGAGCACCTGCGCTCGCGGGCGCAGGCGCTCGACGAGAAGATTGCCGGGCTTAATGCCGAGCGCGCCAGTGTGCAGGAGCGCCTGAGCTTTTTTGACGAGGCGGTCTACTGGCGCGAGCGTGAGGGCAAGCCGGAGCTCAAACAGTTTGAGCGCCGCTACGTGGTCTTTGAGGAGTTCCCGGCCGATATTGAGCGCGGCCGCTCGATGCTGCACCCCACGCTTATGCGCGCGATTTTGCGCATGCGTGCGCTGACGGGCACGCGCCCCATGCGCGGTTGGGGCGCCATGCTGCGTCGCGAGGCACTGCATTCCGACGACCCCATCGCCGGTGCCGGCTCCTTTGCCGTGCTGCCGCGCGGTGCCGAGGAAATACTGCCGAGCGATCCTGCCGAGCTGGCAGAGATTGGCGTCGAGGTACTGCCCGAGGGCACGTACCTGTGCATGAGCCGCTGGGGCATGCCGTACGAGCCCGAGGATATCCGCGCCATCGTCGCCTGCATGGACAAACACGCGCTCCAGCCCATCGGCAACGCTTTCGACTTTTGCTACCTCGATACCACGAGCTACGACGAGTCTCACCAAGAGGACTTCTGCTGCATCCAAATCCCCGTCGCCCTCCAGATGTGAAAAGGGGGCTGCTCCTTCGTCACATTCGTAGTGTGGCTGCTGCCCAAACCGTCACAACATTTGATGAAAATCTCGAAAACGAGGAAAAGCGTCGAATGTTGTGACGGTTTTCGTGTCCGGCGCGGGTGAGCTTCGGTGTCGTCTGGGGGTATAAGACTAGCGAGTGTTTATTTGCGAGGCCTAAGGGGCGCCCCGTATGGATATCGATAACTTTGAATGGTGGTATAGCGAGGGTGAGGCTCCGGACGAGGGGTGGGACGAGCCCGCGCCGCGTGACGTGTCGAGCGACGAGGACGAGACCGGCAACGCCGCCGCCGACTCGGACGCCGCCCTCGACCCCGTCGAGCCCCTGACCTTCGAACAAGCTTGGGCCCAGGCCGAGGCAGACGAGGCCAAGGCCGACGCTACGGCCACGCTCGGCGAGCCAGCCGACATGTCGATCTCGCCGGCAAAGACCCCGCAGCCGCGCCACACTATCGATCCCGACAGCACGGCATCCTTCAGCATTCTCGACGTGCCCTCGCAGGGCGCTCAGGCGCCCGCACCCACACGTCGCCCCAATCTGTCTCGCGAGGAAGATGCAGGACGCCGCTCGCCGCTCGGCCCCATCCTTATCGCCTTTATGGCCGGCGTTATCGCCTGCTCGGTAATTGGAAACGTCTGGAGCCATGTCGAGCAGCAGCGAAAAGACGCCGCCAAGGTCGAGATGTCTGTCGAGCAATCGCTCGGCCGCACGCGCTCGGTACATGTGTCGGTCGAGGTCAAGGACGGCGCGACGTGGGACACCGCGCGCGGCGACAGCCAAATGCTCATCCACATCGTGGGGCGCACGCTCAAAGGGCAGACGATTGACGAGTATCAATACGTCAATTCCGCTGGTGACGGCATCGAGCTCAAGCCCGGCGACTACGAGCTCACCGTCGATGAACCGCCCGTCGCCACCGACGGCACGCGCTTCCGTGCCTCAAAGCGCATGGTCCCCGTGAACTTTAACTCACAGGCGCCCGACACGGTCGACACCACACCGCAGGGCGGGTTCGACCTTTACGTAGATACCCAGTAGGCGCTCGCCGCTCATTCCGCTATGGCTACTCAATAATCGCCTGCCGTCCCGTCCCGCCGCCAAGAGTGGGACAATAGCCCTCGACACTATTGTTTACCTTTGGAGGAAGTAGCATGTCTACCGTCACTACTATCAAGCGCGGCGGCCTCACCGCGGCCATCGATTCCATGGGCGCCCAGCTCACGAGCCTTGCCCTCAACGGCAACGAGTATCTGTGGCAGGGCGACCCCGCCTTTTGGGGCAAGCACGCGCCCATCCTGTTCCCCATTGTGGGCTCGCTGCGCAACAACACGGCAACGTCTGCGGCCGGCACCTGCGAGATGCCGCGCCACGGACTCGCGCGCATTGTCGAGCACAAGCTGGTCGAGGTTTCGGAGGACGGCTCCTCGGTAACGTACGAGATCACCGATACGCCCGAGTCGCTCAAGGCGTTCCCGTTCCACTTTAAGCTCAACATGACCTATGCCTTGACCGGCGATTCCACCCTCACGCAGACCTTTGCCGTCACCAATACCGGCGACGTGGACCTGCCGTTCTCGGTGGGCGGCCACCCCGCGTTTAACGTACCGGCTCCCGGTGCCGAGGACGAGGCATTCGAGGATTACGAGCTGGCGTTTACCGAGGCTTGGACGAACGAGGCTCCCATCATCACGCCCGACGGTCTTATGACGTTCGAGGGTAGTTACAAGGCTCCTGATAACTCGGACGTGCTGCCCATCACGCACCGCAGCTTCGATAACGACGCCATCATGTTCACCGATACCCCGGGCTCCACGCTCACGCTGCGCGGCCGCAAGTCGGGCCACGGCGTCAAGATCGACTTTGAGGGCTTTAAGTACATTGGCGTGTGGTCTGCCGCCAACGATGCCCCGTTTGTGGCGCTCGAGCCCTGGACCGGTCATACCACCATGGACACCGAGGACGACGTCTTTGAGCACAAGGTCAACACCATCACCTTGGCTCCCGGCGCTACCGACAAACGTAGCTTTAGCGTCACCTTGCTCTAGAGGTTCCGCCGTTCTGACGAACGGCGGGCCGGTCGACGCTGCGCGCCGCCCAGGGCGACAATTTGTCATTCAAAAGGCATGGCATGACCAGAAGGTCTATGCCTTGCCTTTTTCATGCCAACTTGTTTGCTCTGGGCGGCGCTCGCTGGCATTGCCAAAACATCGACGCTCCCAATGACTACCGTGTGTCTATTAATTTTTCGAGCTTGTACTGCGCTGCTGGTCGCTGGCGTATATCCTGTTAAGTCGTCAGCATACGATTCAACAGGGAAGGCAGATTATGCATTCTCCCCATCAACGCGACGCGCATCCACAGCCGATATGCAGCCGTCGCATCTTTTTGGGTAGCGCTCTCGCTGCGAGCGCTTCTGTCGTCGCCGGCGCACTTGCCGGTTGCCAGCGTCCCTCCACGCTGGAAGTAGTTCAGCCCACGACGGGCGGCGGTCGCGACGACCTGTCCGATTCCGTGATCGGCAAGGACAAGATCCGTATCGGCATGGAGGCGGCCTACGCCCCGTACAACTGGCAGGTCTCCGAAGCCAGCGAGTACACCATCCCCATCGACAACGTGCAGGGCGCCTATGCCGATGGTTACGACGTGCAGATCGCCAAGATCGTCTGCAAGGCCCTCGGCGGCGAGCCCGTTGCCGTCAAACAGAGCTTCTCGGGCCTTATCGACTCGCTCAACAACGGCCAGATCGACCTCATCATCGCCGGTATGAGCGCCACGCCCGAGCGCGAGGAGTCTGTCGGCTTTTCCGACCCGTACTTTATCGGTTACTTTGGCCTGTTCGTAAAAGAGGGCTCGCCCTACCAGAATGCGACCAAGCTCAGCGATTTTAGCGGCGCTACGGTCCTCGGGCAAAAGGACACCATGCTCGATACCGTCATCGACGAGATTCCGGGCGTTGTCCACAAGAACCCGGTCGATTCGGTTCCCACGGTGTTTTCGAACCTGCTGCAGGGCACGTGCGACGCCGTGACCTATAACACCGAGAACGAGAAGGGCTATATGGCCCAAAACCCGGGCATCGTGCCGATTCAATTTGCCGAGGGCGAGGGCTTTAAGCAGGAGGTCACGGCAAACGTCGGCTGCCGCAAGGGCTCGGACAAGCTGCTTAAGCTCATCGACAAGACACTCAAGGGCATTAGCCAAGAGGAGCGCAACCAAATGTGGGACGCGTGCCTCGACCGTCAGCCGGCATAGGGAGGCAGCATGAAAACCATTAATCGCCTGGCCTCCTTTATCAAGGCCGACCACCGTTATGTGTACCTGGGCACGAGCGTTATCGCGGCGCTCGGCTTGGCGTTTAGCCAGCGCAACCCCACGCCGCTGAGCTTCTTGGCCCCCACGGGCGTGTTCCAAGATTGCCTTTGGGCGATCCTGTGGGCCTGGCTCGTCGTGTCGACGGCGGCGCTGGTCACCAAGCTCATGCACTGGAGTGACTATCGCGAAAAGTCGCCGTTCGCATCCGAGCGTTTCCGTCGTGGCGCACGCTTGGGCAGCTACGTCGTGGTCGCCATCGCGGCGATCTTCTTTATCGACCGTTGCGTCATGTCGTTTATCGACCTGGTGCAGGTGAGCATTGTCTCGGACTCCAACCCCAGCGACTTTTTGTCGAGCCTGGTCTACATGACCTACAAGAGCGGCGACTTCTTCATTCGCGGTATCGAGATCACCATCGCGCTTGCCACCTTCGGCACCGTCATCGCATTCTTCCTGGCGCTGCTCTTCGTGTTCCTGCGTATTCAGACCTTCGATCGCGTGGACAACGACCTGGTGCGCTTCTTTAAGAGTATCGGCCGCGGCTTTGCGACCATCTACTCCACCATCGTGCGCGGCACGCCCATGATGGTCCAGGGTCTGCTCATCTATTACGCGGGCTTCACCGTTTTGCGCGGCATGGGCTTCGAGACCGCTCAGGCCAACCAGATTTGGAGCACCTTCACCGCCGGCCTCGTCACCATCTCGCTCAACTCCACCGCCTACATGATGGAGGTCCTGCGCGGCGGCATCGAGTCCATCGATCCCGGCCAGGCCGAGGCGGCGCGCTCGCTGGGCCTGTCGCAGTGGCAAGCTATGCGCAAAGTCGTGTTCCCCCAGGGCATTAAAAACGCGATTCCGGCGCTCACCAACGAGCTCATCATCAACATCAAGGATTCGTCGGTGCTCTCGGTCATCGGCGTGTTTGACCTCATGTACGCCACCACCACCGTCGCCGGCGTGTACTACCGCCAGATGGAGGTCTACTGCGTGGCGCTCGTGGTCTACCTGATCCTGACGCTCGTGGCGAGCCGCCTGCTCGAGGCCTTTGGCAAAAAGCTCGGCGCCGAGGCTCCGGTCACGCTGCCCAGCTCCAACTAGGCTCAAGACGAGGAGAATCATCATGGCAGATACCGCTATTACCGGCGTTGCGGCCGCCGCACAGACCAATGAGCCGCTCATCCGCGTCGAGGGCCTGCGCAAGAGCTTCGGCTCGCTCGAGGTACTCAAGGGCATCGACCTGTCCGTCAATCCCGGCGAGGTCGTCACCATCATCGGCGCCTCGGGTTCGGGCAAGTCGACCTTCCTGCGCTGCCTCAACCTGCTCGAGACCCCGGACGCGGGCCACATCTGGTTCCACGGCCAGGACCTCACGGCCGAGCGCTGCAACATCAACAAGCTGCGCGAGGACATCGGCATGGTGTTCCAGGGCTTTAACCTGTTCAACAACATGGATGTGCTCGACAACTGCACGCTCGCGCCCGTCACGCTCAAAAAGATGAGCAAGGCCGAGGCCGAGAAGGTCGCGATGGAGCATCTGACGAGCGTGGGGCTCGAGAAGTTCGCGCACGCCGCCGTGGGTCGCCTGTCCGGCGGCCAAAAGCAGCGCGTTGCCATCGCTCGCGCCCTATGCATGAATCCGCAGATCATGCTGTTCGACGAGCCGACCTCCGCACTCGACCCCGAGATCGTGGGAGAGGTGCTCGAGGTCATGCGCAAGCTCGCTGCCGACGGCATGACCATGGTCGTCGTCACGCACGAGATGGCCTTTGCCCGCACGGTGTCCGACCGCGTGGTCTTTATGGACAAGGGCGTGGTCCTCGAGGACGCCGCGCCGGCGGAGCTTTTTGGCAACCCCAAGCACCAGCGTACCCGCGAGTTCCTCTCGCGTTATCTCGAGGACAAATAGCCGACCGCAAACGCTTACGTGGCAGGGCCGCTCCGGTGGGGCGGCCCTCGTCATCACAATCGAAAGGATGTCATGGCCGAGGTTTGGCGCTTCTTTGCGCATGAGGATGATTTTGTCGGTATAGACGAGGCCGGCGCATGCGAGCGCCTGGGCCGTGTGCTGTCGTTTCCGACCATTTCGAGCATGGATGCCGAGGCAGTGGACTGGCGGCCGTTCGACGACCTGCGCGCCTATATGCAGCAGGCCTGGCCGCACGTATTTACAGCGGGTAAGGTCGAGCTCATCGATCATTCGTTGCTGGTGACGCTTTCCGGCTCCGACCCCGCACTCAAGCCCGTTGTGCTCATGGGTCACATGGACGTGGTCCCCGTGGTGCCGGGTACCGAGGACGACTGGACGTACGCCCCCTTTGGCGGGCATGTAGACGACACCTACATTTGGGGTCGCGGCGCCATCGATATGAAAGACCAGGTCGCAGGCATTCTCGAGGCGGTTGAGTATGCGCTGGCGCACGGTTGGCGGCACGAGCGCACGCTGCTCCTGGCCTTTGGCCAGGACGAGGAGACTACGCAGTACGGCGCAGGCGCCATCGGCCGCGCGCTCGAGGAGCGCGGCATTGAGCTTGAGTACCTGATCGACGAGGGTGACTACCGCATCGTTCCAGCTGCCGAGTACGGCGCGGGCGAGGGCTGGCTTATGCATGCCGACCTTGCCGAGAAGGGCTACGTCGATATTGTGCTCAAGACGAAGAGTGAGGGCGGGCATTCGTCCAACCCCTACGGCGGCACATCGCTCGAGGTGCTCAGCCGTGCCATCACCGCAATCTGCGATATCGAGTGGCCGACGCGCGTCACGGACCTGCTTGCCGCACAGCTCGTCGAGCTGGGGCTTTACACGGCCGACGAGATTGCCTCCAACAAGGACACCATCGTGAGCGAGTGCCTCGCCAGCAAGAAGCTCTATCCGCTCGTGACCACCACCTGCGCGCCCACGCAGATCGAGGGTGGCAGCACCGGCGCCAACGTAATGCCGCAGGATATGTGGGCCAATATCAATTTCCGTATGCTCGAGGGCACGAGCGTGGTCGATGTCGTGGCCCGCTGCCGCGTCGCCGTTGCCGAGGCGGGGCTCGCCGACCGTGTCGAGGTCGAGCTCGGCCCTGGCAGCTCCGAACCCTCGCCGTCTCCGCGCATCGGCGGACCGGGACTCGAGGCGGTTCGCTCCATCGCCGCCCGCTATTTCCGTGATCCAAAGGGGACGGAGGAAAACGGATCATCCGAGCCGTTGGCGATTGTCCCCTCGACCGTGATCGGCGCGACCGACGCTGCCAACTACCAGCGCATTTGCTCCGAGTGCATTCGCTTCTCGGCCTTTGTGGTCGACGATGACGAGTGCGATCGC
Source organism: uncultured Collinsella sp. (assembly GCA_902494345.1). GTDB lineage: Bacteria > Actinomycetota > Coriobacteriia > Coriobacteriales > Coriobacteriaceae > Collinsella. The sequence continues at coordinate 19,081 of CABUSV010000016.1, forward strand.
GGCGTCCACGGCACCAACGAGCGCATTACCCGCCGCGCCTACCTCCAGGGTGTCCGCTTCCTCATCGCCCTGCTCCGCACGCTCTAGAATGTGACAAAGGGACTGAGCCGATTTCATCGGTAATGAGACAAAAACTGTCATAGAATAAGACTAAGATATCTTAAGAGACATATGCTGGGGTTGGTATTCCTTGAACGACTGCGGGCATTTGCCAGACTGCCTCGGCCCCCGGGGAGCGCCCGGGCAGGCCGCCGTGCGACTGGGGAGGAAATTATGCAGGAGCTCAGAGAGACGACGTCTCGACTCGTGAATATTGCTACCGGGGGGTGTCTAAGCAGGGAACTTCCTGGTGAACACCGGCCGCGCGAGCGGTGGTCCGTCATGTCTTGTGGCCGTCGTCGCGGGCTGCGCTCGGTCTCGCCATATGCGATTGTTCTGGCCCTCGCCATCGCGCTGACGGCGAGTTTCTTCCTGCCGCTTCGTGCCGAGGCGGCAATTTCGGACCACACGGTTCCGACGATTTCGCCTTCGGGGACAACAATCAACCTGTTTGATTACTGGGTGAATCCCGATGATCACCTGTCGGTTTCCGGCAACGGCGGCATCAACGCAAACCACCGGTTCCAGTTTAACGACGGCCAGGGTGGTGAGTCGCTCAACCGTTGGACGGGCGGCGAGAACCCGCAGTCCGGCATCGTCAACAACACGCTTTTCGACGGCTACCCGCGGCTTTCCGATACCTGGGGCGGCAAGTCCCTCCGCTATCTGTTCGATTCCTCTGCCCAGACCGGCAAGACGTCCCATTTTGGCGTGACGGGCCTCCTCCAGGCTCAGGGCGGCTACTACGTCTATGACAGCACCCACAACTACGCAGCCTACAACGCTAACAAGAATGCCTTCGACATCTATGACACCGGGGGCGTTGGCAATTCGTCCCACCAGGGTCAGTTCTTCCCGTTCGACGCGGCAGACAAGGTGTTCAATGAGGAAAACAACCGGCTCGTCCAAAATGGCATCACGGCAGACAACACCGCGAGCTACAACGGTGGCAAGCCCGTCAACCATCACTTCGGTCTCTCAATGTCCACGCGATTCGTGCAGCCCGACGGCGGCAAGACGAACAAAGATGAGGACATGACCTTCGAGTTCGCCGGCGATGATGATGTCTGGGTGTTCATCGACGATGTCCTCGTGGGTGATATCGGCGGTATTCACGACCGCGCGAGTCTGAACATAAACTTTAAAACGGGCGACATTAAGGTGAACGGCAAGAGCGACGGCACGCTGCTGAGCAAGTACCAGAAGGCGGGCAAGGACGGCGACACGAGGTGGTACGGCAGCACCTTCGCCGACGGCACCAACCACACCCTCAAGTTCTTCTACCTGGAGCGCGGCGCCCTCTACTCCAACATGGAGCTCAAGTTCAACCTCGTGACGGTGCCCGAGTCCGACATCATAAAGTTCGACCAGGACGGCAAGTTCGTACAGGGTGCCGAGTTCCAGCTCTATAAGACCGATAAGGACTTCAAAACCGAGGGCGCGCTTCTCGGCTCCGGCACCACGGACGAGGCCGGCTGCCTAACGCTCACGAACGACGATGGCAGCGGCGTCATCAACTTCGACGATCTCTACAACAAGGATCACAGCAATAAGTACTACCTCCTGAAGGAGACGAGCGTGCCCAAGGGATACCGCTCGAATCTCACGACGACGGATGGCAGCATGCACCTCGAGTACGAGCCCACGAGCGACAAGAACGGCGCGGGCGGCGTCATCATCAACCGCGGCGGTATGGACGCGGGCAGCGCCATGTGGCGGACGGGTGCGTTCGCCGGCGCGAAGGAGACCATCACCGCGCCGTCGATCGTGTACAAGGCGAATGATGACCTGACGAAGTCCAACGACGCTGTCAGCCTGGACTCCGGCATACTGTTCGCTGTGGTGCTCAAGCGCGATAAAAGCGCAAGCATCCAAGATCCGAGCAGTTGGTACGCCGTGTCGGGCGACCCATCGACGGGAGCGGGATACACCCTCGCCAAGGAGCCGGGCACGGCCGGCGCTATCGAGGCGGCGAAGAAGGACCTGCACGCCTTCACGCTCAACACGAGCGGCCAGTACCAGGTAGAGATTCAAAATCTGCCCGGTGACATCTCCAAGTACTACTACCTGCTGAGCGGTGATGCCCGCAAGGATGCCGAGTACACGGTGGTCATCTACCACACAACGGCGAGCTCCATCGGCGACGCGACGCCTATGAACACCGTCCACGTGTACAGCGACGACATCGCAGGCGGCACGAACTTCAAGCGGCAGTTCGCCACGCGCCTGCTCGTCACGAACATCCAGAATCGCCTGTTCGTGCAGAAGACCGATACCGAGGGCAACCCCGTAGACGGCGCGACGTTCGGCTTGTACAAGGCGACAACGGACGCGAACGGCAAGGTTGTGCCCAAGGACGACCAGGGCCCCTATGACACCCTGACGACGGGGTCGGTCGACAACCCGGTCCGGCTCGAAGGGGCGGGCATATTCCCGTGTACGAGTGACAGTAGCAGGCCGCTCGAGAAGGGCACCTACTTCCTAAAGGAGGTCTCGGCGCCTAAGGGCTTCCTGCTTAACGACACGCTCACCAAGGTGATTGTGGACGATTGCGGCGTCCATGCCGATGCTGGTACGGACGATGACGGCGTTTCGACGTTCGTGGGCCCGGGCGCGCTCATGAAGAGTCTGGGCCAGTTTGGCGCAGAGGGCGACATCGACAACACGCTCACGTGGATCAAGGGTACGCGGCAGACCTCGAATGGCGAGACCAATGTTAAAGGCAACCTGACGTGGACCGATGTCGAACCCGTGGGTGCAGACGACACAGTGCACCTCAAGTACGGCGCTAACGGACGCATGTACCAGTATGGGCCCACCGAGGAGGGCAAACCCTACCGCCTGGAGACCGAGACGGGCTGGATACGTATGGGTATCACCCAGGACGAGCAGCCCAAGGGAATCACGGCGAAGGGCGCCCGCGCCGACTTGGGCGCCATGAACCTGAACGCCCTGTTCACGGGCGCCACCTGCGTGCGCGTGGCGAACGAACGCGAGGCGAGCCTCGAGGTGACGAAGAAGGTCGTGGTGCCCGATGGCCTGACGGGCAATAAGGACGCGGGATTTACCTTTAAGTTCACCGTGCCAAAGGGGAAGACGTACAAGGCTGCGGTGTTCGAGAAGGCGGGTACCGTCGATGAGAAGCAGGTCGGCAACGTGTTCGACCTGACAAATGGCTATTCGCAAACCATCAAGGCCGACGAGACGATTCGCGTGTACGGACTTGGCGAGGGCGACGAGTACACGGTGCAGGAGCTGACCGGCGCAGACGAGATGCCCGCGGGCTATAAGCTGACCGGCCGCAAGCAGGGTGACAAGAATCTGACCGGCGCAGGCGATGGTATCATCACCGGTAAGATCGCGAAGCAAAATACCGACGGCACGCTGGCCGAAGACAACAAGCTGGTGTTCACCAACAGCTACAGCGTGAAGTCTTCGGTGACGCTCACCGGCATTCGGGCGCAGAAGGTGCTTCAAGGCCGCAAGTGGACTAAGGCCGACAGCTTCGACATCTATCTGCGCGCTGCCAAGGGCACGCCCATGCCCGAGGGCTACAAGGGCGTATCCGGCGTGCCCGGATACGTCCAGGTGGTCAAGACCGTCAACAATGGTGATGAGTTCGACTTCGGCCAGATTACGTACAAGAAGCCCGGCACGTACACCTATACGGTGGCCGAGCGGACGCCCGACGAGCATGACTCGTCCTGGCTGCCCGGCTTCGGCTACTCGAGCGCCGGGTACACGGTGACGGTGCAGGTGGACGACACGGGCAGGGGTACGCTGTCCGAGCCGGTTGTCACTATGGCTCGCAACGGCGACGATGATGGCGCCCACCACGACCCGGCCGTGCCAGTCGATAACAAGGTCGCGGTGTTCACCAACAAGTTCAGCACCGACACCAAGACAATCTCATTTAACGCGCAGAAGTCGTATACCGACGAGTCGGGCGACAACCCGCTTGCCGCGGGCAAGTTCACCTTCGAGCTGAAGGCGCTGGGCGGCCTGGCCAACAGCGCGGTGGGGGCTGCCCCCATCAAGTTCAATGACCTGAGCTACACGGTCAGTGCGAACGACGCGCCGATGCCCGCCGACGGCGTGACGACCGCGGAGAACGATGGCGGCGGCATTGCGGCTTTCCCGCAGATCACGTTCACCGCTGCCGACCAGAACACCACCTACGTGTACCAGGTGACGGAGCAAGCTGGTTCCGATGCTTCGACAACGGGCGGCATGACGTACGACACCACCGTGTACTACGCGATGGTGCAAAACACGCTCGACGACAAGGGCCAATTGTCCTCCACGGCCACGTATTGGAAGGCCGACGGCACGCAGCTGACGGACACGGGTGGATATATCCCGTTCAAGAACACCTACACGGTGGCCCAGACGATGTCGGCACCGGTTACTGTGCAGAAGACGCTGGCTGGGCGTGCGTGGGAGCAGGATGACAAGTTCGATTTCACGCTGACGCCAGCGGATGACGCCACGATGAAAGCGGTTAAAAACAAGGTCGTTACCCAGAGGAAGGCTACCGACTCCGATGAGACCGGCGATCTGACGACTAAGGTTGAGATCGCAGGCGCCGGTGACGCGACGCGTTCTGCAACCTTCGGTGCGGGCGACCTGGTGTTCACCAAGTCGGGCACGTATACGTTCAATGTGAACGAGACGAAGCCGACCGACGCGGATAAGACTGGTATTGCGTATGACGGCCATACGTCCACGGTGACGTACACAGTGACCGATATCGAGAACGGCAAGCACGCCGGTAAGCTGACCGCGTCGGTTGCGTACGACAACAAGCAGGCGACGACGGATGCCGACCGGCAGGTGACGGACGCCGCCGCGTTCACCAACATCTATGCGGCCTCTGGTACCTACGCGGGCATCGATGTGACCAAGACTCTGGTTGGTACCCCGCTGAAGAATGGCATGTTCCCGTTCACCATCGAGGCGATGACGTATAACGGCACGAAGGCCCCGGAGCCGGTTGATTCCGATAGGTCGTTCACGAACACCGTGGGCAAGGATGACGGTGACGATACGCAGACCGCCACGATGTCCGGTAAGCTGAAGATGAACTTCACGCAGCTGAGCTACAACAAGATGTACGTGTACAAGGTGTCTGAGGTACATGACGCCAACGCTGCTGGATACACGTATGACACCGAGTACCCCGGTGATGCCTTCGTGCTCATCGCGGTGAAGCCGAACCTGGATAACAAGGGTCAGCTCTACACCGAGACGACCATCGTGAAGGGCCCGGACGTGACGGCGCTCGTTGGCGTGGGCGACAACGTTGATGCGCTGACGGCCGAGGCGATTAAGGGTCTCGATACCACGACCAACTACGTGCAGACGGTCTCGAGTCGCGATGCGAAGCCCGCTACGCCTATCGTCCCGTTCAAGAACGAGTACAAGGTCGAGACGGTTGAGTACGGTGCGAAGGCCGGTTTGCAGATTGAGAAGAAATTCACCGGCACCGGTGATGCAAGCAGAACATTCAGCTTTACGGTGACGCCCGAGGACTATCAGAAAGAGGGTCAGGATGGCACGAAGTTCATCCTGACCTCCGCCGACGCCGCGGCGAAGAAGCTCGACATCACGGGTGGGGCGGAGACCTTCAAGATTCCCGAGATGAAGCTCGGGGACACCAAGACCGTGAGCTTGCTGCCGAAGGGCTTGCAGTTCACACACGACGACGTGAGCAATGAATATCGCGCCAACGTCTACCAATACAGGGTGGAAGAGAACGTGCCGAAGCCCGTCCCCGCCGGCTACACCTACGACAAGACGGTCTATACCGTCAAGATCGCAGTGTCCGACAACGGTGACGGCACACTAAAAGTCGAGACGACAGTTCTGAACAGTGATGGCAAGAGGGTCGATTACCGTGAGTTTAACCCCGGCGCCCCGCTCGAGGACAACACGGCGACTGTCCCGTTCGAGAACAGCTACAAGACGGATGCCAGCGACGAGCTGACCCCGCAGGTAACGAAGAAGGTCTCCGGCACCGAGAGCACGGACAAGGAGTTCTCGTTCACGCTGGCTGCTACGTCGGAGACGAAGGATAAGATTGCCGCCGGCGATCTGGAGGCTGGCGGCCTGAAGGGTGACGCATCCTCGGAGTCCAAGACCACGAAGGGGGAGATCACCGGCAAGGACGGTCAGACCCTCAACTTCTCCGGTATGAAATTCAACAAGGCAGGCGACTACACATTTACGCTCACCGAGGCCCACGGGGAAGATGACGATCCTAATACGGCTGGTGTGCAGAACGCCGGTTGGACGATGGACGATTCCACCTACGCCGTCACGGTGAAGGTTGAGGACAAGAATGCCAAGCTGACTGTCACAGGCGTGGCGGTGAAAAAGGACGGCGATGACAAGAGCGAAACGCCTGAGGTCAAGAACGGCGAGGTGAACCTCGCCACCTTTACCAACAGCTATGCCGCGAAGGGTTCCGTGACCCTGGCGGCGAAGAAGCTCTTTACGGGCGGTGCGCTCGCGGGGAACGAATTCTCGTTCGCTCTGTACAAGGGTGACAAGGCGGAAGGCACGCCCATTGAGACCGTCACGAACGACGAGGACGGCAACATTACCTTCCAGCCCATCAACTACACCGAGGCCGGTGACTACAAGTACACCATCAAGGAAGTTACCGGTAACGACCAGACCATCGTCTACGACGCTCGGGAAGTGAAGGTCAAGGTCAGCGTCACCGATAACAAGAACGGCACGCTGGGCGCAACCGTTACCTACGACGGCGATAAGGCCGTGCCGACCTTCACCAACGCGAGGCCGACGGCCGATGCAACCATCGAGGCAAAGAAGACCCTCACGGGCAAGGACCTGACGGAAGGTGCGTTCATCTTTGGCCTGTACCAAGGTGACACGTCCACGGGTAATCCCGTCCAGACCGTCCAGAACGACAAGGATGGCAAGATCAATCTTGCCCTCACCGGTCTGACCATCGGCGAGTACGACTACACGCTCAAGGAGGAGAACGTCGGTGCCGATCCGACTATCACCTACGACACCAAGGTGGTGAAGGTTCACGTCTCGGTGAAGGCGGAGGGTGGCAAGGCGAAGGCGACCGTCACTTACGACGGCAAGAACGATATCCCGACCTTCGAGAACACGTATCAGCCCGCCGAGACCTCGGTGGCGATCACGGCGAAGAAGACCTACGTGAAGTCCGACAGTACGCCGGCTGCGCTCAAGGGCGGCGAGTTCACCTTCAACCTGTACGAGGGCGATCTGACGGCTGAGCAGCTGAAGGACAAACAACCCATCCAAACCGCCGAGAACGGCGAGGACGGCACCGTCACCTTCCCGGTCATCAACTACACCAAGGCCGGCGAGTACAAGTACACCATCGTGGAGAAGAAGGGCGACCTGTCCCACGTGACCTTCGACGACACGGTGCACCACGCCGTGGTGAAGGTCGTGGACAAAGCTGGCAAGCTGGACGCCACTGTTACCTACGATGGTGACAAGGCCGATGCCCCCACCTTCACGAACACCTACACCGCAAAGGGATCCGTGGAGCTGACGGCGACCAAGATCGTTGCGGTCGCGCCGGGCTTCACGCACGACACCAAGCTGAAGGGCGGCGAGTACACGTTCGAGCTGAAGGACGCCGACGGCAAGGTGCTCGACACCACGACGAACAAGGCCGATGGCATTGTGAAGTTCACGCGCGGCTTCGAGCTCTCCGACCTGGACGGCGCCGCGAGCAAGGACTTCACCTACACCATCGTGGAGCAGCCGGGCGCGGAGGCCGGCATGGTCTACGACAACCATGCCCTCACCTACAAGGTGACGGTCGCGGACGGCGGCACCGGCACGCTGACGGTCACGCCGCAGGTAACGAGTGGAGACAACTCGCAGACCTTCACGAACACGTACCACCCGAAGGAGACCTCGGTAACGCTCAAGGCGACGAAGCGCTTCACAGGTGGCGAGCTCGCGGGGAACGACTTCACGTTCCAGCTGTTCGACGGGGACGGCAGCGTGGTCCAGACCGTCCGGAATGACAAGGACGGCAAGGTCGCCTTCCAGGCAATCAGCTACGACACGCCGGGCGAGCACGACTACGCCATCAAGGAGGTTGCCGGCAACGACCCGACCATCGTCTATGACACGAAGGACGTAATGGTCCACGTAAAGGTCACCGACGAGAAGGGCGAGCTGAAGGCGACCGTCACATACGATGATAAGAAGGCCGTGCCGACCTTCACCAACTCGAAGCCGACGGCTGACGTCACCATCGAGACGACGAAGACCCTCACGGGTAAGGTCCTGACGGCCGGTGCGTTCACCTTCGGCCTGTACGACCAGGCCGGCAACGAGGTTGCCAAGGGCAACAACGACCAGGACGGCAAGGTCAAGCTGACCGTCAAGAACCTGAACCTGGGCGAGTACGACTACACGCTGAAGGAGGAGAAGGCCGGCCAGATCGTCGACGGCGTGGTCTACGACGCCAAGGAAGTCAAGGTCCACGTCAGGGTAGAGCAGAACCAGGATGACAACAACAAGACGAAGGTGACCGTCACCTATGACGGTACCGCTACGGCTCCCACCTTCAACAACACCTACACCGCAAAGGGATCCGTGGAGCTGACGGCGACCAAGACCATCAAGGTTGCGGACGGCTTCGATCACACGACGAAGCCTGCGGACGGCGAGTTCACCTTCGACCTGAAGGACGCTGCCGGCAACGTGATCGCCACCGCGAAGAACGATGCAAACGGCAAGGTCTGCTTCACGCGCGAGTTCCAGCTCTCCGACTTGGACGGCGCCGCGAGCAAGGACTTCACCTACACCATCGTGGAGCAGCCGGGCGCGGAGCCGGGCATGGTCTATGACAATCATGCCCTCACCTATACGGTGACGGTCACAGACGGCGGGAACGGAGCACTGAATGCGAAGGCGATCGTGACGAGCGCATCCGGCTCGGATACCTTCACCAACACCTACCAGCCGGCCGCGACCGGTCTGGCCCTCGGTGCGCAGAAGAGCTATGTGAAGAAGGACGACAACACGCCGATCGTCCCCAAGGACGGCGAGTTCACCTTCGATGTGTACGAGGGCAAAATGACTGCTGAGCAGCTTGCCGGGGCCAAGCCCGTCCGGACCGCGACCAACGGCGCGGACGGAAGTGTTAACTTCGACGCCTTCTCCTACGCGAAGCCGGGCACGTACGAGTACACTATCGTGGAGCGGAAGGGTGATCTGGCCTACGTGACCTACGACGACGCGGTGCATCATGCCGTGGTGACGGTTGTGGACAATGCCGGCACGCTGCAGGCGAGCGTCGCCTACGACGGCGCGGACGCCACGAAGCCCACCTTCACCAACACCTACGAGGCGAAGGCGACGAACTCCGGCGCGATCGCCCTCACCAAGAGCGTTGACGTGCACGACGGCAGCTACCAGATGAAGCCGGGAGACTTCGCGTTCGAGCTGGTGGGGCCCGACGGCGCGGTGCTCCAGACCCAGAAGAACGACGCCGACGGCAAGGTTGCCTTCGACGAGCTGACCTTCGACCATGCGGGCACCTTTATCTACACGGTTCGCGAGGTGCAGCCGACGGACGACGCGCCGGGCGTGCCGGGCGTGACCTACACCGGCAAGACGTACACCCTGACCTATGTGGTGGCAGACAACAACGACGGCAAGCTGGTGGTGGAGAGCTCTACGGTGAAACCGAGCGAGGAGGGCACCGAGAACGGCGTCACCCCCAACACCATGGCGTTTGCGAACAGCTACCAGCCGGGTCAGACCTCCTACCAGATCTCTGGCACCAAGGTGCTTGAGAATGCCGACCCGGCCACCACGCGGACGCCCGCCGATGGCGAGTTCACATTCGCGCTGATTGACGTAGCCACCGGGCAGGAGATCGACCGGACCACGAACGTGGGTAAAGCGTTTACCTTCAAGGCCATCTCGTACACCGCAACTGGTTCGCATGCGTACCAGGTGAAGGAGGTTGCGGGCCAAGATGGCACCATCACTTACAGCGATGCGGTGCTGGACGTAACGGTGAACGTGACCGATGACGGCAGCGGCCAGCTGACCGCGACGGCGAACAAGACGGCTGCGGATCTGACCTTCACCAACACCTACACGCCGACGGCAACGACGGCGACGATTACCGGAACGAAGGCTCTGGCCGGCCGCGACCTGGCCGAGGGTGAGTTCTCCTTCGATCTGAAGGACGCCGACGGTAACGTGGTACAGACGGTGCAGAACAGCGTCGACGGCACGTTCGGCTTCGCGCCGCTGCAGCTGGATAAGGTGGGGACGTATGTCTACACCGTGTCCGAGCAGGCAGGGGCGACGGCGAACGGCGTCACCTACGACGCGACGGTCTTTACCGCAACGGTGACGGTGACGGAGAATGCGGAGACGCACGAGCTGGAGGCGCAGGTTGCCTACAGCACAGGCGGCAAGGCTGCGGATGCGGTGGCGTTCTGCAACAGCTACGCGCCGGCCGCGACTGAGGTGAAGCTGGGGGCCTCCAAGGTGCTGAGCGGCGAGGACCTGAAGGAAGGGCAGTTCTCCTTCCAGCTGAAGGATACCGACGGCAAGGTGCTGCAAACCGCCAAGAACGCGGCGGACGGCACGGTGGGCTTCGAGGCAATCTCGTACGACAAGCCCGGGACGTACACCTACAGCATCTCCGAGGTGGACGACGGTCAGAAGAACGTGACGTACGACGCGACCGAACACCAGGTAACGGTGACGGTGACGGACGACGGCGCGGGCCATCTGGTGGCGACGGTAGCCTATGGCGGTGACGTGGCGCCAGTGTTCAAGAACACGTACACGCCGCCGACCACCCCGCCGACGGAGCCGCCCACCAATCCGCCGAGCAAGTCACCGGTGCCGAAGGAGGAGAAGCCGGGTCTGCCGTATACGGGCGATACCAGCTTGTCGCCGATGGCCCTGGGTGCCATCGCGGGCGGCGCGGTGGTGCTGATCGCCGCAGGCGTTATCCTGCGGCGCCGGAACCGGTAGCTACGGCGGCCGAGAAGGGCTTTGATTGAGGGCGGGTGGTCGCAGGGCGCGGCCGCTCGCCCTTTTTGGTGAAAGGCTATGTTAACCCGCCGTTTGCACGTCCGGCTCCAGATGGAACTCGTACTCCGGCTCCATCATCTTCTTCCGGATCTTTTCGTAGCGCCCGTCGTCGAGCTGCTCGCGCATGAGCGACGTCCTGTCCCCGACGCGTGCGGCCTCGCGCAGCCATCTGAACCACATCAGGCAGCTGTGGAGCCTGCGGGTCGATACGCCCTTGAACCTCTCGAGGAAGTGGCCGAGCGAACCCTGCGCTTCAGCATCCTCTGGACCGTGTCCCGCTCGTACCCGGTGAGCCTGCCGTGGGTCCTCGGGACCGCCCTCGCGGCGCCCTTCCCGCCCTTTCCGGACATGGCGTCCTCCGATCTCCCGGGGCCGGCCGATCCGGCCCTCAGGGTATCGGATTCCCAAATTTATCCGTATATGTGCGGATGAATGCGGGAGGCGTTCGGATGAAGTTGTATTCAAGGAAAGAGACTGACCCTTTGTCGCATTCCGTGCGGGTTATATGCAGGTATGCCTGCGCACGCTATCATGTATGGGTTAGACCGCAACTATGTACCTCATACGCGAAGGGATGCGCATGTATCTGAAGATCGACATGTTCTAGCTGGGCTTACCCCCGCAGTGGCGCCCCGCGCCCCATCAATTCTGCCGATTTTCACCTTCACGCATATAAAGGAGTCCGTCATGCGCGACAAGCTCGAAAAGATCATCAAGGCCTACGAGGAGCTCGAGAAGAAGCTTTCCGACCCGGCCGTCGCCTCCGATATCAAGGAGTTCACGCGTCTCAACAAGGAGTACGCGCACCAGTCCGACCTCATTGCTGCCTCGCGCGAGTACATCGGCGCGCTCGATGACATCGAGGCTGCCAAGGAAATGCTGCACGATACCACCGATGCCGATGAGAAGGAGATGCTCCAGATGGACATCTCCGAAAACGAGGCCAAGCTTCCCCAGCTCGAGGAAGACATCAAGTACATGCTCATCCCGAGCGACCCCAACGACGACAAGAACACCATCGTCGAGATTCGCTCCGCCGCCGGTGGCGACGAGGCGGCCATCTTCGCCGGCGACCTGTACAAGATGTATCAGCGCTTTTGCGAGTCGCGTGGCTGGAAGACTACCGTGCTCGATTCCAGCCCCAGCGAGGCCGGCGGCTTCAAGTCCATTGAGTTCAAGGTCGAGGGCGACCGCGTCTACTCCGTTATGAAGTACGAGTCCGGCGTGCACCGTGTCCAGCGTGTCCCCAAGACCGAGTCCCAGGGCCGCATCCAGACTTCAACGGCTACCGTCGCCGTGCTTCCCGAGGCCGAGGAAATCGACGTCCAGATCAACCAGTCCGACCTGCGCATCGACACCTACTGCGCCTCCGGCCCTGGCGGTCAGTGCGTTAACACCACCTACTCCGCCGTGCGCATCACCCACCTGCCCACCAACACCGTGGTGCAGTCGCAGGAGCAGCGTTCCCAGATCCAGAACCGCGAGGTCTGCATGCAGATGCTGCGCGCCCGTCTGTACGAGATGGAACTCGAGAAGCAGCAGGCCGAGCTCGGCGCCGAGCGCCAGAGCCAGATTGGCCACGGCAACCGTTCCGAGAAGATTCGTACCTACAACCAGCCCCAGGACCGCGTGACCGATCACCGTATCGGCTTCAACTCCACCTACAACGGCGTCCTTCTGGGCGATCAGCTCGGCACCGTCATCGAGGCGCTCGCCGCCGCCGAGCGTGCCGAGAAGCTGGCACAAGCAGTTTAAGTTACGGCGTTTTACCAAACGCCGTAACTGCTCGACGCTGCGCGCCGCCCAGAGCGACAATTTGTCATTCAAAAGGCAAGGCATGACCAGAAGGTCTATGCCCTGCCTTTTTCATGCCAACTTGTTCGCTCTGGACGTCGCTCGCTGACATTGCCAAAACATCGGCGTTTCCTTGGTCGTCAAATGATTCGTAGGGAGTCATTGGGGACGTTGCCTTGAGATTTTATTCAGTCGGCTGTGATGGCATTTGAGCTGTTTGCCTGCTTAAAGCAATTAACGTCGTGTATCTGCTATTGAAAATATTGCTCAAAAAATCGTCCAAGAAGTCGCGAGGTGATTTTTGATGCGTCGCGCGTCAAGTGATTTGGCAAGTTCTTGGTTAGATATTGGTCAGTTTTGGGGCAACCTTGCCAAAAGCTTGACGAATGCAAATCTAGACGTCGGCGAATGAACACTTTGAGCGAGCCCGGTGCAAAATTCTGGGCTGATTCTCGATAATCGCCTTCAATCGTCCCTTGCCAAGCGCTGGCCTCGCGTACAATCTGCTCCGACATTCGCGCGCCGTCCGGCGCTTAAGAGGGGAGGACCCCATGGCAAACGAGATTTGGACCATCAAGCGTTGTCTCGAGTGGACCAAGGAGTACCTGGCCGAGCGCGGCGAGGAGCACCCCCGTCTTTCTGCCGAGTGGCTGCTGTGCGCCGCCACGGGCCTGGCGCGCATTGACCTATATATGCGTATGGACGAGACGCTTAACGCGGCCCAGCTCGAGACCATGCATGCGGCCGTTGTCCGCCGCGCTAAGGGCGAGCCGCTGCAATACATCACGGGCAGCACGCAGTTTCGCATGATCGACGTCGCGTGCGCCCCCGGTGTGCTCATTCCGCGCCCCGAGACCGAGATGCTCGTCGAGGAAGTCCTCAATTATCTGGATGCCGAGGTGCTGAGCCCCGAGGTCGCTGCCCGTCAGCGTGTTGAGCTGCCTTGGAACGATGAGGTCGAGCAGGCGCGCAAAGCCGAGGCTGCGCTGGCCGACGAGCGCGCGACTGCCGAGCGCCGTGCCGCTAACCTGACGGCTGCCGATGAGGCGGCGCTAGGCAGCGACGTGCTGGGCAGCCGTGCCTATGCCGAGGAGCTGGCCGACCGCGAGGCCGAGGAAGCCGCCGCGCAGGCAGCAGAAGCCGAAGCCGCGGAAGCCGCCGAGCCCGAGCTCGACGAATACGGCGTCGCCATCGAGGGTGCCGGCCAAGAGACGGCTTCGGCTCAGGATGCCGCTGCGCCTGCCCCAGCCGAGCCCCGTATCGCCCGCGTTCTCGAGGTCGGCTGCGGCACGGGTTGCATCTCGCTCTCCCTTGCCTGGGAGCGCCGCGGCCACGTTACCTGCACCGCCACCGATATCGAGCCACGCGCCATCGATCTGGCCACCAAAAACCGCGACGCGCTCGGCCTCACGGCAGATGAGGTTGCCTTCAGCCTCACCAACCTGGTGAGCTCCATTCCCCACGACGAGTGGGGCACCTTTGATGTGCTCGTCTCCAACCCACCTTACATTCCGACCGGCGTCATGCGCTCGCTGCCGCACGAGGTCAAGGACTTTGAGCCCGACCTGGCGCTCGAGGGCGGTGCCGACGGCCTTGATATCTTCCGCCGCCTGCTCAATGCGGCGCCCTATATGCTGTGTGCCGGCGGCCTGTTTGCCTGCGAACTCTATGAGGGCGCCCTCGACGCCGCCGCCGAGCTCTGCCGCCAGGCGGGTCTTTCGGACGTGCGCATCGTCCGCGACCTCACCGATCGTCCCCGCATCGTCCGGGCTATCGTCACCGAGCCCAAACAGCGCCAGTAATATTTATTAACTGGTTAGCAAAAATTATAAAGTAGTTTATAATTAGGACGGCTGAAAGAGGTCGGCCCATGCAACCTCCTACCTTTCGGGAAATCATTGCCCTACTCAAGCACGATGGATTCGTGAAGGTCGCGCAAGTCGGTAGTCATGCTAAGTATGTTTCTGGTGACCGTGTTGTCACCGTGAACGGCTCTGGTGGTGATCGACCAAAGAGGGGCACGTGGGCAAGTATTCGTCGCCAAGCTGGATGGTAGTTGGAGGCAAAATGAGGCAGCGATTTACCTATGACTGCGTTCTCATAAAAGAAGACGACGGTTACTGCGCCAGCTTCCCGCAGATTCCCGGCGCCTTTGCCGATGGCGATACGCGCGAAGAAGCGATTGCCCATGCCACCGAGGCGCTGATGGCGTTTTTGGCCGACGACCTCAACAACGGTTTGACTCCGGCGGGGTACGAACGCTCGGCCGAGGTCGTGGCCCTTTCAGTCGAAATCGACCACGAGGACGCTCGGGAAGCGGCGTGCCGAACATTTAAAGACGCAGCACTGGACCTCAAAGTCTCTGCTCCGCGGATTACCGCGCTGGTCAAAGCCGGAAAACTCGATGTTGAACTCGTCGACGGCCGTCGGATGATAACGATAGACAGCATCGAGCGCTACGCCGCCCAAGAACGCCACGCCGGCAGGCCAAAGAAGTTCGTCGCAGTCCAATAACCCCCTCACTTTCACCGACTACTAGAGCCGCTCACCAAACCAACATGCGCTCTGGGCAAATAGGTTGAATGTTTCGTGCGAGAATGCCCCACAGTAAACAAACTTGCACCGGAGCGTAAGGGGCTGGCATACACATGCAGACGGTCTATCGGGTATACGAGGGAACGCGCGAGCCGCATCGGCTTGCCGTCGAGCGCACGGCCGAGGTGCTCGGCCGCGGCGGCCTGGCCTTGATTCCGACCGAGACCGTCTACGGTGTTGCCGTGGCAGTCAACGCCTTCTCGGACGCCGTGCCCCAAGATACAAGCGAATTCCCATCGTGGCCGCGCGATCCGCAGGCTGCCGTCAATGGCGCCGCAGTTCCTGCGCTCGGCACCGGCTATCGCCGTATCTTCACTCTCAAGCAACGTGAGCTCACGCAAACCGTCGCTTGGCTGGTCGATGGCGTCGAAGCACTCGACCGCTATGGCGTGGATATCCCGGAAGATGCCCGCGTACTCGCGCGACGATGCTGGCCGGGAGCCCTGACTATCGTGGTCAAGGCAGCCCCCTGCGTGCCGACCTTTATGCGCGCTGCCGACGACACCGTGGCCCTGCGCGCTTCGGCCTCTCCCGTGGTCCAAGCGCTCATCCGCGCCTGCGGCAGTCCCCTTGCCTGCACGAGCGCCAACACGCACGGCGCGCCTTCGCCGGCAAGCTTTGCCGCCGTCGAGGGTCGCATCCTGGAGGGGGTCGATGTTGCCGTCGACGCCGGTGAGACCCCGTGTCGCGACGCCTCGACCATCGTGTCGTTCCAGCACGGCGGGCTCCAGATCCTGCGCCAAGGCGCACTTCCCGCATCAGAGATCGAGCGGGTCCTGTCCGACCCGATGCAATAGAAGGGTGTAAGCGATGTCTTTGAATCTGGGCAGCCTGGGCATGGAAGATGCCTCGTTTAACTTTGGCGGTTCCTACATCATGGCGCTCGACTGCGGCACTACCTCGGTACTCGCGGCCATTGTCGACGAATACGGCTGCATCGTTGCCCAGGCGCGTCGTAGCGTCAAAACCAGCTTCCCGCGCCCCGGCTGGGTGGAGCAGGATCCCACGGAGGTGCTTGCCAGCCAGATCGGCGTGATGATGGAGGTTCAGTTTAAGAGCGGTATCCATTCCGACCGCATCGCCGCCATCGGCATCTCCAACCAGCGCGAGACCACGGTGGTCTGGGACCGCGTGAGCGGCCAGCCCATCTATAACGCCATCGTATGGCAGTGCCGTCGTACCGCGCCGGCGATCGACGCGTTGGTTGAACAGGGTTGCGAGGAGCTGGTGCGCTCCCGCACGGGACTTACGCTTGACCCGTATTTCTCGGCCTCCAAGGTGCAGTGGATTCTCGACAACGTCGACGGCGCACGCGAGAGCGCGGCGGCGGGCGACCTCATGTTTGGCACCATCGACACCTGGCTCATCTACAACCTCACCGGCGGCCAGGTCTTTGCCACCGACTACACCAATGCCAGCCGCACGGCACTCTTTAATATCCATACGCTCGATTGGGACGACGACCTGCTGGCGCTCTTTGACGTTCCACGTTCCATGATGCCCGAGGTTCGCTGGAGCTCGGGCGACTACGGCCGCGTCGCGAGCGACATCATGACCAACATGCCGCCCATCATGGGTGTGGCGGGCGACCAGCAGGCATCGCTGTTCGGTCACTGCTGTTTCCGTCCCGGCCAGACCAAAAACACCTATGGCACGGGCTGCTTTATGCTCATGAACACCGGCGACGAGATCGTCGAATCCAAGAATGGCCTGGTCTCCACCATCGGTATCGCTGCGGACGGCAAAGTCAGCTATGCGCTCGAGGGCTCTATTTTTGCCGCCGGCTCAACGATGAACTGGCTTCGCAACAACATGGGCATCATCTCGAGCGTGAGCGAGTCGGCACAACTCGCCGCTTCGATTAGCGACAACGAGGGCTGCTACTTCGTTCCCGCCTTTGCGGGTTTGGGTGCTCCCTGGTGGGACCCGCATGCCCGCGGTATTGTGTGCGGTCTGACCGGCGCCTCGAGCCGTGCGACCATCGTACGTGCCGCCTGCGAATCCATGGCATATCAGAGCTACGACGTGCTGCGCGCCATGGAGCAGGACGTGGGGCTTTCGATTGAGCGCCTGTCCGTCGATGGCGGTGCCTCGCGCAACGAGTTCATCATGCAATTCCAGGCCGACCTGCTGGATATCCCCGTGCTGCAATGCGAGACGGTGGAGACCACGGCAATCGGTGCCGCGTACTTGGCGGGTCTTGCCGTCGGCTATTGGGAAGACCTGGAGGAGCTGGAGCAAAATGCCCAGATCGTTAGGACCTTCCTTCCCCACATGTCCGCCGAGCGCCGCGAGCAAAACCTTGCGGGCTGGCGTGATGCAGTCAGGCGCTCGCTCAGCACCGCACAGTAGGGCTGCGATGGGCTGCTCGATACAACAAACCGCTAAACTAATGCATGGCGTGCGGCGGCAACATTGCTGCACGCCTTGTCAGCAAGGCCGTTTTGCGGCCGCAACGAAAGGGGCAATCAATCCATGACCGTCACCTACGATGCGTCCCGTGTGACGCTTGTCGATCACCCGCTCGTCCAGCACAAGCTGTCGATCCTGCGCGACAAAAACACCGGCACCAACCAGTTCCGTCAGCTCGTGCGCGAACTCGCACTTTTTGACGGCTACGAGGCCATGCGCGACCTGCCTATGGAAGACGTCGAGGTCGAGACCCCCATCACTACCGCCACGTTCAAACAGCTCGCCGGCAAGAAACTCGCCATCGTGCCCATCCTGCGTGCGGGCCTTGGCATGGTCGACGGCATCCTCGACCTGGTGCCCTCCGCTCGCGTGGGCCACATCGGCATGGAGCGCGACGAGGTCACCCACGAGCCGCACGAGTATTACTGCAAGATGCCCAAGGATATCGACCAGCGCATCTGCCTGGTCGTCGACCCCATGCTTGCCACGGGCGGTTCGGCCGAGATGGCCATTAGCTACCTGCGCGAGCGCGGTGTCAAGGACATCCGCATGCTGTGCATCGTCGCGGCCCCCGAGGGCCTCAAGTCGCTGACTGAGAAGGACCCTGATGTGCATATCTATACCTGCGCCATCGACGACCATCTCAACGAGGCTGCCTACATCGTTCCCGGCCTGGGCGACGCCGGCGACCGCATCTACGGCACGCTCTAGTCGCTGGGCTAAGATGGCCGCGGCTGCAAATACGAAGAAACGGTGCGCGCGGACGAACAAAAGGCGACCGCGCGCACTCCTGTTAACGGACGTTTTGCCCTGCAGGGTTCGAGAAAAACGTATTACCGTACCTGCGGCATAAAGAAGGTCTTAAGAAAACGAACAGGTGCGTATTAACCGATGCTTTTTCGGTTGTACTTTAGCGATTGGCTCGTACAATAGTCACCAATGTTTGGCGGGAACTGTTCTGTGAAGCGTTAAAAAGGAAAGTGAGGACGCCAGTGTTTCAGATAGCCGATCTGCTCGCTATCGTTGCAGGCGCCATCGCGGGTGCAATTGCCTTCCTTCCCTTTGTCTTTACGCTCAAGCCGGTTCTTGACGATAAACAGAATGCGGACATGCTCAAGGGTATGGTGAGTCTGGCGGTCTCGGCAATCGCCCTGCTCGTCTTTACCTTGGTTGTGTTTGTGTTGTTCGGAGAGGCATTTCGCATGTTCCTCCTGGGCGAGGCGATCGGCTTCGTGGCCTTTATGGCCGCCTGCACGGTTCGCGTCGCCAAGGCGCTGCGAGATCCTCATGAGGTCGAAAGGTAAGTCGTGGAAATTTTTGAAAAGCTGCCTGATGAGATTAATCATCTGGTCAGCGAGTTCAGCTCCACCCCTGTCGTGGGCGATCTGAGCTGCGGCATCACGCAGTACTCGTTTTGGCTGATCGTCTCCACGATCGTGCTCCTGATCGTCCTGGCCGTGTTCAAGAAGAAGCAGACCCTGGTTCCCAAGGGCTTCTTCGTCAACGGTTTCGAGTACATCATCGAGTACGTCGAGAACGATATCGGCAAGGGTGTCGTGGGTGAGAACTGGAAGAAGCACTTCCCGTTCCTGTGCTCGCTTTTCCTGTTCATCCTGATCAATAACATGATCGGCCTGATCCCGGGAATGAAGCCCGGCACCGGCGCAATCGGCTCCACCGCCGCACTCGCCATTTTCGCCTTCGTGTACTTCATCTACTACGGATGCAAGGCTCACGGCGTGATCGGCTACATCAAGAGCCTCGCCCCGCAGGGCGTGAGCTTCCCGATGAACGTGCTCGTGTGGGTCGTCGAGCTTTTCTCGACCTTCCTGCGCCTCATCACGCTTGCCGTCCGTCTGTTCTGCAACATGTTCGCAGGACACGTGGTCATGGGCTCGTTCGCCATCATGGCGAGCATGTTCATGCAGCCGCTGCTTCAGCAGGTTTCCGCGGCCCACGCCGTCGGCGCCCTGCCTTCGCTGGCCTGGCTTGCCATCCTCATCCTGATCTATGCGATCGAGCTTGTGGTCGGCGCCATCCAGGCTTACGTCTTCACGGTCCTTACCGCCGTGTATGTCTCCGAGGCAGAGGAGGTCGCGGAGGAGGAGTAGTCTTCCGTTCGTGCCTTAAAGGTAAGGCAATTCGTTAAACCGCCGGTGCCCGTACCCATGGAGCCCGGCAGTTATAAAAAGGTTATCCTGCGTGAAATAAGACACGCACGACAAAGGAGGAATCGTGGGAGTTATCGGTTACGGTCTCGGTGTTATCGGCGCTGGTCTTGCTATCGGCCTGTCTGCTCTGGGTGCTACGGGTGCTATGGCCCGTCAGCCTGAGGTCCAGGGCCGCGTGTTCACCGTCTTCATCATGGGCTCCGCTTTCGGCGAGGCTCTGGCTCTGATCGGCTTCGTTGTCGCGCTGATCGTTAAATAGCACGGAGCGTCAAGTATGAATCTTTCATCCCAGAAGAGCGCGATCGCACTCTCCGCGTCCGCGGCCGCGCTGCTCATGCCGGTTTCCGCGTTCGCCGAGGACGGCGCCGCCGGTGCGGACATCCTCATCCCTAAGATGGCGGAGTTCATCCCGGCGCTTATCGCCTTCCTGATTATCTGGATCGTGCTGGCCAAGGTCGCCCTGCCGGGCATCATGAAAACCATGGAGGAGCGCGGCAAGAAGATCGAGGAGAGCCTCGACGAGGCCGAGAAGACCAAGCAGGAGGCTATCGCCAAGCGCGCTGAGTCCGACTCGATCGTCACCGACGCCCGTCGTCAGGCTGCCGACATCGTTCTCGAGGCCCGTAAGGACGCCGAGTCCGAGCGTGCCCGTATCATCGAGGCTGCTCACAAGGAGGCCGAGGAGATCATCGCCAAGGCCCATACGACCGTCGAGGACGAGCGCAAGTCCATCTACGCCGGTGCCGCGAGCTCCATCGCCGACCTGTCCGTTGCCGTCGCCACCAAGATCGTGGGCGAGGCACTCGAGGACGATGCCGAGCAGAAGAAGCTCATCGAGCGCTACATCCAGGAAGCAGGTAGCCTGAATGCCGACTAGCCGCTATCAGGACAAGGTGCTCGAGACCTACGCGCGTTCCCTTTTGGAAGCCGCCAAGGCCGAGAACCATGTGTTCGAGGACCTCGAGATGGTCGAGCGTTTGGCTTCTGCCAGCCCCGAGATCATCGCCGTGCTCGACACCATGTCCAAGCGCGACCAGCTCGACCTTCTTCCCAAGGTGGCAGCTGCCTTTAAGTATGTTGCCGAGGAAGACGAGGATGTAGTGGGCGTGACCGTCACCACGGCGATCCCGCTCGACGACGAGCTGCGTCAAACCATCACTAAGAAATGCGAGAAGGACTTCGGCCGCAAGGTATTCCTTATCGAGCAGGTCGACCCGTCTATCGTGGGCGGCCTGGTGCTCGAGGCCCGCGGCGAGCGTCGTGACATTTCCGTCAAGACGCAGCTGCGCATCGCGCAGGAGACCCTCGCAAACTCTGCTAATTCGTACGGAGGTGAAGCCTAATGTCCGAAACCCTCAATGCCCAGGATATCGCCAAGAAACTGCAGGAGCAGCTCACGAGCCTCTCCGCGACGGTCGATACGCATGAGGTTTCAACGGTCGACGAGGTAGGCGACGGCATCGCGCGCGTCTCCGGCCTCAAGAGCGCCATGGCAGGCGAGCTTCTGGAGTTCAAGAGCTCCGATACCGGTGAGACCGTCTTCGGCCTTGCCCAGAACCTTGACCGTGACGAGGTCGGCGCCGTTCTGTTCGGTGGCGTCGACTCCATCAAGGAAGGCGACGAGTGCCGCACCACTGGCCGCATTATGGATATCCCCGTGAGCCGTGCCATGCTCGGCCGCGTCGTCAATCCGCTCGGCCAGCCCATCGACGGCCTGGGCGACATCGTCGCCACGCACCGTCGCCCCATCGAGTTCAAGGCTCCCGGCGTCATCGATCGTACCCCGGTGTGCGAGCCGGTTCAGACCGGTCTGCTCGCTATCGACTCCATGGTGCCTATTGGCCGCGGTCAGCGTGAGCTCATCATCGGCGACCGTAAGACCGGTAAGACCGCCATCGCCATCGACGCTATCCTCAACCAGCGCGGCAAGGGCATGGTCTGCATCTATGTCGCCATCGGCCAGAAGGCCTCCACGGTTGCCAACATCCGTGAGACCCTCGCTCAGCACGGTGCGCTCGACTACACCATCATCGTTTCGGCCACTGCTGCCGATTCCGCCCCTATGCAGTACATCGCGCCTATGGCCGGTGCCGCTATTGGCGAGTTCTTCATGTACAACGGCGAGGACGGCAAGCCCGCCAGCGAGACCAACCCCGGTGGCCACGTGCTCGTCATCTACGATGACCTGTCCAAGCAGGCCGTGGCCTACCGTCAGATGTCGCTGACGCTGCATCGTCCGCCCGGACGCGAGGCCTATCCTGGCGACATCTTCTACCTGCACTCTCGTCTGCTCGAGCGTGCCGTCAAGATGTCCAAGAAGAACGGTTACGGCTCCATGACGGCTCTTCCGATCATCGAGACCCAGGACGGCGACGTCTCGGCCTACATTCCGACCAACGTCATTTCCATTACCGATGGTCAGATCTACCTGCAGTCCGAACTCTTCTTCCAGGGCCAGCGCCCGGCAGTCGACGTGGGCATTTCCGTGTCCCGCGTCGGTGGCGACGCGCAGACCAAGGCTATGAAGCAGGTCGCCGGCAACCTCCGTCTGGACCTCGCTTCGTACCAGGAGCTCGCCGGCTTTACGCAGTTCGGCTCCGACCTCGACGAGGCTACTCAGAAGCAGCTGACCCATGGTGCCCGCATGACCGAGCTCCTGAAGCAGCCGCGTTACAAGCCGTTTGAGGTTGGCGAGCAGATCGTTACGCTGTTCGCTGGCAACGAGGGCTTCCTGGATGACCTGGAGATCGCCGACGTGCTGCCTTTCCGTGCCGAGCTCATCGAGTACATGGACAATGGCTTTGGCTCGCTGCTCGACAAGGTTCGCGCCAAGAAGATCGATGATGACACCAAGGCTGAGCTCTTGCGCGTCATCGGCGACTTCAAGCAGCAGTTCATGGCCAAGCACCATTCGGATGTTTCTGGATCAGAGGAGAACTAAGCCCCATGGCCAACCTTCGCGACATTAAGAAGCGAATCTCCTCGGTTACCACGACCAAGCAGATCACGCGCACGATGGAGATGGTCTCTACGGCCAAGATCCGTCGTGCCCTCGATCGCTCCAAGCAGGCCGAGCCCTATAAGGAGGCGCTGACCGACGTCATGTTGACGGTCGCCGGCGACGCCTCCTGTTCGGGCACCGATCCCATGCTGCAGAAGCATGAGAGCGTCAAGCATGGCCTGATTGTCGTTATTGCCTCGGACCGCGGCCTTGCCGGCGGTTTCAATACGACGGTGGAGCGCACGGCCGAAAAGCTCGCCGCTTCTTGGGCGAACGACGGCATCGAGTGCGAGATCATCGCGTGCGGGCGTAAGCCGGCCACGTATTTCCGCGACCGCGCAAACGTCATCATGCACTTTGAGGGCAACTCCTCTGAGCCCGATTTCAATCAGGCCCGCATGATCTCCTCTCATATCTGCGATGCGTATCGTGCCGGTGAGCTTGACCGTGTCGAGCTTGTCTACCACCACGCCAAGAACCGCGTGGATCAGGAGCTTCGCGTCGAGCATCTGTTGCCGCTCGACCCCGAGATGATCGCTATGGCCCACGGTCCGCGTAAGAACGAGACCGACGCCCCTAAGCGCATCTCGTCCACGTTCGAGTTCGTGCCCTCTCCCGAGCATGTTCTCGGCAAGCTTGTGCCGTCTTATATCCTGACGGTCATCTACCAGGCCCTGATCGATTCGGCGGCTGCCGAGCAGGGTGCACGCCGCAAGGCCATGCACTCCGCGACGGAAAACGCCACCGCGATCATCTC
Source organism: uncultured Collinsella sp. (assembly GCA_902494345.1). Lineage (GTDB taxonomy): Bacteria > Actinomycetota > Coriobacteriia > Coriobacteriales > Coriobacteriaceae > Collinsella. The sequence continues at coordinate 42,998 of CABUSV010000016.1, forward strand.
GACCCTTACCCGCACGTATAGTCGCGTGCGCCAGGCTTCGATCACGACCGAGATTAACGAGATCGTCGGCGGAGCCTCAGCATTGGAGGAACAGTAATGGCTAATAACACCGTAAAGCTTGCGGTCGAGGAAGCCACCAAGAAGACGACTGCCGGTGATGGTCGCATCGTGCGAATCATCGGCCCTGTCGTCGACGTCAAGTTTGACGGCGCGGTGCCCCCGATCTACAACGCGCTCACGGTCGAGGCCGAGACCCCGATCGGTCATCTGAGCACGATCCTCGAGGTCGAGAGCCAGCTTCCGGGCGGCGTCGTCCGCACGGTCGCCATGTCCTCGACCGACGGCCTGCAGCGCGGCCTCATCGCCACCGATACCGGTGAGCCCATGAAAATGCCCGTTGGCCCCAAGACGCTCGGCCGTATTTGGAACGTCATGGGCAAGCCCGTCGACGGCAAGCCCATGCCCGAGGTGGAGGAGTTCTACCCCATCCACCATGCAGCGCCCCGTTTCGACGAGCTCACCACCAAGACCGAGATCTTCGAGACCGGCATCAAGGCCGTCGACCTGCTCGAGCCCTACATCCGCGGCGGCAAGACAGGTCTGTTCGGTGGCGCCGGCGTCGGCAAGACCGTTCTGATTCAGGAGCTCATCAACAACCTCGCCCAGGAGCACGGCGGCACCTCGGTGTTCACCGGCGTCGGCGAGCGTACCCGCGAGGGCACCGACCTGTTCCTCGAGATGAGCGAGTCTGGCGTTATCGACAAGACCTGCTTGGTCTACGGTCAGATGAACGAGCCGCCCGGAGCGCGTCTGCGCATCGGTCTGGCCGGCCTTACCACCGCTGAGTATTTCCGTGATCGTGGCCAGGACGTTCTGCTGTTCATCGACAACATCTTCCGCTTCTCCCAGGCAGGTTCCGAGGTTTCCGCACTGCTGGGCCGTATGCCGTCCGCCGTTGGTTACCAGCCCACGCTGGCAACCGAGATGGGCGACCTCCAGGAGCGCATTACCTCGACCAAGACGGGCTCCATTACCTCCGTCCAGGCTGTCTACGTCCCCGCAGACGACCTGACCGACCCGGCGCCTGCCACGACGTTTACTCACCTCGATGCCACCACGGTTCTTTCGCGTAGCATTTCGTCGCTCGGCCTGTTCCCGGCTATCGACCCGCTCGCGTCTTCCTCCGACGCTCTCGATCCCTCGATCGTCGGCGAGGAGCACTACCGTGTCGCTGTCAAGGTCCAGGAGCTCCTGCAGGAGTACTCCGACCTTCAGGACATCATCGCAATTCTGGGTATGGACGAGCTGTCCGAGGAGCAGCGCCTTACGGTCAACCGTGCCCGTAAGATTCAGCAGTTCCTCTCGCAGTCCTTCCACGTCGCCGAGAAGTTCACCGGCAACCCCGGTGTCTACGTCCGCGTCGAGGATACCGTCCGCTCTTTTGCCGAGATTGTCGACGGCAAGGCCGATGACCTGCCCGAGCAGGCTTTCCGCTATGCTTCCACGATTGAGGACGTGCGCGAGCGCGCCCGCAAGATGGGGGAGAAGTAGGTTATGCGTATCCGCATCGTGTGCCCCGTGAGCTGCGCCTATGAGGGCGACGCTGCGTTTGTGTCGATTCCGTCCACGGATGGCGAGTTTGGCGTTCTGCCTGCTCACTCCAGCGAGATCTGCACGATCGACCGCGGTTACGTTCGCGTTTCCGATAAGGCCATGGGCACTGTCGACCACACGTTTGCCGTGGCCGGCGGCTATGCCCAGGTTGCGGACGATGTCGTGACCGTTCTCGCCGAGCGCGCTTGCGATTTGGCGACCGTCGATGCCGACAAGCTTAAAGCTGATATTCAAGGTTTTGAAGAGAAGCTGGGTAATTTGTCGGAGGATGATGCACGCCGCGCCTACCTCTATAATGAAATCGCATGGTGTAAGCTCAAGCTTGCCCAATAGTCAAACGATTTAGCGTTCGACCATTTGCGAACACATCATGCCCGGGATGGCCCAGCCATCCCGGGCATGCTTTTTGAAAGGGTAGACCTTGGATATTATCCGCGTTGAGGGTGGCCACGCCATCGGAGGCTCCGTGCCCGTTTCGGGCGCCAAGAACTCCGCACTCAAACTCATGGCGGCAACGCTTCTGGCGCCGGGCAAGACGACGCTGCAGAACGTGCCCGATATTTCCGATGTCCACGTGATGGGCAAGGTGCTCAAGGGCATGGGCGCTACGATCGATGTTCTCGACGAGCACACGCTCGAGATTGATACCTCTCAGGTCGATTCTTGGGAGGCCCCCTACGAGCTCGTTGCCAAGATGCGTGCTTCCACAGCCGTGATGGGACCCCTGCTGGGTCGCTTCCATCGCGCCAAGATCGCCATGCCGGGCGGCTGCAACCTGGGTGCTCGCAAGATCGATATGCACATTCTTGGTCTCGAGGCCCTGGGCGTTGAGTTCGATACCGCCCACGGTTACATCAACGCTAATGCGCCCCAAGGTCTGCGCGGTACCACCGTCACGCTCGAGTTCGCCAGTGTCGGTGCGACCGAGAACCTCATTATGGCATCCGTGCGCGCGAAGGGTACCACGGTTATCGACAATGCCGCCCGCGAGCCCGAGATCGTCGATCTCGCCAACATGCTCAACGAGATGGGCGCTAAGATTGTCGGCGCCGGTACGCCTGTCGTGACCATCGAGGGCGTGGAAGAGCTGCATCCCGTTACCCATCGCGTAGTGGGCGACCGCATCGAGGCCGGCACCTTTATCGTCGCCGGTGCGTTGATGGCCGACGATCGCGGTGTCGACGTCACGGGTTTTTGCCCCATTCACTTGGGCATGGTACTCAAGAAGATGGAGCTCATGGGTATCGACTGCGAGCGCGTCGAGGATGGCGTCCATGTAAACCGTGCCGAGCGTATCAAGCCGGTCGACATCCAGACGCTTCCGTTCCCCGGCTTCCCGACGGACATGCAGGCGCAGATTATGGTGCTCTCCGCCCTTGCCGATGGTAGCTCCGTTATCACCGAGAACATCTTCGAGAATCGCTTTATGTTTGCCTCTGAGCTGGTGCGCATGGGTGCCGACATTCGTATCGAGAGCCATCATGCCATGATTCATGGCGTCAAGGGCTTCTCGGGTGCACAGGTTACCTCGCCCGATCTGCGTGGCGGAGCGGCCCTCGTCGTAGCGGGCTTGATCGCCGACGGGACGACCGAGGTTTCGGCCATCCATCACATCAAGCGCGGCTACGAGCGGTTTGTCGAAAAGCTGCAGGCGCTTGGCGCGCATGTCGAGCATGCTACCGTCCCCGATCCCGTCATCTACTAATACAGGTTGCCTATGTTTAATAAAAAACCCCTCGCGGATACCACCACCCGAAGACCCTCAACTGGTGCGCAGGCCAAGATCTACAGTCGCGATAACGTGGCTCGCTATTCCGAGCGCGCTCGTCAACGTCGCCGTAGCCACACGATTCGTCACGTCGCGCTCATTGTCGTGCTTGGCGTGCTGCTGAGTGCCACTACCGCTGCCGGCCTGTGGTTTGCCACCATTATGGGCAAGCTCGGCGATTCTAATGTCATTACCGACAATCTGCGTCGGGTTCTGGTTGACACCGATGAGGCAAAGGATCCGTTCTACGTGCTGCTTCTTGGCACCGACGGCCGTCCGGGCGAGGATACGTATCGTGCCGACTCGATTATCCTGGCACGCATCGACCCCACGCAAAAACAGGCGACGCTCATTTCCGTTCCGCGCGACACCAAGGTCGAGTACAAGGGCGAGACCATGAAGATCAACGCCTGCCATACCGTTGGCGGCGCCGAGGCCATGGTCGAGGCGGTCAACGAGCTGTGCGGTGTTCAGATTTCCCACTATGCCGAGGTCAGCTTCGACGGTATGCAGGCGCTGATTGATTCGGTTGGCGGTATCGACATTAACGCAACCGATGATGTTGACGACCCCGAGCACCTGGATATTAAGATTACCGCTGGCCAGCAGCATATGGACGGTGCCACCGCCCTTACCTATGCCCGCTGCCGCTACACCTATGCCGACGGCGATTACACGCGCATGCGCCACCAGCGTCAGGTGCTTGGCGCCCTTGCCAACCAGATTCTCAATAACTTCGATGCCACAAAGATCTTTGGCCTGGTTAATTCGCTGTCCGATATGCTCGTAACCGATATGAGCGTTCAGGATATCGTGGCTACGGTCAACGCCATGCGCGGTATGGATGTCGACGGTATCTACTCGGCCAACCTGCCCTCGTACGCCGACGACAGCACCATGATCGACGGTGTGAGCTACGTCTTTGTCTACGAGGACGAGCTCAAGGAAATGATGGAGCGCGTCGATGCCGGCAAGGATCCCAAGGGTCCCAACACCATGGGTCTTTCCGACGGTTCCAGCTCTACGATCGGTGACCTGAACAACAACACGTCTGACGACTACGCAAACGGTACCGCAACCTCATCGGTCAGCTCTGACGATTCCGATGACTCAAGCGATTCAAGCGATTCGGACTACTACGAAGAGCCCACCGGCGACGGCAACGGCTACGAAGCCAACTACTAGAGTTACGGCGTTTTACCAAACGCCGTAACGACTCGACGCTGCGCGGGCCGCATTTGGACAATCTGACGTTCAACTTCAAGGGCGCGACCAGAAGGTCAGCGCCCTTTCGCTTCACGTCACCTTGTCTCAAATGCGACCCGCTCGCTGTCGTTGCCAAAACATCGGCGTTGCCGGAACACTTGGCACTTGGGGACGTTCCTTTTGTGCCGGCAGTTTGGGACACTCCTTGCGTTAAGAGGCTGGCGTGCGTCAACCTATTCTCGTTGCAGTAAAAAAATCGCCCCGTTCTTGGTTGAGGACGGGGCAATTCGTCTTTTGGACTTGTGCAGCCAGGCTTATGCAAAGCGGGCGACGAGCTCCTGGAGCACGTCGGTCATCTTGACGAGCGAACTGACCGGGACGAACTCGTTGACGCCGTGGTAGCAATAGCCGCCGGTGGAAAGGTTGGGGCAGGGCAGACCGCGGAACGACAGCTGAGCGCCGTCGGTGCCGCCACGAATCGGCAGCACTTGGGGCTCAACGCCGCAGGCAAGGTAGGCTTCCTTGGCAACATCAATAAGCTCGGGATAGTCACGAACGATCTCGGCCATATTTCGATACTGCTGCTTAATCTCGACTGTCACGCGCTCCTCACCCAGACGCTGGTTGAGCATCGAGGCGGCGGCATCAATAAGGTCGAGTTTCTGCTGGAACTTGGCGGCGTCATGATCGCGGATGATATAGCGCGCTGTGGCGTGATCGACGGTCGCAGATACACCCTCAAGGTGATAAAAGCCCTCGTAGCCTTCCGTATACTCCGGGCGCTGCACGTAGGGGAGCAACGCGTTGAAGTCGCAGAACAGATTGCCTGCGTTGACCATACGGCCCTTAGCGTCGCCCGGGTGGATGGACTGGCCCTCAAAGCGGACGGTCGCCTCGGCGGCGTTAAAGCACTCCCACTCCAGCTCGCCGATGGGGCCGCCGTCGACCGTGTAGGCGTACTTGCAGCCAAAGGTAGCGATATCCAACAGCTCGGCTCCGTGGCCGATTTCCTCGTCAGGGCAGAAGCAAATGCCGAGTGCGGGATGGGGCAAAGAAGGGTCCTGAGCGATACGCGCGACAAGCGACATGATCTCGGCGACGCCTGCCTTGTCGTCTGCGCCCAGCAGCGTGGTGCCATCGCTGCAGACCAGGTCCTCACCCGCGAGGTCGTTCAGGGCGGGAAGCTTGGCGGTACTCATGGCAACGGGCTTACCGTCAACCGTGCCGCAGACCAGGTCGCCGCCTTCGTAGTGTACGATGTGCGGCTTCACGCCGGCGCCCGGTGCAACTTCGGTGGTGTCGAGATGGGCGATCAGGCCCAGGGCGGGCTTGTCCTCAGCGCCCGCACTTGCGGGGATATGCGCGCAGACATAGGCGTGCTCGGTCACGTAGGCATCTTCCGCACCAAGCTCGCGCAGCTCTTCAGCCAGCACGTTGGCAAGGTCAAACTGAACGGCGCTCGAGGGTACCTGGTCGCAGTTTGCATCCTCGGACTGCGTGTTGATCTGGACGTAGCGCAAAAAGCGCTCGAGGACATCGGGGCTCGTGGTGGTGTTTTCCATAAAGACCGCTCCAATCTTGGTCGTCGTGTGCAACAAGAACTCTAGCACGGTATGCCACGGCATACCACGACGCTTGGATGGGGTAGAATCAGCCATTGAATGCAGAAGGGACGGAAGATCATGGATACGACAAATAGCTCGCGCGAACTACATCTGACGGTGGCGAACGAAGACTACTTGGAGTGCATGGTTCGCATTGAAAGCGAAGAGGGGGAAACCAACGGCGTGCGATCGGTCGACATCGCGCAGCGCCTTGGCGTCTCCAAGGCATCGGTCAATAAAGCGGTTTCGGCGCTCAAGGCATCCGAACTTGTCGAGCAATCGCACTACGGCAAGGTAGTCCTGACCGATCGTGGCCGCGAGGTTGGTACGGCTATCTGGTACCGTCATCGCCTCATCCGCACGTTTTTGGTTCAGGAGCTCGGTGTCGAATTTGAGCGAGCCGATTCCGAGGCCTGCATGATGGAGCATGCGCTTTCCGAGGACACGATGAACCGCTGGCTCGCCTATCTCGAAAAGCAGGGAATCAGCGTCGAGGAATAGCGGGATATATTATGGATACGAGTTATTACAACCGCTTTGGTGCCGAGGAACTTACGCGCCGCTTGTCGAGCGAGACCTTGTTGGCGCAGGGTCCCATGGGCAGTGTTCTGTTGAGTGAGTACGATGCCGCCGACATTCCACCGGCGTTTTGGAATCTGGCAGAGCCGCAGACCGTTTCTCGTATCCATCGCTTGTATGTCGCCGCCGGCGCGCAGGTGCTCATTACCAACACCTTTCAGGCATCGAGCTATGCCCTCAAGCACGACCAGATTGCGCCGTCCGTGGCGGAGGTCAATCGCGGGGCTGTCGACGATGCCCGCCAGGCGCACCCTCAGCTGCTGCTGGGCTCGATGGGCCCGATCGGTATTGAGTGGTTTGCCGAGGACTCTGCCGAGTATCGTGAAATCCGAGGCATTGCGCGCGAACAGGCGCACGCCTTGCTCAATGCTGGTGTTGACGGTCTGCTGATCGAGACGGTGACGTCTATCCGTAATTTGCAGCCCATGCTTGCCGGCGCCCGAGACGCCGCCGACGGCATGCCTGTTCTGGTGAGTTTTGTCGTTGACGATAAAGGCGACCTGTTGGGCGATGGCCTCAACATCGAGGCAGCCGTTTTGTACGCCGAAAAACACGGCGCAAACTCGGTTGGTGTTAATTGCTGTTCGCTTGCGGCCGCGAACGCGGCGGTGCCCAGGATGGTTGCATCGGCGACTACTCCCGTTACGGTGCGTCCCAACGTAGGCGATCCGGTCCAGACTCAGGATGGCCCCGTATGGCACGAGAACCCCGAAGCTTTCGCGCGCGCATGCATCGAATGGAGACATGCCGGTGCCGCAATGATGGGCAGTTGCTGTGGAACCACGGCAATCACTACGGCAGCGATGGCCGAGGCGCTCGATATATAAAGGGCAAAACCGCTCCATACGGGGCAGTTTTTTTATTGCCTGCATGTCTTCGGCAGCATTTGCCCAAATGGTGAATGCTGGTGCTGGCAGGTTGCCGAGTGCATGTTGCGGGTATACCCCATGCGTACCATGATCCAAACACTGTGAGGTGTCTGCGCGTGTGCGCGATAATTCATTTTGGAACTGACGGTTGGCGCGCTCGCGTCGATGAGGACTTCACTGCCGATAACGTTGCCCGTATCGCCGATGCCGTCGGCGAGTTGTGGCAAAAGACCAATCCGGGCAAAACGGTATATATAGGGTTCGATACCCGGCCCCTGGCGCGCGAGTTCGCTGAGCTTGCGGCGGGCGTGCTAGCGGCGCACGGGCTAGACGCCGTGCTCGCTTCGCGACCTGTCCCGACCCCTGCCCTTACGTGGGCGGCGGCTTATGACGGTGAGGCGTGCGGCGCGCTCATGGTGACGGGGTCCCATCATCCGCAGGGCTATCTGTGCCTCAAGATTCGCATGGGTGACGGCTCGACCGCCAACCAGGATGTCATCGAAGAGCTCGAAGAGACCATGGCTCCCGAGCCAATGGGGATCGAGGGGCAATATCGCACCGCGGATATCATTCCTGACTATATGCAGGCGGTGGCATCGTTTGTCGATGCCGAAGCCATCCGCGCCGCGCACCTGCGCGTGGTTGTCGATCCCATGGGCGGCGCAGCCCAGGGCTATCTAGCCGACTTGCTGCGCGAGCTTGGCGTTGAGGTGCACGAGATTCACGCCGGGCAGGCGTCTGACCAAGAAGATATCTGCCCCGACCCCGTTGAACCGTGGGTGGACGCTTGCGAGCGCACGGTTATCGAGGACGGAGCTTGCGCTGGCCTGGTGACCGACGGCGACGCCGACCGTATCGGCGCGGTTGACGAGCGCGGCAGATATATACATCCGCATCAGATCATGGCGCTCGTTTTGGGCGACTTGGTTCAATTTCGTAATTTGGAGGGGCGCGTCGTCGTCAATCTTTCATGCTCGACGCTCGTGCGTCGCATTGCCGAGGCGCTTGGCTGCCGCGTGACCGTCAAGCCAGTCGGTTTCAAATATATAGCGGCAGAGATGAAGAAGGGCGGCGTCCTCATGGGCGGCGAAGAAGCCGGTGGTATCGGCATCGCCGCGCATATGCCCGAGCGCGATGGAATCCTCGCCTGTCTGATTCTGTGTGAGCTTATGGCTAAGACGGACGCGCCTTTGGGCGTTCTGGTCGACCAACTCGAGGACAGTTTTGGTAAGACGAGTTACGGTCGACGGGATTTGCGCCTTGAGGCCGAAGATGCCGAAACGTTACGAACCCTGCTGCCGGGCGTAAACCCCAAGTCGATTTGTGGCAAGGTGCCGCAAAACGTTAGTCATATGGATGGCTTGCGTTTGGCATTCGAGGATGACACGTGGCTGCTGGTCCGTCCTAGCGGGACCGAACCAGTGGTGCGCGTCTACGCCGAGGGGTTCTCGGTGGAAGAACGTGATGAGTTGCTCGATGCTGGCTGTGCTTTAGCTAGGGGGACGTATCCGCTTTAACCATGAGACTGCCTTATATAAAGAGATGCTCGGCGAGCGGTAGGTAACGGCTGGCAAACGTTAGTCGGATTCCAAACTGTGTAGGAAATGTGTACGACCAGATTCCCGCCCACGGCGCCCCTCCGGTCTGGCAATATATCTCCTTGCCGCGCGGCCCGGTCGGACCGGATCAGCCGCGGGGCGTGCACCTTGAGAA
>CABUSV010000017.1 GCA_902494345.1 uncultured Collinsella sp.
AAGCGCAAAGCCGTACTCCTGTACTATTTCGAGGGAATGAACGACACCGAGATTGCGAAGTTGTTCAATACATCGAGAAGCACGATACAGTACAGGCGGACAAGCTCTTTTGAGAAATTAAGAAAATATCTGGAGGAAAATGCTGATGAATGGGACGAATGGTAACGAACCCGGCTACCCGGAAAATGCCCTTGTTCCCTATCCTGTCATTGTGGCAGCGACAATGGTTGTCCGGCGTTTGCCCAGATAAAACCTGCCAAAATGAACCTGTCCCTTTTTGGCAGGTTACTCGGCGCTCTTGAGGGCGCCGACCATGTCGATCTTATTGAGGGTGCGATTGGTAGCGAGGTTGACGATAAACGTAAAGGCAAAGGCCAGCAGCACGGATAGCACGTAGCTCAGCGGCTCGACCTCAACGTCAAAGTACAGCGACGGCATCTGCAAAATGTAGGTAAAGCTCTCGGCCAGCAAGCCGCCCAGCGGTACGCCCAGTGCGGCTCCAATCGCCGTAAGAATCAACGTCTCCTTGTTGACGTAATGGTGCACCTCGCCACGGCGAAAGCCCAGTACCTTGATGGTCGCTAGCTCGCGTTCGCGCTCCGAAATATTCGTATTAGACAGCGTAAACACCACCACAAACGATAGGCACGCCGCCATAAAGGTCACAAGCACCACGACCGAATTGATAATCGTAAAGTTTGCCTCATAGTTTTCCCAATGCTCGGCGGTACTCGACAGCGTAATCCACCCATCGCTCTTAAGACGGTTGGTAAACGCAATCTGATCGGTCGACGAACCCTTAAGCAGCGCAAGGATGCCGTTAAGGCGTGCGCTTCGGCCAAACGCGCGCTCATAGGTGCCCTGCGTCATGTAAAGCGTGTTGCCCAGATAGTTGAGCGAAATGTCGCTGATTTTAACCTTGGCAACATTGAGCGACGAATCCTGGACGTGCGCCGTATCACCCGGTTTGATCCCCAGCACCAGCTGAGAGCTCTTGCTCAAATACACATCCCCGTCACGCAGGGTGAGCGGTTCTTTGGACTCATCCTCAAGGCGAACATAGTTGTCCAGATCGTTCGTGCGGTCATCGGGCACCACGATCAGCTGCACGGTCTCGCTCTTTCCGCCGAATGTAAAGGTGACGTTGTCGGTCATAATCGGCAGCGTCGAAGTCACGGTCACGTTGGAATCATTGGCCGCGCTGCGCCCATCGAGCGCCGCGCACGCCTGCGTAAAGTCATCGGGGTTGGCGACCGCCAGCAGGTCATAACGCGTGATATGTCCGTACTGCTTGGGCGAAAGCGCGACCGACGTGTCGCGAATGCCCATACCGCAGATCACAAGCGCGGTACAACCCGCGATGCCAAAGATGGTCATAAAGGCACGCTTTTTGTAGCGGAACAGGTTACGCGCTGCCACCTTATTCAAAAAGCCCATGCGGCGCCAGATAAAGCTGATACGCTCGAGCAAGATACGCGAGCCGGCGCGCGGGGCCTTGGGGCGCATGAGCGAGGCTGGGGTCTCGGCCATCTCGTGGCGGCAGGCGATAATCGTGGCGCCCACCACGCCCACGGCAAACAGCGCCACCGACACGATCGACGACACGATGTCGTACGAAAGCAGCATCTGGGGCAGTGAGTACATGTCGTCGAACACCGTAAACAAGAACAGCGGCAGGCCCACAAATCCGATGATGTTACCGAGTACGCCGCCAATCAGACACGCCCACAGCGAGTAGTCCACATATTTGGACAGGATACGCCCGCGTGAATAGCCGAGCGCCTTGTACAGGCCGATAAGCGTGCGCTCCTCCTCGACCATACGTGTGGCGGTGGTGAGGCTGATGAGCACGGCGACGATAAAGAAGATGAACGGGAACACCGTGGCGATGGCCTCAATTGACGAGCTATCGCTCTCGACGCTCGAGTAGCTTGCGATATTGCCGCGGTCTTGGATGTACCAGGTGCATTCTCCCAGGTCAGAGAGGTCGGCGCGGGCATCGGCAAACTGCTGGTCGGCGGCGGCACGGCGCTGGTCCAGGTCGGCTTGTGCCTGCGCACGCTCGTCGCTGCCCTCGGCCATACGGTCAATGTTGCCCTGTTCAATCCCAAAGAGCATATTCGTCTGGCGCTCGGCCGCATCCAAGCTTGCCGGCGTGTCGACCGTCAGCTCCTGAGCGCGCGCCTTCTCACGCTCCTCGCGGATCTTCTCGATATTGCCCTTGACCTCATTGATCTTTGCCGTGTAGGCATTCGAATAGGAGTTGAGGCTCTTGGCTCCTTCAACGATCACGTGGACAGCGGAGTAGGAAGAAGATGTCGCGGCATCCTCGCTCACATAGAACTTATAGTCCGCCGCCGAAGCAGCGCGAAAGGCGTTGACCGTCGAGTCGGAGCTCACGTCGGTGGGATCGAGAACCTCGGCCGTAATGGTGTAATCGCCCGCGGCAAACTGGTCCTTGGCGCTTTGGTTCGACGAGCTCGCGTCATTGGCGGCAAAACTCACCGTATCGCCGATTTTCTTGCCCGAAGCCTTCAAGAACTTCGAAGTCACCGCGACCTCACCGGCGCTCTCGGGCAAATCGCCGCTCACCAGCACCGGTTGATCGATATTCTCCTTGGAAAGACTCTGCACGACCACGCGCTCGCGCGTTGTACCCACGGCGGTGTAGGCGGTCTCGGTGTAGATGCCCTCGGCCGTCTCGACGCCGTCGACCTCTTGAATGGCTGCAAGATCGTCGCGCGTAAGGCCATAGGTCGACTGCACGTTAATGTCATAGACATTCTGCTGGTCAAAGTAAGCATCGACCGAATCGCGCAGGTCCTCGCAACCCGCCTTAAGACCGCACATCACGCTCACGCCGAGCGCGGTGATCACGACGATAGACAAGAAGCGTTTGAGGCTGCCGCGAACCGTGCGGTAGATGCCACGGCGGAAAACCGTCGGCACCATGTCGTTTGAGCTTTGGGCGGTGCGATAGGTCGTAAAATCCTGCGCGCGCTCCGTGTTCTGCGCGTCGCGGCGTTGGCTGTTTTGGCGGTCCTGATCCATGGGCGCTACCACTCGATCGTCTCGATCGGCACGGGATTTTGCTGGACCGTCTCGCTCTCCACGCGGCCGTTCTTAAAGCGAATCAAGCGATCGGCCATGGGCGCCAGCGCGGAGTTGTGAGTGATAATGATGACCGTAATGCCCTGCTTGCGGCAGGTGTCCTGCAGCAACTGCAAAATCTGCTTGCCGGTTTTGTAGTCGAGTGCGCCCGTGGGCTCGTCGCACAGAAGCAGCTTGGGATTCTTGGCCAGTGCGCGGGCGATGGACACGCGCTGCTGCTCGCCGCCCGAAAGCTGTGCCGGAAAATTGCCCAGGCGCTCGCCCAGACCAACCTGGTGAAGCGTCTGTTCGGCATCGAGCGAATCGGGGCAGATCTGAGCTGCGAGCTCGACGTTTTCGAGCGCCGTCAGGTTGGGGACCAGATTGTAGAACTGGAAAACAAAGCCGACGTCGGCGCGGCGGTATTCCACGAGCTGCGCCTCGTTGGAGGAGCTCACGTCGCGCCCGTCCACCGTCACGGTGCCAGAGGTTACCGTATCCATGCCGCCCAGGATATTGAGCGCCGTGGTCTTCCCGGCACCCGAAGCACCCAGAATGATGGCGAGCTCGCCACGCTCGACCGTAAAGCTCGCGCCGTCGAGTGCATGAATGCGGGCATCGCCCTCGCCGTATGCTTTGATGACGTCTTTGAATTCGATATAGGCCATCGATCGGTTCCCATCTGGTCGGATAACTCTTTAGTATTACCCATTTCGCACCGACCAAAAAGGGACAGGTTCATTTTGGCAGGTTTTATATGGGGAAACGGCAGTCATAGATGAGGCGCCGGGAAGGCAGAGAAATCATCGACGGGGTCAGGCCGACCGCCAAACACCACGCACGCATCTCAATCTGTCAGCCAAATTATTCGAACAGCTGTTCGTTTCTATGATATGATTCCGTTATCTAAGCAGGCCAATACGCAGAAAGGCGGCCAACATGGCGTTCGACTTTAAGAAGGAATGCAAGGAGCTCTACAAACCTGCAAGCAAGCCGAGTATCGTAACTGTCCCGCCTATGAGCTACGTTGCCGTTCGCGGAAAGGGCGACCCAAATACTGAAGGTGGCGAGTATCAAAACGCCCTGCCGCTGCTTTACGGCATCGCCTATACCGTCAAGATGTCGAAGAAAGGCTCAAGGAGTATCGAGGGCTATTTCGACTTTGTGGTACCGCCGCTCGAGGGTTTCTGGTGGCAAGACTCCCCGAGCGGCGACATCGATTATGTACGCAAGGACGATTTCAACTTTATCTCGTGCATCCGCCTGCCCGATTTCGTCAGCCGAGATGATTTTGACTGGGCAGTCGCGGAAGCCACGACCAAAAAGAAACTGGACTTTTCCGCCGTCGAGCTGCTTAAAGTTGACGAGGGTCTCTGCGTTCAATGCATGCATACCGGACCCTATGACAGCGAGCCGGCAACCGTAAACGCCATGCATGAATACACGGCCGAGCAGGGCTATGTCCCCGACTTCTCAGACACCCGTTTACACCACGAAATCTATCTCTCCGATCCACGCAAATGTGCACCGGAGAAACTTAAGACCGTGGTTCGTCATCCTATCAAGCGTGCTGAATAGCGTGGAACGCTGCCCCGCGCATCAGGTTTTAGGCCAGTCAACCAGCCACTCCAAGGTCATCCGGCAGTTTCCTTGACGCTGGCTACCGCATCTTATAATCTTGTATTACTAAAGCTGGAAAGCCTCTCAACGATGCGCAACTCCAGCTCTTTTTTTATCAAGAGAGCAAGTGTCGGAAAGCAAAATGTCAGAAAGCAGCGCATCGAGCAGAATCAAACGCCTGCTCAACGCCTATAGCGGTCTCGTGCTCATGGGTGCTGCCGGAATCCCCGTCGGCATTATCGTTGGCGCCGTCTGTGCGCTCTTTGGACGCGTGCTTCTGGCGATCGGCACCATCCGCGACGAGCACATCGTACTGCTCCTTCCCTTCCTCGCCCTCATGGGCTTGGCCATCGTATTTGCCTACCGCACCTGGGGCAAAGGCACCGATCGGGGCATGAGCCTGGTATTCGACGTAGGCCACGGGCGCGAAGACGCCATCTCCCCGCGCCTGGTGCCGCTCGTTATGCTGAGCGCGTGGGGAACGCACCTCTTTGGCGGCAGTGCGGAACGCGAGGGCGTAGCGGTGCAGATCGGCGCCACCATCTCACATTGGATCGGCCGACGCCCGCCTTTCCGAGACCCCGGCAACACGTTTTTGCGTATTGGCATGGCTGCCGGCTTTGCCGGGCTCTTTCGAACGCCACTCGCCGCCACGGTCTTTGCTATCGAAGTACTGGTCGCAGGACGCATGGAATACCGCGCGCTGTTTCCCACGCTGGGATACGCCGCCGTCTTTGACAGCGCCACCAATACGCTGCTCGCACCCATCCTTATTGGCTGCGAAGTCTTCGGCATTGGCAACCTGCCGATGTTCTTTATTGTCTGCGTCGTGGCCTACCTGTTCAACATGGATAAGTCGATCTACGCCCTGCAAGAGCAAGCGTAGATAGATGTCCAAGCAGGTGGTCTCAACCGGAAACGGCGCCCCACTCTGAGGCTGTATTCCGGGAAACGGTTTCCGCTTGGGACGCCATTCGGAAAGCGCACCCCGCTTTAAAACGGAATTCCGGGACGTGGTTTCCGTCTGAGCCTCCATTCGGAAAGCGCGTCCCGTTCTTTCACAGCGTCTTGGCTATGCAAAGTGCTCGGGCACTATTCCTCGTACGCGCCCTCAAGCCGAAGCAGCCACTCCTTGCGATCAAGCCCGCCGGCATATCCGTTGAGCGAACCATCGGCGGCAACTACGCGATGGCATGGCACGATGATCGAAATGGGATTACGCGCAACCGCAGCCCCCACCGCACGAGGAGACACAACAGGGTCCTCATTCCCCGGAACCCGGTGGCGGGCGGCGACACGAAGCGCAATCTCGCCATACGTAGCGACCTCGCCACGCGGAATTGAAAGCAGCTCGTACCAAACTTCACGCTGAAACGCCGTGCCAATCATATGCAACGGCGGCGTAAACCGAGGCTCCTGCCCCGCAAAATAAGCATTCAGCCAAGCCCATGAACGCTCGAGCACCGAAGATGCCGCACCGTTTGCCGGACCTACCGACGACATGCCACCAGTGCCGGAAACCGCATCGGCGCCTGCGACACGTTCGGAGTCTTCCCGAAGCAGCGTAGAGCCAAAGTGCTCCTGCCCGTCGAACCAAAGCCCCGTCAAACCGCGGCCATCAGCGGCAAGCAAGATTTCGCCCAAAGGCGAAGCAAATGTCGTCGTGACCACCAGCGGCTCCTTTCAAAACTTCGCAAACATAATACCGCGAACTGTGCAGACAACCCCCGCAGATACACTCGGACAGACTCGATTGTCCAAGGGAGGGCGTTTTCCCTCTCAATATCGACCGATACCGAGTCAAAACGCCCAAAACGATGTCCGGCAAAAACGAAGGTGAATGGTTTTCCGGGAAGTGAACGAGTAAAACTAGAGCCCCGAAGCATTCGCATTTTTTGATTGCAAAACAGCAGGATTCATGCAATAAAACCGCAGGAAATGGCGACCAAAATATGCCGATGCTTCAAGGGTCCAAAATAGGTCATTCACTTCCCGGGAAACCATTCACCTTTGATTCGCACTAACCCCAAAGTCACCCCAGGCAGCAGGCGCAGCGCGCCGCGGCTCCCGGCCGCGCCCCAAAGTCCCCCAAGGCGGCAGGCGCAAAGCGCCGGGGCCGCCGCCGGGACTAGGGCCTGCAACGGCCACGTGCCCCCACATCAGCCCAGCGGCCCCAACCAACAACGACCCCATCGCAAGCCACTCGCAACAACGTCACCGCAGACGGGGGCCGGGCTTAGTTTTCAGAACACTCCGCAGACCAGTGTGGCGCCTTGTCCGCAGCTCCGAAGGAGCAGGGCAAGGCGCCGCACATGGTCGAGGACGTTTTGAAAGCTCAGCCCGGCCCCCGCCGGACAGGTCACACTACTCGCAGAGCAGCTTAGCGATCTGGACGGCGTTGGTTGCCGCGCCCTTACGGATTTGGTCGCCGCAGCACCAGAAGGTGATACCGCGCGCGGCCTCGGGGTTCGAGATGTCGCGACGCACGCGGCCGACCCAAATCAAGTCCTGGTCGGAGGTATCCATCGGCATGGGGAAGCGGTCGTGCGCATCCTCGGCAGCCATATCGTCGACCAGTTTGACGCCGGGAGCAGCAGCCAGCGCAGCACGGGCCTCCTCGACCGTAATATCGCGCTCAAACTCGAGCGTAATGCTCTCGGAGTGCGAACGCAGCACGGGCACGCGCACACAGGTGCAGTTCACGCGCAGCTCGGGCAGATGCATGATCTTACGGCCCTCGTTCTGCAGCTTCATCTCCTCGGAGGTAAAGCCTTCCTCCTTGACACCGCCGATCTGCGGAATCAGGTTGCTCGCCAGCTGGGCGGCAAACGCGCGCGGCTCGGGAATCTCCTCGCCGCGGCCCAGGGCGGCCAGCTGAGCCTCGAGCTCGGCCATACCGGGAGCGCCGGCACCCGAAGCCGCCTGATACGTCGAGACGATCATGCGCTTCACGCTGGCGAGCTGGTGCAGCGGCCACGTGGGAACCAGGCCGATAATGGTCGCGCAGTTGGGATTGGCGATAAGGCCGTGATGCCACTTGATATCGTCGGCATTGATCTCGGGCACGACCAGCGGCACCTCGGGATCCATGCGGAAGGCGTGGCTGTTGTCGACTACGACGGCGCCGCGCTTGACGGCCTCGGGCAGCAGCTCCTTTGCGATGTCGTCGCCGGCGGCGCCAAGCACAATATCGCAACCCTCAAAGGCCTCGGGGCAAGCCTCTTCAATCACGATCTGCTCGCCGCGGAACTCGACGGTCTTGCCCGCAGAACGCGCGCTCGCCAGCAGCTTGAGCTTGCCAACCGGGAACTCCTGCTCGTTGAGGCACTCGAGCATCTGGGTGCCCACGGCTCCCGTCGCGCCCAAAATAGCAACCGTGTACTGTTTCATGCTTCCCCCTTTAAAGGTTTTGGCTTTTGCCCGCACGACGAGCAGGCCGATTATTGTTGCCAGTGTATACAAGAACGGGGCGGACACAAAACCCGCCCCGTCGAGATGAAACCGAAACGAAACGCCCCGCCGTAGATTTATGAGACATGTCCCAAAAACATCACCGGGATGTCAACTATTTGTGGAGCGCGGCCAGGGCGGGATCGACCGGCGCGGAAGCCTCCAGGTCGGAGACCTTCACAATGCCGTTCTCGTCGGAGAAGGCACGGTAAATGGTCTGAATCGCCAGATCGAAGTCTTTCTCCTCCACGCCGATGATGATGTTGATCTCGTCGCAGCTCTGCGAAATCATACGCACGCTCACGCCGGCCTGGCCAAGCATGCCAAACAGATGGCCCGAGATACCCGCGCGGCCGCGCAGGTTGCGGCCAACGGTAGCGATAAGCGCCAAGCCCTCGACAACCTCGATCTCGAGTGGCTCGACCTCCTGCTGAATGTCGCCCACGAGCGAGTACAGCGAGTCGTGCACGTCCTGCTCCTGCACTACGGCGCCAAAGCGGTCCACACCAGTGGGCATGTGCTCGACGGAAACGTCATAGCGCTCGAAGACCGAAAGCGCACGGCGCATAAAGCCAACACGGGGCTTGGTGCGGTCGCGAGCCACGTTGATGGCGACAAAACCGCGCTTGCCGGTCACGCCGGTAATGATGGGCTCGGCCTCACCCTCGTCAGCCGTCTCGCTAATGATGGTGCCGGGGTCCTGCGGCGCATTGGTATTCTTGATGACCAGCGGAATACCCGCCTCACGCACGGGAAACACGGCCTCCTCGTGCAGGACGCTTGCGCCCATGTACGAAAGCTCGCGCAGCTCCTCGTAGGTAACGCGCGCAATGGGCTGAGCCTCGGGAACAATACGCGGATCGGCAGAATAGAAGCCCGAGACGTCGGTCCAGTTCTCGTACAGGTCGGCGCCCAGGCACTTGGCAAGGATCGAGCCCGAGATATCGCCGCCGCCACGGTCGAGCAGCTTGATCTGGCCCTCTCGCGTCGCGCCGTAGAAACCGGGCATAACAAAGCCGCCCTGCTGACCGTACTCCTGCACCAGCTCGGAGGTGCGGTTCATGCTGAGCGTACCGTCGTGATGGAACGCTACGACCGTCGCGGCGTCCAAGAACGGCAGGCCCAGGTACTCGGCCATCAGGCGGGCGGTAAAGTACTCGCCACGGCTTACAAGCTCCTCGGTGGAGTAGCCGCCCGAGCGGGCGCGCTCGGCAAAGGCTGCGAACTCCTCGCGGATGGGATAGGCGAGCTCCAGCTCGTCAGCGATATCAAAATAGCGCTGACCAATGTCCTCGAGCAGCTCCTCACACGACACGTGATACTTAACGTGCGCGTTAACCAGGTAGAGCAGGTCGGTCACCTTGGTGTCGCCCTTAAAGCGGCGACCGCAGGCGGAAACCACCACAAAACGGCGGGCAGGGTCGGCATCGACGATGGCCTTGATCTTCTTGAAGTGTTCGGCGTCGGCGACCGACGAGCCGCCAAACTTGGCAATTTTTATCATGGCGTGGAGGTTACCTTTCTAAAAGCCTCTGCAAACCTGTTTTGCGTGCTCTGATACCATGGGTTCACCGATTGGGACCAAGGCATCCGAGGAGCAGTGTTATATGGGAACTTATCATAGTACACGAGGACGCACTTTATCGTGCTCAAGTAAGGTGGCAATCCGTACCGGCATCGCTCCCGACGGGGGTTTGTTTGTCTCGGACGAGCTGGGCATCCAACAGGTCGATATCAGCTCGCTTGCAGATAAATCGTACTTTGAAATCGCTCAAGATGTGTTGGGAATGTTACTGAACGATTACACGGACGAAGAAATTTCGGCCTGTGTGAATGAGGCTTACCGCGGTACGTTTGCAAGCGATGAGGTCACGCCGCTCGTCAAACTCGACGCAGCGCCGGGCACCGACGCTCCTCAAACCTATGTGATGGAGCTCTTTGGCGGTCCCACGAGCGCCTTTAAGGATGTCGCCTTGCAGATGCTCCCCCGCCTCATGGCCCGCACCTCCGCCAAGGACGGCGGCGCTGAGCGCATCATGATCGTCACCGCCACGTCGGGCGACACGGGCAAGGCAGCACTCGCCGGCTTTGCCGACGCCCCGGGCACGGGCATCACCGTCTTTTATCCCGAAGGCAAGGTCAGCCGCGTGCAGAATCTGCAGATGTCCACACAGGAGGGCGACAACGTCGCCGTCTGCGGCATCCGCGGCAACTTTGACGACGCCCAGAGCGCCGTCAAGCGCATCTTTGCCGATAAGGAGCTTGCCGAGCGCTTGGAGGCCACCGGCACCGTGCTTTCGAGTGCCAACTCCATCAACGTCGGCCGCCTGGTGCCGCAGGTCGTCTACTACTTTGCCGCCTATGCGCAGCTGCTACGCGCCAGCGCCATCGAGGCAGGCGACGCCGTGGAGTTCTGCGTGCCGACCGGCAACTTTGGTGATATCCTGGCCGGCTACTATGCCAAGCGCATGGGCCTGCCCGTCGCTAAGCTCATCGTTGCGAGCGACAAGAACAACGTGCTGGCCGACTTCCTGACCACCGGCGTCTACGACCGCAACCGTCCGTTCTTCACGACCATCTCGCCGTCGATGGACATCCTCATCAGCTCAAACCTGGAGCGCATGCTGTACTTCCTGTCCGATGGCGACTGCGAGCTCGTTGCCGGCCTTATGGAGCAACTGACACAGACTGGTCGCTACGAGGTTCCCACCGACCTGCTGGCAAAGATTCAGAGCGTCTTTGGCTGCGGCTGGGCCAGCGAGGACGAGGTCCGCGCTGCCATCAAGAGCTGCTGGGATGCGAACGGTTACGTAATCGATCCGCACACCGCTTGCGGCTATCACGTCTTTGAAAAGGTCGCTCCCGCCGAGGGAGCCAAGGCCCGCGTGCTGCTTTCGACCGCCAGCCCCTACAAGTTCCCGCGCGCCTGCTGCGACGCCCTGGGACTCAACGTTCCCGAGGACGACTTTGAGGCCATGCACGTGCTCGAGCAGGCAACCAACACGGTCGCCCCGGCACAGATCGCCGAGCTCGAGTCCAAGCCCGTCCGCTTCGAAGACGTCTGCGACGTCGATGAGATGGCCAGCTACGTAGAGCAGGCTGCAAAAAAGATAGCAACCAACTAAACCCCTTATTAAGCGCCGGCGAAAGCCGGCGCACCTTCTTCCATCAGATAACCCCCGGGATGATGACGAACGTGCACAGCGTGCCTGGCTGTTTAGTTCGTCGCGAGTTCCGCACGCAAAGGAAAGCACTTAATGTGCTTTCCGTCTTGCGCAGGACTGCCCGAGCAGCGAACTAAACAGCCAGGCACGCCAGGAGGACCCACATGATCAAGATCACCGTCCCAGCAACAAGCGCAAACCTAGGCATCGGCTACGACACCCTCGGCATGGCCGTCAGCCTCTACTCGCACTTCACCTTCGAGCGCTCCGATAAGCTCACCATCACCGGATGCCCCGAGGAATTCCAAAACGAGAACAACCTGGTCTACGTGAGCTTTGTCGATGCACTGGCCGCATGGGGCGAGCCGGCCTTCCCCGTCGCCATCGACATTCAGACCGATGTGCCCGTCGCCCGCGGCCTGGGTTCCAGCTCCACCTGCGTCGTCGCTGGCATTATGGCTGCCGCCGCGCTGACAGGCCACACCGTCGACCGCGCCGAGCTCGTCCGCATCGCCACCGAGGTCGAGGGCCATCCCGATAACGTCGCCCCCGCTATCCTGGGCGGCGCCGTCTGCTCCTTTACGCCGACCGATTCGCTCCCCCAGTGTCTGCGCTACGAGGTAAGCGACAAGCTTCGTTTTATTACTGTGATTCCACCCTACGAGGTGCATACGAGCGAGGCGCGCAAGGTTGTGCCGCAGGAGATTCCACTCTCCACCGCCGTGTGGCAGATGGGCCGCATCGCCGGCATGACGCGCGGCTTGGAGGCTGGTGACCTGGACCTGATTGCCGCCGCCAACGACGACCGCATCCAGGAGCCCTATCGCCGCCGCCTCATCCCCGACTACAACGCCGTGCGCGACACCTGCCTTAACGGCGGTGCCAAGACCATCTGGATCAGCGGTTCGGGCTCGACCCTCATGGCTGTGACCGACGATACCATCGTGGCAAAGTTCCTGCAGGTCAAGCTGCGTGAGCAGTTCCCCAAGTGCGACACGCACATTCTGACGTGCGACACCGAGGGCGCTCAAATCGAGTACCTGTAGGCATCGCCGGTCGACCCCACCGAGCCGCCCAAGGGCATCCCCTTAAAAACGTCCTCGCACTTGAGGCCCGCTTATCCTGCTCCTTCGGAGCCGTGGATAAGCGGGCCTCGTGCTGCGGAATGTTTTTAAGGGGATGCCCTTGGGCGCCCTACAACAACATTGCCGGCGATGTCTACAGGGACCCACGCTTTGAAAGGGCGCCGGGCTGATAGTTTTGTTTTTTATTGATAGGGGCTCTTGCTAGGCTGGAGCCCTTACTAGAGGCAGGCCTCGGCGATGCGGCGCTTGAGTTCGTCGATGCCGGTGCCGGTTTGGGAGCTTGTAATGATTACGTTCTCGGCCGGGACGTTGAGCTGCTTTTTGATGGCTGCTGCTTGGCGGGCCTGCTGGGTGCGGCTGAGTTTGTCGGCCTTGGTGAGGCAGACGATAAAGTTGAACTCGTTGCCCTGCAGGTAGTCGATCATGTCATGGTCGAGTTTACTGGGGTCGTGACGAATGTCCACCAGTGAGACGACCAAGTTAAAGCTGCGCTCGGAGTCGAAAAAGTCGCCGATAAGCTCGGCCCAGCGGTCGCGCTCGGCCTTGGAGCGACGGGCGAAACCGTAACCCGGCAGGTCCACGAAATGCACGTCATCGGCCTCAAAGAAGTTGATGTTGCTCGTCTTGCCCGGCGTACTCGAAACCTTCACCAGGTTCTTGCGGCCAAAGAGCTTGTTCATGATGGACGACTTGCCCACGTTGGAGCGGCCGACAAAGCTCACCTCGGGGCAGGTGGACTCGGGGATCTGCGAAACCTTGCCGTAGCTGGCGACGAACTTGGCAAGCTGATAGTTAATGGAATCGGCCATGGACACTCCTTGGTCGTAGGTTCTTACAAATAGACGCGCTATTGCGCAGCGGCAATGCGGCGGACGATATCGAGCGTGATGTCACTTGCGACACGCGCGTACTCGAACAGATCGAACTCGCGCTCGCAAATTGCATCGTACGCCTCGTCACAATTATCGCTGATAGCGCGCAACACCAGGCAATCGACACCATTTTTGGTTGCGACATGGGCAATTGCCGCGCCCTCCATGCCGACACAATCGGCATGCGTCGCCTCGATAGCGTCGTTGCGCATGGTGGCGCCCGTCACAAAGCGGTTACCTGTGGCAATCGTGCCGACCAGGAACTGCTTGGTGCCCTCATTCGAAGCGACTGCATTTGTCGAAGCGTCAACAAACCCACGCTCAGCAAGCACTTCGGCGGCAATATCGACCAGCGCGGGCGTCGAGCCAAACTCCTCGAGCCCCGGTGCGGACTCGGCGATAAGCGCGGTATCGGTATCCAGATAGCGTAGGCGTTTGCCAATGACCACGTCGTCGATATGGAGCTTGGGGTTCAAACCGCCCGCAATGCCCGAAAACACAACAGCCTGCGGAGCATACTTGCTAATGAGGTGCTGTGTTGCAGCGGCGGCGTTCACCGTGCCCATGCCCGCCGTTGTGGCGACAACTGTCAGGCCGTCGAGCTCACCGCTCACAACGGTCAAGCCTGCCTCCCGTGCCTCGCAAACGTCGCTCAGCTCTTCCTTAATCTGCATGATCTCTTTTTCGAGCGCACCGATAATCGCAATGGTAGCCATGCCATTCCCCAAACCTATTCGAAATTCTCAACCACGGTATGGTACCAGCATTTTGTTTGACCTCGTCAAACGAACACGCTAAGCCAGTGCAGCTCGCGTATCAAACAGAGCCTTTGCAATCGCGGCCGTAACCTCACTCGAGCGGTCGCTCCACGGCATCGATGTCATGATACCCATGACATAGGTACAGCCATCGATGTCGATAAGGCCCGCATCGCATGTCGAGTAGTAACCATCCTCGCTAATCCAGCCTGCCTTGTTGCGCACCAAAACCTGCTCGTCCGCAATGCCATCGCGAATAAACGAGCGCGATGTTGATGCCAGAAGGCCCGACAACCACTGTGAAGTCTCGGTATCCATGCTCAGATACTCGCTCATCTCACGCCATAACCTCGCAGAAGTGCGCGGGCAGTAGGTCGGAAAATCACTCATCGGATTCAGTGCCGTTTCGTCATCAACACCCAGATTGGCAATCCAATCCTCATAGCCATCATGGTCAAACGCCGCGCGTAACGCGATAAACGAATCGTTGTCCGAGTTGACGACCGCGGCCTCGATAAGGTCACGCACTGTCTGCCAGCCCATGCTGTAACCACCATACGTGGCTAAAGGCCAATCGAGCGACACCTGCCCCGATTCGACCAACATCTCGCAAATATAGAGTGCATACAGCGCCTTATAACTGCTCGCTCCATACACCTCAACATCGGCGTTATACGTCACGCCCCTACCACTCGATAGGTCGTAGAACACTACACCCACGTCGCCCAGCTCCTGCGCCCGACACAGGGCATCCTGGAGCGAGGCAAGGCTCTCATCCTCCAAGGCAGGAGTCTTGTTATCCACCAACGAGAAGGTCCGAACGGTATCACCCGAAGGGATATCGTTGAAGTCCGCCTTCGAAAGTCTCGTCTTGAGATCTGCCGTCGACAGAGCTTGATCTGCCGACGCTTTGGACTTTGAAACCTTCTCGTTTTGCAGCTGTACCGTTGACGCATCTGGGCGCCCCGTTCGCTCCGAGGCGTAGGTTTTAACGGTAATTCCGAGGATAATAACCGCCGACGTTAGCATCCCAATAGCGGCAATCTTCCTCACGCGGATGCGAGCGCCGGCAAGGCCACGCGAAGACGTGCCCTTCGTCTTATATCTGCTGCCATGCTGCGGCACATACTCGTCCCGCGATGCGATGTTTCGCACGTGGTCTCCTGACTGCCACCGTTTATATACGAGCAGCATGATACCGAGCAGGCATTTCTTTCCAAAGATATTCAGCGGCGTTTAAGGTGTCTTTAAAGAAACCACAAGCGTATTTATCCAAATGGCACGATTCTGTTGCGCATCTCACCGCAACCCAGAGAGCAGTCTTTTAAGGACGGGGCTCTTTAGCAATCAACTAGGTGCCCAGGGGCACTCATTTAAGTCTGTCCCCAATGAGTGCCCTTGGGGAACGAAAATGGCACGCTAGCCGATGGCGTTTTTTAGCTCCGCACGGCGCTTTTTCATACCGGCCATAACGGCATTGCGCAGCTCGGGCATGCGCGCGGTATCCATCTGGGGCACGCCCTCGAGCTTATAGGGAATGCCCAGTTGCTCGTACTTGACGACACCCATCGTGTGATACGGCAGCATTTCCAGGCCCACCACGTTGTGCCATGGAGCGATGAGGCGACCGAGCTTCTCGCACTCCTCCGCCGTGTCGGTAATGCCCGGCACAACCACGTGGCGGATAACGACCTTGATATTGCGACGTGCAAGCTCATCGCCAAACGCCAGGATGCGTGCGGGATCACAACCGGTCAGCTTTTTATGCTCGACCGGGTCGGCATGCTTAATATCGAGCAGTACCATGTCGGTCTCGTTGAGCACGGCATCGAACTTCTCGGGATGCGCGGGATCGAACGCATAGCCGCAGCTATCCAAGCAGGTGTGCACACGACCATCGTGGTTATTGTGCATGGCGTGGAACAGGTCGGCCAAAAACTCAGGCTGCAGGAGCGGCTCGCCGCCGGACACCGTAATACCACCGCTGCGGTAAAACTCATGGTTGCTCTGGAACTCGTCCATCAGGTGCTCTACGGTCACCATGGTGCCGCCGCTAACCGACCAGGTATCGGGATTGTGACAATACGCACAGCGCATGGGACAGCCCTGAACAAACACCACAAAGCGGATGCCGGGTCCGTCGACCGTTCCCATCGTCTCGATTGAATGCACGCGGCCAAGGGCAAACGCAGAGTCCTCGGGACGAGCGTCCACACCCTCAAGCGTCATTTCTGCCATTCGCGCTACCTTGCCTCTCCTTGGATGCAATCAATTAAAATGCCAGAGCCATTCTAGCCCATGCGTTTGCGTTTAAACGTCTCGGACTAGAACGGCACGTTTTAATCTATCCCCCATCACCATGGCTGGGGGCTACGTCGAGATGTCAGGCTGGAGAACGCTCGCCTGCGGCCTTTACGCCTTGAGCGTGAGCACCGCGCCGAAGGCGGTCGGGCCGCAATGACTCGAGATGACGCCGCCGACCTGAGTCCAGGTAATGTCCTTAAAGCCCAGGTCGTGCGCATAGACTTCCATGTCGTCGCGCAGCTCCTCGGAAAGACCTACCGAATATGCCAAGCCAATGTGCGAGTAGTCGATCTCGCCCTTGGCAACCATGTGGTCAATAAAGGCGCGGGCGCATTTGAGCATAGAACCGCGGAACTTCTTGGTTGCCACGAACTTGCCGCCCGTTACCTCAATGCAGGGCTTAATCTTGAGCAGATGGGCGCCCAGGAACGCGACGTTGGACAAGCGACCGCCCGCCTTAAGGAAGGCAAGGTCCGTAGGAACAAAGCCCAGCAGCACGCGGTCCATGACGGAGTTCGTAAATGCAAAGATCTCGTCGACGGTGGCATCGGGGTGAGCCTCGATGTATTTGGCGGTTTCGACAACAACGAGCGACTGGCCCACCGAGACAAAGCGCGTGTCCATGGAGAACACGTAGTCGCGGCCCTTAGCTGCAATCTTGGAGGACTGATGCGAGCAGGTCGTGGCCTCGGAGTACGCAAGATGCAGAATGGTCGCATCGGGCTGCTCGGCATGGATACGGTCGTACACGTGAGCAAAATCCGCAGGCGCGCAGCCACTGGTCTTGGGCATCACACCAAACTCGTTGCAGCGCGAATAAATCTCGAGCGGATCAATCGAGCCGTCCTCGACGGTCTCGTCACCAATCGTGACATGCATGGGCACGCGCACGATGCCGTAGCGCTCGCAGAGCTCCGGCGTCACATCCGACCCAGACTCAACCACGATTACATACTTGCCCATTCTTATCACGACCCATCTCGACATTGGCTTTTCAATACATGACACGCGCCGCCGCACTGTTGCACAACAGCGTCCAAGCGCCAAAGAGACGCCGCCCCTTGCACATAACAAAGGACAGCGTCTCCCTGGAAAACCCCGTGCTTATCTAGGATTCTACACGGTTTATTAAGGAGTGTTACTTATTCCGCAAACGGTCGCTATACGCGATAAACGGTAGTTGGCCGCGGCAACTGCGACACATTCCGCCTAACAAGTCCAATGTGCTCCATGCACGGTTAATGAGCGAGGCGGTAGAAATCCATCGACGCCGCGCCCTCGGCGTGCAGCTTCATCGCCGGAACCGCCGGCGAATAGGTACGGCTCGTAAGTGCCGCCTCGCCACCGTTGGCAAAAATCTCGACCATCGTAGTGTCCGAAAGCACGCGCAGGTCGCGAAGCTCGCTGAGCTCGATCGACCTCCGGTCGCGTCCATAGCCTTCGTCGCCCATATCGAGGGTAAGCATCCCGTCCGTATAACGCACAAAGACACCCTTGCGGATCTCGAGCTCGACCATCTTTGCTCCCTCACAGGAAAACACGAGATCAAACAGGCGGCCCGGCTCCTCAACGGTTTCACCGCCTGTCGCGCGAATGCAATTGCCGCGCATCCTCTCAATCTCGTGCGCCGGCTGCTGGCAGAGCTTACCATCGCGTATGCTCAGCTCTCGCGGCACCGTCAACGCGCACTGCCACCCGCGTGTAACCGTCGGACTTTCTGCCGTCGCATCGGGGCAACCAGACCACCCGATCATCAAACGCCGACCTGCAGCATCCTCAAAGGACTGCGGGGCATAGAAATCAAAACCGGCATCAACCATCGGAGGCATGCCCTGGCCGACGATCTTAAAGCTCGGCGCCCCCCAATCGGCCTCGATGGAGAACCACACGCACTGATGCGGATTGCGGTAACGCCAGCCATCGGCGGGCACGCCCTGCGGACAGCAGACGAGAATAAGCTCGCCATCAAGCTCAAACAGATCAGGACACTCCCACATAAAGCCAAACTTCTCGCCCAGCTCAATGCGCGTCGCATAGCCCCAGTCCTCTAGATCACGCGAGGTATAGACAAGCACGCACCCGCGATCGTCTTTCGTACGAGCGCCGAGAACCATGTAGTAGATACCGTCGTGTTCAAGGATCTTGGGGTCGCGCACGTGCGTACCGATATCGTCGGGGTAATCGACCGGCCCAACAGCTATGCGCTTCTCGCCCAATTCGTCGGGATTCTCGGCAACCATATGAATTTGGTTTTGCTCACGGCCCGTCAACACGTAGTCGTAATCATCACGGTCAAAATGTTTAACGTTGCCGGTATAGAAGTAGTGAATCTTGCCATCACGTACAAAGGCAGAACCAGAATACGCTCCACTCGAATCCAAATCGGAATCGGGGAACAGCACGGGGCCGTGATTCTCGTACGTCACAAAATCCTTTGTCGTCAGATGGTTCCAAAGCACTGGACCGCCATGCGCAGCATCGAACGGATCGTATTGATGATAGATGTGATACGTATCACCAATCTGAACCAAACCATTGGGGTCGTTGAGCCAGCCAAGCTCAGGCTCCACATGGAACAAAAGCCTATCGGGGTCGGATGCGATGCGAGCCACCGTCTCATCCTGTCCGGCACGCCACTGCTCATAGTCCGCGCATGTCACCTTATTTTTTTGATTAAACATCGCCGTTGACTTTCTCGTCTATGGGAAAGGACGCTCGACTCACACGAGCCGAACGCCCTTCCCCAAATGGACTTATCCGCACATTACGCTGAACGGCTCAACTAGAAGCTAACGTCGAAGCCAGCGCCAGCGCCCTCTTCATCGGTGGTCGGCACGCCCTTTGCCTTGTTGTAGGCAAAGATCAAGACGATCGGCACGATGAAGGCGATGAGATTGCCAGCCACATACCACACGAGCGTCTCGGGCGTAACGATGAGCAGGCCAAGCACGCCGGTCAGACCCTGACCGATGGCGCGCACCTCAAAGAGCTTCACGAAGGCACCGCCGCAGCCTGCACCGATGCAAGCGCAGATGAACGGGATGATCGAGTAGCGCATGTTTGCAGCAAAGATTGCGGGCTCGGAGATACCGACCAGCGTCGGGATAAAGGACGACATGCAGATGTTGCGCTCTTTGGAATGCTTCTTGTGAATGAGGTACATGCCGATGGCGCCGCCGCCCTGGGCGATGATGGAAACCGACCAGATTGCCTGGATGTAGTTGAAGCCAGTCGTGGCAACGAGGTTTGCCTCGATACCCTGGATGAACTGATGCGTACCGGTAACGACGAGCGGCTGCAGGAATGCGGCAAAGACAAAGGCACCGAAGACGCCCATCCTGTTGTACAGGATATCGATTACGCCGGCGAGGACGTCGCCGATCAGGTTGCCGAGCGGGCCGAACACGGTGAACAGGGCGACGTTAGCAAGAATCAGGGTAACGGTCGGGACAAAGACGAACGAAACGACCTCGGGGATGTACTTCTGGGCAATCTTCTCGACCTTGGCCATAAACCAGGCAGTCAGGATTGCAGGGAACACGCCGCCCTGGAAAGCAACCATGGGAATGGAGAGCGGACCGAAGTTCCAGTACTCAGCACCCGTCGGGTCCATAACGAACGTGTTACGGTTCATAAGGCTCGGGTGAACCATGACGATACCGACGAGGATGCCCAGGATCGGGTTACCGCCAAAACGCTTGACCGCGCTGTACATAACCAGGACAGGTAGGTAGTCGAAGGTGGTGGCGATAATGGCAAAGAAGCTTGCGAGGTTCTTGAGGAACTCGCTGTGATCGGCGAGGCTGCCCTCCATGCCAAAGAGGCCGTTGGCAACAATCAGCGACTTAAGGCCGATGATGATAGCAGCGCCGACGAAAGCGGGAATGATGGGGATAAAGATGTCCGAGAATACCTTGAGGACCGAGAAGAACTTGCCCTTCTTGTCCGCCTCGGCGCCCTTGACCTCGGAAGCGCTAATCTCCTTAACGCCCGTCAGAGCCATAAACTCATCGTAAACCTTGTTGACGGTACCGGTACCGAAGATGATCATGAGCTGGCCGCTGTTGTACAGCACGCCCTTGACGCCATCGATGTTCTCGAGCTCGGCCTTGTTGTACTTGCTCGTATCCTTGAGCACCAGACGCAGACGCGTAACGCAATGCGTGGCGCCCTCGATGTTCTCCAGACCGCCGACGTTATCGACGACTTGCTGAGACACTACTTTGTAGTCCATGTTCCTCTCCATTCCTTTACGAAATCATAAGACGTTTTGATGCCATTACAGAGACGCGATCGTTGCATTTGCGCACTTAAGCGTACCGTCGGTGACCGTCAGCGCCACACCCTGGCCCTGCTTATTGCAGAATCGAGCGTTAAGCGCAACATCATCGACAAAGATGGTCGCGATATCGTCGTCAACGACCAGGCGCACATGATGAGTGCCCTCGCCCTTAAAGAACAACGGACGCTCGAGGCCCATGTTGTTGACCTGGAACCACGGATACTGGGGGGCCGCCGTAAACTCGAGCTTGCCCTCACGCAGGTTGGCGCGGAACTCATAGGCAAGACCGGACTCGGCGTCCTCGGCAAGCTTCACCGAGAAGCCGGCAGCGTCACCGGCGAGCTCGATGTCGGCATCGAGCATATAGGTGGAACCGGCATCCGCGGCGAGCACCTGCTCGACCTTGCCCGACTCGCAGGAGAGCTCAAAGGCCTCGACTGCCTTAGCCTCGCCAAAGGCGCCAAGCATGCTGTCAGGAAGCTTGGTGCCGAGCGTTCCGTCAACACGCTGAACGATCTCGAGAGGCATAAAGGTGCCACCCCACAGGTAAGAGCTGGGGTCACCGCCCTCGTCACGCGTAGGAACCCAACCAAAGAGAACGCGGCGCTCGCCGTCAAATGCGGTACGCGCGGCATAGTACGCGCGGCCATCGAAGGAATCGTCCGCAGGAGTGATCCAAGGACCGTTGATAGAGCGAGACATGCGGTAACGGGTCTTGTTGCCATCACTGTACTCGGAGAACACCAGATACCACCAGTCGCCCATCTTAAAGAGATCAGGCATCTCGAACATGGTGTACAGGCCCGGATTCCACCAGTCGCCCTGGAACTCCCAGGTATCCAGGTCCTTGGAGGTGAACTTGACCAGACGACCGGTCATCAGACGCTTGTCCTCGCCCACACGCGTGCCGAGGATGAGCATGTACTCTTCGTTCTCCTCATCCCAAAGCACAAAGGGATCGCGCCAGTTGCGGTCATCGTAACCCTCCTGGGGCGGAAGCAGCGTCTCGGCGATGTTCTTCTCCCACTTGACGGCGTCGTCACTCGTTGCGTGAAGAAGAACCTGCTTCATCAAGCGTGCCTTGACCTTATCGCGATTGCAACCAGTGTAGAGCGCATGGTACTTGTCGCCCACCTTAAACACCGTGCCGGCATAAACATACTGGTCGACTTCCTCGTCGCCGCCACGCTCAAGGCTCTCGCCAAAGTCTTTGTAATTGACGAAGTCCTTGGTTGTCGCGAGTGCCCAGCCAAACGGCTCTCCGAAAGGTCCGGGGTTTCGCGTGTCACGCTGATGATAGAGATAGAACGTGCCGTCCTCGCCGTACGGCATGATGTCGCCTACCCAAATTCCCTCAGGCTGGTAATACACCTTGTGCATCCGAGACTTCCTTTCTCACGAGATACTAACTCGGTACAACTGCAAGATATGTCAATCGTTTTCATATGTCAAACGTTTTCACACCAATACGTCTTTTCGCAGTTCCAGTCGTCGGCAAACGGTTGACATATGCCGGCGAACGGTCATCAGAGGTGTTTGAGGAATTCTTTTGGCACGGGATGAACTACGCGGTTTTACCCTCAATGAGTTCAACGGGGAGCTTGATATTCGATTCGGGCTTTTCGCCGTTAATAAGAGCAATGATGGATTGCGCCGCGAGCTCTCCGATGCGATCGATATCTTGGCGAACGGTTGTTAAGTCAGGCATAAACGTCATAGTGCGGCGGGCACCATCCGCGCCCACGACCTTAATATCGCCCGGAGCGCTCAAGCCGCGCTGCTTCATCACGTTAAGACAGATAGCCGCCATCGTGTCGTCTCCCGCAAAGATGCCGTCAATATCGGGGTTCTCATCGAGGATCTTCGCAACGACCGCACTCTTTTCGTCGTCGGGCTTAACGAACTCGACCTCACGGACAAGCGCGGGCAAACCGGCCTGCTCAACAACATCGAGGTAGGCATCGGTACGCTTATTGGCAGGCATGCGCATGCGGCTATTGCTGCGCAGGCACAGGATGCGTGAACATCCGTCATCGATCAGGCGACGCGTGGCAAGTTCGCCGATGCTATAGCTGTCGCTCGCAATCTGAACAGAGGCTTCGCCAAGGTCGCAGTCGATACCAACCAGACTCAAGCCCATCTCGGCATACGCCTCGGCACCGATATTAAGCGAGTTGACGATGACGCCATCAACCATATTGCGTCGAAGCATGTCGATATAAGAGCGCTCAAGCTCGGGTCGATTGGCGCTATTGCACAGCAGCATCTTAAAACCGTTTTCGGCCAGGGTATGCTCAATGACTTGAACCACTTGGGCATGAAACGGACTGCTGACATAGGGGACGATCATACCGATAAGATTCAGGCGACCGTTGAGCATGGCACGAGCGATATCGTTGGGCGTATAGTTGATGCGCTTCATCGCGGCATGGACCTTATCGCGGGTCTCTTGGCTAATATAGCCACGATTATTAAGCACACGAGATACCGTAGTGGGCGAAACCCCCGCCACCGCCGCAACTTCCTTGATGCCAGGCTTAGCCGTATCCTTAGAACGAGCACTCTCGCGAGCCATAGCACCCTCCCCCATCAACATGTCATACGTTTACATACGAACAAAGCATACCCCAACAACAGCGGGATGACGGTAACAGTACAAGTAAGTAAACGACTCATCCAAATAATTAGGAGAGTTCCGCCTAAAGGGTGACTACACAGGACCCAGCCGGGGCTGTTTGGGCTACCTCCCAAAACATTCCGCAGGACGCAAAGAGGCTCCGCCGCGCAACGCGCGCAGCGGAGCCTCTTTGCATGTCCGAGGACGTTTTGGGAAATAACCCAAAACCGGCCCCAGCAATCCTACAGGAGTTGAACCCTTTAGAACTTGTCGTGGAAGGTACGCGAAATGACCTCGTCCTGCTGCTCCTTGGTGAGCGTGTGGAAGTTCACGGCATAGCCGGAAACGCGGATGGTCAGCTGCGGGTACTTCTCGGGGTGAGCCTGAGCGTCAAGCAGCGTCTCACGGTTGAAGACGTTGATGTTCAGGTGGTGGCCACCCTTCTCGGCGTAAGCGTCGAGCATGTGGACCAGGTTATCGGCCTGAGTCTCAGAAACTTCAGAAACCTTCATAATGTGTCTCCTTCGATTAATAGGCGCCGGCCGAAACCGGCGCGCTAATCAGTAATCGTTATTGTTAGTATAGCACTAACAATAGTTACTCGCCCAGCTGATCAAGGTCGATATCGCCAAAGAACACCTGGTCCTCCTTGCCGAGCGCACTCGGGATGATGGAGAAGGTGTTGGAGATGCCGTCCTGAGCATCGCGGAACGGGAGCTTGGAAACCGAAGACAGCGAAGCGATGGCGCCGTGGCTATCGCGCTTGTGCATGGGGTTTGCACCCGGGGCGAACGGCTGGCCAGCCTTGCGGCCGTCGGGCGTGGAGCCGGTCTTCTTACCGTAGACGACGTTGGAAGTAATGGTCAGAACCGAGGTCGTGGGCACGGAGTTGCGGTAGGTGTCGTTCATGCGGATGTACTCCATGAACTGGTGCACAACGTCGTGAGCGATCTGGTCGACGCGGTCGTCGTCGTTACCGTACTTGGGGAAATCGCCCTCGGTCTCGAAGTCGACGATGATGCCGTTCTCGTCACGGACGGGGTGGACCTTGGCGTACTTGATGGCGGACAGGGAGTCAGCCACGACGGAAAGGCCAGCGATGCCCGTAGCGAACCAGCGGTGCACGTGCTTGTCGTGCAGAGCCATCTGGATGCGCTCGTAGCAATACTTGTCGTGCATGTAGTGAATGATGTTCAGCGAGTTGACGTACACGCCAGCGAGCCACTTCATCATGTCGTTGTACTTGGCCACAACGTCGTCGTAATCGAGCGTATCGCCCTCGACGGCGCGGTACTTGGGGCCGACCTGCTTCTTGGAGACCTCGTCAACACCGCCGTTGAGTGCATACAGCAGGCACTTAGCCAGGTTGGCGCGAGCGCCGAAGAACTGCATCTCCTTGCCAATGCGCATGGAGGACACGCAGCAGGCGATACCGTAGTCGTCGCCGTGATAGACGCGCATGAGGTCGTCGTTCTCGTACTGGATCGAGGAGCTGGCGACAGAAGTCTTGGCGCAGAACTTCTTGAAGTTCTCGGGCAGACGGGTCGACCACAGAACGGTCATGTTGGGCTCGGGGCTGGTGCCCATGTTCTCGAGCGTGTGCAGGTAGCGGTAGCTCATCTTGGTAACGAGCGTACGGCCGTCAACACCCATGCCGCCGATGGACTCGGTGACCCACTGCGGATCGCCGGTAAACAGGGCCTGGTACTCGGGGGTACGGGCAAACTTGACCATGCGGAGCTTCATGATGAAGTGATCCACGAACTCCTGGATCTGCTCCTCGGTGAAGGTACCGTTGGCAAGGTCGCGCTCAGCGTAGATGTCGATGAACGTAGAGGTACGGCCGATGGACATAGCGGCGCCGTTCTGCTCCTTGACGGCAGCAAGGTAGGCGAAGTACATCCACTGGATGGCCTCCTGCGTGTTGGTAGCAGGGTTGGAAATATCGAAACCATAGGTCTCGGCCATCATCTTGAGCTCGCCAAGGGCGCGGATCTGCTCCTGCAGCTCCTCGCGATCGCGGATGTTGTCGGCGGTCATGACCGTCGGGGTGGAAGCCTTCTGGGCCTCCTTGTCCTTGATCAGGTAGTCGACGCCGTACAGGGCAACACGACGGTAGTCGCCGATGATGCGGCCGCGGCCATAGCCATCGGGCAGACCGGTGATGATGTGAGCCGAGCGGCAAGCACGCATCTCGGGGGTGTAGACATCGAAGACGCCAGCGTTGTGGGTCTTGCGCTCGAAGGTGTAGCGCTCGACAACGTTCTCGTCGACCTTGTAGCCGTGCTGGCTGGCAGCCTGGCAAGCGATGCGGATACCACCGTTGACGTGCAGCGCGCGCTTGAGCGGCTTGTCGGTCTGGAGGCCAACAATGGTCTCCTTGTCGCGATGGGCATTATCGATGTAGCCAGCGGGGTGGCTCACGATACCCGTGACGGTCTTGGTGTCCATATCGAGGACACCACCCTGCTCGCGCTCCTTAAGCAGCAGGTCGAGAACCTCGCCCCACAGCTCCTTGGTACGCTCGGTCGGACCTACGAGGAACGACTCATCGCCCTCGTAGGGGGTGTAGTTCTTCTGGATGAAGTCTCGGACGTCAACCTCTCCCGTCCAGATACCTTCCTTGAAGCCTTCCCATGCCTCCTGCATTGTGTAACCACGCTCCTAGTTACGTGTAATGCGGCGCTCTCTCACACCGCTGCTTATTGAATTCTTGAATGTTCGGCTTGCACTACCGGCTTCTTCCGTTCTTCACCACACGTTGGTGCAGGAAAAACGTTTGTCCACCTTGGAACTACAACCCAAAACCCAAGATTTCACCCGTGTGAGAAGGATAGCATAGCCACCCCCTTCATCAGGGCTGTTATATGTTTCTTTTTTTATACCATTAGGGAGTTTTTAACAAACCCGCAGGAAACGCATCCGCCAGCAGCTACCGTTCGCCGAATTGCGTGATATTTCCCTTTGCCTTTATACGTCCTGCACTCTAGCTGTTATGCCAGCTTTAGCAGGGTAAAGTACCCACCGATAGATTTTTGGGACATGCCTAGAAATCTACTTTTCGCCGCGACAGAGGCGGTGGCATGAAATGCCCACGAAGGTAGATTTCTAGGCATGTCCCAAAAATCTACTGTATGAGGTGTGCATACAGGGGTATCATCTTTCACTGAAAATAGTTTCTAGTGTTAGGGGTTTTCGGTGGAAGATATCGATTTCCATGAGCTTGGGCGTCAGCTCTTAACTGAGTTTGGCAGCATGCATCAGCGCATTTCGCGCTTTGCGGACAAAGCTCTCGGTGGCGAGATGGCTGTCATGCGCGCCCTCATACTCGCTGGCGGTTCGCTCACGCCGAGCGAACTCGCTGATCGCGCTTGGGTCTCAAACGCTCGCATCGCCAATATCCTACGCGCTCTCGAAGCCAAGGGCTGGGTTGAGCGTGAGCACTCAAAGACCGACCGTCGTCGCGTACACGTCACGGTGACCGACAAGGGATTCCATGATCTCGAAATCAAGCGTCGGGAATTCGAGGACCGCACCGCGGCCTTCCTCGAGCAGCTCGGCGAAACAGATACCCAAGAGATGGTGCGCCTTCTAAGGCGTCTCAACGAAATAATCGACCGCAATCAAGAAAGGAGAGATGCCGAGTGAGGATTCTCAAGCTCTTTAAAAAGCATGTCCTGGCACTGTTCGCAGCTATCGCACTCATCGTAATCAGCTGCAACGCCGATCTGGCGCTGCCTACCTATATGAGCGACATCGTCGACGTGGGCGTGCAGCAAGGCGGCATCGCCTCGCCCGTGCCCGACACCATTCGCGCCGAATCGCTGGACGACCTCGAACTCTTTATGAGCGCCAAGGACGCCAAGACAGTAGAAGCTGCGTTTGGCAAGGCAGACAAAAACGGCATTCGCACGTACAAGGGCACCGAGGAGGAGCGTGCCGACGGCGGCAAGATTGCCGACATTATGAGCCTGCCCGAGACCGTCGTCCTTTCGCTTAACCAGGGCATCGATGCCAGCTCCATGGGCGACATGATGGACACGTCCAGCGAGGAGGGCAACAACGCCGCCCCGTCCATGCCCACCCCCGAGCAGATAGCAGCGATGACGCCCGAGCAGCTCACCGAAATGCAGCAGAAGGCCGCAGCGGCGCAGAATATGCAAAAGCAGATTGATGCCGACGGCGGTAAGATCACCATGAAGAGCCTGCGTCTAGGTATCGAGGGCGGTCTGGTAGACCAAAGCAAGCTCGTCGAGGGCGCCAATGAGATGGCGGACAAAATGGGCTCCATGTCGGGGTCCATTGTCACCCAGCGCGCCGTGACCTACGTGCAAGAAGAGTACAAGGCGCAGGGTATCGACCCCGCCGACGTGCAGAACGCCTACCTGGGCCGCATGGCGACCACGATGTTTGGTCTGTGTCTGGTGTCGCTGGTCGCCACCATCCTGACCGGTGCCGTGGCTTCGCGCACCGCCTGCTCCATCGCCCGCGACCTGCGCCGCGAGACCTTCAACAAGGTTATGCGCTTCTCGCCGGCCGAGGTAGGCAAGTTTAGCCAGGCCTCGCTCATCACCCGCTGCACCAACGACATTCAGCAGATTCAGATGGCCGCAACCCTGTTTATCCGCATGTGCCTACTGGCGCCCGTCATGGGCATCGTCGCCGTCATGCGCGTCCTGGCCAACCACACCGGCCTGGAGTGGACCATCGCCGTGGCCATCATCGCGGTCTCGGCCGTCGTCGGCGTGCTTATGGGCCTCACCATGCCCAAGTTCAAAAAGATGCAGAGCTTTGTGGACCGCGTGAACCTTACCGCGCGCGAGCTGCTCGACGGCCTTATGCCCATCCGCTCGTTCAACCGTGAGGAGCATGAGCTCGAGCGTTTTGACAAGGCTTCGCTCGACCTGATGACCACGCAGCTCTACACCAACCGCGCCATGAGCTTCATGATGCCGCTCATGATGCTCGTCATGAACTGCATCACCGTGCTTATCGTCTGGTTTGGCGCGCAGGGCGTGTCCGACGGCGTGATGCAGGTCGGCAACATGATGGCATTCATCTCCTACACTATGCAGATCGTCATGGCGTTTATGATCCTCACCATGGTTTCGGTCATCCTGCCCCGTGCCGAGGTCGCAGCCGAGCGCGTAGATGAGGTCATCACCTGCCCCACGAGCATCAACGACCCTGCCTCGCCCAAACTGCCCGCGGCCAGCTCGCCGCGCGGTGAGCTCACCTTCCGCGACGTGAGCTTCCAGTACCCCGATGCCCGCGCCGATGTCATCAGCGGCGTGAACTTCACCACGCATGCCGGTCAGATGCTCGGCATCATTGGCTCCACGGGCTCGGGCAAGTCCACGCTCGTGCAGCTGATTCCACGCTTGTACGACGTCACGGGCGGCAGCATTTCGCTCGACGGCATCGACGTGCGCGACATGACCCTTTCCGAGCTGCGCCGCCGCATCGGTTATATTCCGCAGCAGGGTCGTCTGTTCTCGGGCACCGTTGAGAGCAACCTCAAGTTTGCGGGCGACATGGTAAGCGATGATGACATGCGCCAAGCCGCGCGCATCTCACAGGCCGAGGACTTTATCGCCGAGCGCGAGGGCGGCTACGACTCCCCCATCAGCCAGGGCGGCTCCAATGTTTCGGGTGGTCAGCGCCAGCGCCTGGCCATCGCCCGCGCGTTGGCCAAAAAGCCCGAGGTCGTGGTTTTCGATGATTCGTTTAGCGCCCTCGACTACAAGACCGACGCGCGCCTGCGCGAGGAGCTGGCCAAAAACGTTACCGACGCCGCACTCGTGGTCGTGGCCCAGCGCATCGCCACTATCATGCACGCCGACCAGATCATCGTGCTCGACGACGGTCACGTGGTGGGCACCGGCACGCACGAGGCGCTGCTGCGCAGCTGCCCGGCGTACCTGGAGATTGCACAGTCGCAGCTTTCCGCCGAGGAGCTGGGACTTACCCAAGAAGAGATTGCAGCCGTTATGGAAGGAGGCGAGCGCTAATGGCAGACGAGACCAAGACTCAGATTCCCAAGCCCACCCGCCAGCGTGGTCCCATGGGCCGCATGGGCGGCATGCGTCGCGGCGAAAAGGCCAAGGACTTTAAGGGCACCATGAGGCAGCTGCTCGGCCATATCGGCCAGCACAAGATTGCCGTGTTTGCCGCCGTCGCCTTTGCCGTGTGCTCGGTCATCTTTAACATTGTGGGGCCCAAGGTGCTCGGCCAGGTTACGACCAAGCTGTTCGAAGGCCTGGTCGCCAAGGTCAACGGCACCGGCGACGTCGACTTTGCCTGGATCGCCAAGACGCTCGGCTTTTTGCTCTGCCTATATCTGGCGAGCTCTGTCTGCAGCCTCATCCAGGGCTGGCTCATGACCGGCGTCACGCAAAAGATCTGCTACCGCATGCGCAAGGAGATCGCCGCCAAGATTGCCGTCGTGCCGATGAGCTACTTCAACGGCCACAGCAAGGGCGACGTGCTCAGCCGCATCACCAACGACGTCGATACGCTCGGCCAGTCGCTCAACCAGAGCGTGACGCAGCTTATTACGTCCGTCACGCAGATTATCGGCGTCCTCGTCATGATGCTGTCGATCAGCCTGCCGCTCACCGGCGTCACCGTGCTCACGCTGCCGGCCGCCGCGATTATCTTGATGGTGATGATTCACTTCTCGCAGCCGTACTTCCGCGAGCAGCAGCAGGTCCTAGGCACCGTCAACGGCATTATCGAGGAGGATTTTGCCGGCCAGAACGTCATTCAGGTGTTCGACCGCGCCGAGGCTTCGATCGAGGAGTTCGACCGTCAAAACGACCGCCTCTTTATTAGTGGCTGGCGCTCGCAGTTCCTGTCGGGCCTGATGATGCCGCTTATGAGCTTGGTGGGCAACATGGGCTACGTGGGCGTCGTCGTGGTGGGCGCGCAGCTCGCGCTGACCGGCAATGCCACGCCCGGCGACATTCAAAGCTTTATCCAGTACGTTCGCAACTTTACGCAACCCGTGCAGCAGCTGGGCAACGTGAGCAACACGATGCAGTCGATGGCAGCTGCCACCGAGCGTGTGTTTGAGTTCCTGGCCGCGCCCGAGGAGGAGCAAAAGACCGACGCGCAGATCCCCGAGAAGCGCCCCGGTCACGTGGAGTTCGACCATGTCAAGTTTGGCTATACGCCCGACAAGACCATCATCCACGACTTTAGCTGCGAGGCGCAGCCCGGCCAGACCATCGCCATCGTCGGTCCCACCGGCGCTGGCAAGACCACGCTCATCAAGCTGCTGCAGCGCTTCTACGATGTGGACGGCGGTTCGCTGCGCGTCGAGGGTGTCGACGTGCGCGATTGGGACCGCGCGGCACTTCGCGGCGAGTTTGCCATGGTGTTGCAGGATACTTGGCTGTTTAACGGCACCATCCGCGAAAACATCCGCTACGGACGCCCCGATGCGAGCGATGCCGAAGTCGAGGCCGCCGCACGCGCCGCACGCTGCGACCACTTTATCCATACGCTCGCCGGCGGTTACGACTTTATGATCAACGAGGAGGGCACCAACCTGTCGCAGGGTCAGCGCCAGCTCGTGACCATCGCCCGTGCCATTTTGGCCGACCGTCCGGCGCTGATTTTGGACGAGGCGACCTCCAACGTTGACACTCGTACCGAGGAGCTTATTCAGCGTGCCATGGATGCGCTAATGCAGGGCCGCACGAGCTTTGTTATCGCGCACCGCCTGTCCACGATCCGCAACGCCGACGTGATCTTGGTGATCCGCGACGGCGACATCGTCGAGAAGGGCACGCACGACGAGTTGCTCGCCCAGGGCGGCTTCTACGCCGACCTGTACAACTCGCAGTTCGACGAGGCGGCGTAGATACGGCCGCAGAGAAATGATGACGCCCGAGAACGGGGGCGCAGGACAACCTGCGCCCCCGTTTTGTGTCCTTCGAGCCTCGAAACGCCTTCCCTGAGACCTCATTGACGGCGCTTTCCAGACCCCGTGGGCAAAAAAGGGCAAATATGAGTACTGTCACCTTTTTAGTAACAGCCAAAACCACCTCAAACGACCTCTTTGCGGCCCCTATACGCCTTCAAATTAATCAAAACGCCCGTTAGCAGGCTTCTGCGTGCCAACGTTAATGAACATATTTATCACTTTGTCTATTATCTCGCTAGACGGATATGTTACTAGGTGAGCAACAGTACTCATATTTGGCATTTTTTGCCCACGGGGTGTTTCCTGGGGAACCGACAACAGCCTTAGGGTCCCGTGTAGCGCCACTCCCTCCCGACATCCTCCGACGTTTCCCCAGATAAAACCTACCAAAATAAACCTGTCCCTTTTTGGAAGGTTTCAGGGTGACAAGGACTTGCACTTTA
The DNA here is from genome assembly GCA_902494345.1 of uncultured Collinsella sp. Taxonomy (GTDB): domain Bacteria; phylum Actinomycetota; class Coriobacteriia; order Coriobacteriales; family Coriobacteriaceae; genus Collinsella. The sequence continues at coordinate 31,616 of CABUSV010000017.1, forward strand.
GCGTGCGACAGCGGATAATGCCGAACACTCAACAATACGCTTATTGCTCTTTCTATAGATTGAGGAGGCCCCTATGGCCATGGAATTCAAACGCAAGTTGCCGATCCCCATGGAGATCCGCGAGGAAATGCCGCTTTCTGCCGAGCTTACCGCCAAAAAGCAGGCATTTGACGCCGAGGTCGCCAAAGTCTTTACCGGCGAGGACGCACGCAAGGTGCTCATCATCGGCCCGTGCTCTGCCGACCGCGAGGACTCGGTACTTGAATACATGAACCGACTGGCCAAGACCGCCGAGGAGGTCAAGGACAAGCTCATCATCATTCCGCGCGTCTACACCAATAAGCCGCGCACCAAGGGCACCGGTTACAAGGGTCTTCTGCACAACCCCAACCCCGAGGCTCCCGACGACCTGCTCGAGGGCGTCAAGGCCATCCGCCATATGCACCTGCGCGTTATTAAGGAAACGGGCTTCTTCACCGCCGACGAGATGCTCTATCCGTCCAACTACCAGTACCTCGTTGACCTGCTGAGCTATGTTGCCGTGGGCGCACGCTCGGTCGAGAACCAGGAGCATCGTCTGGTGTCGAGCGGCATTTCGGTACCCGTCGGCATGAAGAATCCCACTGCTGGCTCTACCACCGTTATGCTCAACTCCATTTACGCCGCGCAGGCGCACCAGAGCTTCATCTTCCGCAACTGGGAGGTCGAGTGCGACGGCAATCCGCTCGCGCACGCCGTTATGCGTGGCTACATCGGTCTCGATGGGCGCACCTACCCCAACTACCACTACGAACACCTGGAACGCCTGGCCGAGCGCTATACCGAGCACGCCGGCTATGCCAATCCCGCAGCGGTCATCGACTGCAACCACGACAACTCGGGCAAGCGTCCGCTGGAGCAGTATCGCATTTGCAAGGAGGTGCTCGACAGCTGCCGCCGCAACGAATCCATCTCCAAGCTGGTCAAGGGCTTTATGATCGAGTCTTACCTTGAGGACGGCAACCAGCCGGTCGATGGCGGCGTCTTTGGCAAGTCGATCACCGACCCGTGCCTGGGCTGGGAAAAGACCGACTACCTCATCCACGAGATCGCGGAACGGATTTAGTTACGCGGTTTTGACCAAACCGCGTAACGACTCGACGCTGCAAGCCCGTCAGAGCGGCAATCTGCCTTTCAGCTTCGACGGCATGACCAAAAGGTCAATGCCGCCTCGCTTCAAGGCACCTTGCTCGCTCTGGCGGGCTTTCGCTGACTTTTGCTCTACCTGCGGTGTTGGCGGGCAGCTAATTTAGGATGGGACTCTTTTAGCTACCCGCAAAGTAGTCATTGGGGACGTTCTTGTTTGACTAGTCGTTTAAGAACGTCCCCAACGACTACCCGGGGGAGTTGCCTTACCTCGTGGCGGTCTTCTAGCAGAAAAACCGAGTGAGTAGGCTTTTTGCAGGAGGCCAAGCATGCCCCAAAACGCCACAGCTCTGACCTGCAGTTTTATAGATCATTTGTCGCGATGTGCTCGGCAAGTTCAAAAAAGTCTACTCACTTGCATCCGAAACGCACCAGATAGGCAAAAATAACCGCCGCAAGAGGTCCCCAGCCCCTTCGCGGCGGTCACACGCCTCTGGTTTTGCGACCGTTTTGCCCGCTTGTTACTCGCTGTAGCGGGTGGCGATAGCAGCTTGCACCATGCCAGCGCTCATGAGGTAGGTCACCAGGAAGTAGCCACCGTATGCTGCCAGGAAGATTGCACAGGTGAGGCCCACGGTGCCGCCGATGCTCATATTTCCGAAAATGCTCACCAGCTCGATGATCACCTTAAGTGCCACAAAGGAGTGCGCCAGGCCCACTGCCAGCGGGAACAGGAAGAATACCGCTTGCTGCGCCATCACCGAATGGCGGATCTGGCGGTTGTCGCAGCCGATCTGTGCCAGCACACGATAGCTGCGGCTGCCGTCGGCCACGTTGGAGAGTTGCTGGATCGACAGAATCGCCGCACATGCAACGACCAATACAAAGCCGATGTAGATGGCTAGGTAGCTAATAAGACCGTTCATTTGCGCTGCTTGCGTGTACATCTCGGAGCGTGTGATGAAGATTCCCCACGACCCCGGCTCCTTGCCGTCAACGAGCAGATTGTCGAGCACAGTGTTTTTAATGCTCTCGTCTGCCTCAGTCGTATCCATCCCCTGTTTGTAGTTAACGAGCAGGCTACTGGAATACGGCTGCAGATTAAGCTGGGACAACAGCTCGTCGGCAACGACGACGGTACCCGGATTACTGCCCATCGCCGAGTTGGCGATGGCCGCCGTATCTTCGTCCGACTTATCGGTTGCGGGCTTGAGCTCATGCCCACCCAAGGTGAGGGTATGGCCGCCGGCCATGTATTTGGTGTACAGGTCGACCAGCTCGCCGCCCATATCACACGTGAGCAAGTACTGGTCGCGGCCAATGTGCACCGGCTCCTCGCCCATCATCTGACGCAGTTTGTTGTACTGGCTTGCCGGCGTCACAAACAGACCCATCGTATCGGCATTGCTACCCCCGAACGCCTTGGGAAGCTTTTCGCCCATGATCTTGCACATCTCACCTGGGGTCACCGAAGGATCCGAACCGCCAAATGGGTAACTCAGATACGAATCGATCTGCACATGCTCACCGGCAACATCGGCGATATCGACCTTCTTGCCGGTCTCGTCGTTGTTGTTCGCCGACTTGCCCTTGCCGTGCCATGCAGGGTACAAATCGACCGTTGTATCGGCCAACACCATGCGATCGGCCTCAGACGGATTGACATACCCTTTGTAGTAGTCGAGCGTATCGGGCGTGTAATAGACATACGTCTGAGACACGTCAACAGGGTTATGGCGCTCCAGGTTTTCATTCATCACGTTGGCAATCGACATACCGCACGTCACCGAGGTGATGGCCAAAAACAGGAGCATCGCGATGACGCCCATCGAAAAGCACACCGTGTTGACCTTGGCCGCAAGCTGGCGCACGGTAAACATGTTGAGGCCGCGCCAATACACGCCGCGCAGGCTCTGCAGCAGCTTGATGAGCATGCCCGAGAGTCCCCAGAACAGGGCAAAGGTGCCCACGGTAACCATAGCGGTCGTAATACCAAACTGGTTCATGGCCTCTTGCAGCTTGCTATCCGTCGCGGTTAGCGGGAACCCATCACGTAGCAGACGGTAATAGGCCACGCCCACAAGCACCGCACCCACGGCAAAGATGGCAATCGCGATCCAGGGGTTGCGTGTCTTGATGCTCTCGTTGCGACGCTCGGCACCCATAAGCTCGATGAGTTTGGTACGACGCACGGCGCGGAGGTTCAGCAGTAGCGTGAGCACAAACATTACGAGCATGCAGGCAAGGGTCAGATTGAACGCATGCATCGAGAAAAAGAAGTGGAAATTGGCGATCTGTGTCTTAAAGAGCGAGGCCGTAAAGAACGTCATGAGCTGGGAGAGTCCCACACCCAGCACAATGCCGGCGACAAAGGCCACCACCGAGACAATCACCGTCTCGAGCGCCATGATCGTGGCGACGCGACCGCGCCCCATGCCGAGCACCTGGTACAGGCCAAACTCCTTTTTGCGGCGTTTCATGATGAAGTTATTGGCATACACCATCAAAAAGGCCATGACACCGGCCAAAAAGTACGTCAGGTCGCCGAGCATGCTGCCCATAACCTGCGCCAAGCCCTCTTCATCGATTCCGGCGATGTCGACCTGCATTGAGATGGTGTTAAAGGCATAGAAGACCGTGACGCCCAGGGTGAGCGTCAAAAGGTAGACAAGGTAGTCGCGACCGGCGCGGCGGACGTTGCCCCAAGCGAGTTTACAGAGCATCGGAGCCCTCACCGCCCATCATGGCAACGACCTCCATAATGCGGTCGAAAAACTCTCGGCGGTCGGTGTCGCCGCGGCGCAGCTCGGTGAAGATCTTGCCGTCGCGGATAAACAACACGCGGCTCGTGTAGCTGGCAGCAAAGCTGTCATGCGTGACCATGAGCACGGTGGCGCGCAGGCGGCGATTGAGGGCCTCCAGGCTCTCGAGCAGCAGGCGAGCGCTCTTGGAATCGAGGGCGCCGGTGGGCTCGTCGGCCATGATCATGGTGGGGTCGGTAACGAGCGCGCGAGCCGCGGCAACGCGCTGCTGCTGACCGCCGGACATCTGGTAGGGATACTTGTCGAGCACCTGACTGATGGACAGGCGCGCTGCCACATCCTGCACGCGGGTCGAGATCTCTGCCGAATTTGCGCGGGCGATGGTGAGCGGCAGGGCGATGTTCTCGCGTGCCGTGAGCGTATCGAGCAGGTTGGAGTCCTGGAAGATAAAGCCGAGCTCTTCGCGGCGGAACTGCGAAAGCTTAGCCTGCTTCATGCGCGTCACGTCCTGGCCGTTGATGCGGATCGTGCCGCTCGTGGCGCTATCAATGGTCGACACGCAGTTGAGCAACGTCGACTTGCCCGAGCCCGAAGCGCCCATGATACCAACAAATTCGCCGCGGTTGACCGTAAAGCTGACGTCGTTGAGCGCGCGGGTCACGTTGCCCAGCGCTCCATATACCTTTTCGAGATGCGCGACCTCCAGTACCGGGGTCGCCATGTGCGTGGTTTGCATACCGAGTCCTTTCTTGCGATTAGTCTACGGCATCTATAGTCGCAAGAAGACGAGTCAGCTACCATCGATATGGCTTACGCTTGTCTTACCGTTGTGTAAGGTAGGGGTAGCTAGCCTGCCACGTGATGATATTGAGAGAGGACTCCTGTTGAAGACTGTTCATGTTGCCGCTGGGATCATTCGCAAAGAAGGATCCGATGAGCTGCTTGCCGTGCAGCGCGGCTACGGCGACATGCAAGGACTTTGGGAATTCCCGGGCGGCAAGCTCATGCGCGGCGAGACACCCGAAGACGCCGTGCGCCGCGAGCTCATGGAAGAGCTGCAGGTAAAAGTTACCAACCTGCGCGATTTCTATACCGTTGAGTATGACTACCCCGATTTTCATCTCTCCATGGAGTGCTACTACTGCTCGCTCGCCGATGAATCCGATGAGCCTCAGAAACATGACCGACAGCTCGATATCCGCTGGATTCCGCGCGCCTCGCTTGCCACGGTGGAATGGATGCCCGCCGACAAGGGGCTTATCGATGCCCTGATTGAGCTGAAGGAAGATCGGCTTGAGGCTAACGCCGCCAACGACACCGAGTCCACCACAGCCGACGAGCCCGTTACCAAACCCAAGCGCAAAGCCAAGCGCCGCAGCAAAAAGCGCCCCAAGCCCGGCCTGCTCGACGGCATCGACACCTCGGACCTTTCCGCCGACGAGCGTGAACTCGTACGCCGTCGCGCCGCTATAAAAAAGTCCATGAAGGGCAACAAGCGTGCGAACACCAAACCCGAGCTGCTCGTTCGCCAGCGCCTGCGCGCCGCGGGCCTTACGGGCTATCGTTTGGAATGGAAGGTACCCGGCAAGCCCGATATCGCCTTCCCCGGACGCAAGATCGCCATCTTCGTCAACGGCTGCTTTTGGCACCGCTGCCCCAAGTGCAATCCGAGCCAGCCCAAGCGCAACGTTGAGTTTTGGGAGGCAAAGTTCCGTCGCAACGTCGAACGCGATCGCGCCGCCGTGGCAGCGCTCACTCAAATGGGCTGGACGCCCATAACCATCTGGGAATGCGAGCTCAAAAAAGACCGCATCGACACCACGATGGAAAAGGTCATCGAGCAGGTGCGCGCCGCAGAGCCGCAGCGCTAACAGCGAGCATTCACACGCCCCACACAGGCGAGCCACATCCGCGCCACAAACCTTAGAAAGCCCTTAAGCTCAAAACCTTTCAAGAATGTTACTCGATACCTCTGACCTGCAGTTTCATCGTAACGCCAAACCAGGTTAAGCCTTTCTTTAGCGCTTCTTTGCAGCAGCCGCGGCATAATACTGCCAGCGCACGGGACCTAGCAGCATACCCCGAGCGCAATCTTTTGGTGGACATCGAGGAGGCCGCATAAGCATGCATTCTTCCAATGACGCAGCACAGCAGCCATCCCTAAATCATGCAGGCCTTTTCTCCTTCCCCCCGACACAGAGAAACGGCCTCCTCGACTCCCCCACCACAAAAGCCAAACGGTCAACCGACCAGAGCCACAACTTGCGGGCATCGTTCGAAAAGCTCCAAGCATCCCTAGACAAGGCGTTCCCCGAACAGGCAAGAGCAATCTAAGCCCATCGCGCTTTATACTGATGCCATGCGAAACATGGATCACATAGAATTGCACCGCGGAGGACGCGAGGAAGCGTTTCCCGAGACCGCCGAAGACTGGCCCTATATTGCCGAACGCGCAGAATTCGCTCGCTATCCGGGCAATTCCGTCCCCTGGCACTGGCATTCCGAAGTTGAGCTTTTCTACATGGAGCAGGGAGCGATTGACTATCGAACGCGCGCGGCTCATGAGCACGTACGCTTTGAGGAAGGGTCCGCCGGCTTTATCAACGGCGGCGTTTTGCACAGCACGCTGCAATCGCCCAATTCGGCGCCAGCCATTCAAATGCTGCATATCTTTCAGCCGTCGATGCTCGGCGATCCCGCGGGACGTCTCCAAAAGCGCTATATCAATCCTTTACTGCAATGTCGAGGCGTCGATGTGCTCAAATGGTCGCCCACCAACCCCGACGATATGCCCTTTATCGATTTACTGAAGAGCTCCTTTAGCCACGACCTTCAACGGCCGCAGAACGAGATGGCACTTCGGAATAGCTTGTCAGAGCTCTGGATTCAGATTTACGCCAAGGCCGAACCGCTCTTTTCCTCCGACAACGCCTCTTGGATGACCAACCGCGACGTACAGTTCAAGGCAATCCTGGACTATATCCGCGCAAACTATGCAGCCGCTATAGATGTGCCCCAGATGGCATCTGCAGCCGGCGTAAGCGAAAGAGAGTGTTACCGCATTATCGAAGCTTGCGCAGGAACGACCCCGGCGGCATATCTGCGCGCATACCGCGTAAACCGTGCTTGCGAACTTTTGGCACACACCACGCGAACGGTCCAGACAGTCGCACGCCAATGCGGCTTTGCGACAGCAAGCCATCTTGGTCAGGTATTTAAAGAACAAATGGGATGCACTCCTTCGAGCTATCGAGCAGCGAGGCAGAATCTCGATAGCGCCAGGCAGAAATCCCGCTAGCCTTTCTTCTGTCACCGCATCAAACTTGCAGGCAAACAACAGAGAGGAGCAACCATATGAAGCACTTTGACCATATCGTATTTGACGTTGATGGGACATTGGCAGATACAGAAGAAAGCGTTCTATCATCGCTTGTCCAGATTGTCCAAGAAGAGACCGGCAAAACGCTCCCCCGACACGAGCTTGAATTTGCCCTCGGCATACCCGGCAAGGATGCCCTTGAGAAACTTGGAATCTACTCGCAGGCAACGTTGAATCGCTGGTGCCAAGTTGCCGCCAGCTTTAAAAGCACCATCAGCGTGTTTCCCGGCTTGCACGAAGTTATCGCAACACTCTCCGACAACGGCTGCAAACTTGGCATCGTCTCCTCACGTGCGCGCGACGAATACGCAGAAGAAATTGAACCCCTTGGCTTCGATAAGTATTTTGAGCAAATCATCCTTGTCGAAGACACAACCGAACATAAACCCGCACCCGCTCCCATGCTCGAATATCTCCGGCGTACGGGCGCGAATCCTGGCAACGTCGTCTACGTTGGCGACACCGTCTACGACGAACAATGCGCAACTTCAGCAGGGGTCAGTTTTGCCCGAGCAGCATGGGGATCACACCAAGATATCCCAAACGCCACCTACAACCTCAAAACCCCCAACGACCTACTAACCCTAACAACCAAGTAACCCCCGCGCCCCACCCTTTCAGCCCCAACGCCACAAGGGCGATTGAGCAGGACGGTTTGGGCGGGTCCCGTACTTAGTTTCCAAAATCATTCCGCAGCGCGAAGGCCCCCGTTGTCAACGCTTCGAAGAAGCGAGACAACGGGGGCCTTCATGCGCGAGGACGTTTTGGAAACTAAGTACGGGACCCGCCCAAACCGTCCGGTGGGATCAGAGTACCCTTGTTGTTACTCTGCTTTGCCCACAGAGTTGAGGTTGGTCATGCGGATCTTAACCAGCTCGGTGATCTCACGCATGCCCTCCTTGGCCGGCTTCTTGGGATCGAAGCAGGCAGGGTTCTCGGCCATGTAGGCCATGAAGCCCTTGGTGTAGGCCTGACGCAGCTCGGTGGCGTAGTTGACCTTGCAGATGCCGTTCTTCACAGCCTCGGCAACCTGCTCATCGGGCACACCAGAGGTGCCGTGCAGAACCAGCGGCACGTCGACGGCGTCGCGGATGGCCTTGACCACGGACTGCTCGATGTGCGGATCGCTCGTGTACACACCGTGGCTGGTGCCAACGCCAATGGCCAGCGAGGTGCAGCCGGTACGCTCGACGAACTCCTTGGCCTCGGCCGGATCGGTGTAGGGGCTCTCGCCCTCAACCGCGGGACCGTCGTCCTCCTTGCCGCCAACCTTACCGAGCTCGGCCTCGACGGGCACGCCCATGGCGCGGCCAGCATCGGCGACGGACTTGGTCAGAGCGATGTTGTCCTCGAAGGACTCGTGCGAACCGTCAATCATGACAGAGGTGTAGCCCGTGCGGAAAGCCTGCATGCAGCGGTCATAGCCATCGCCGTGATCGAGGTGCAGAGCGACAGGCACGGAAGCGCGCTCGGCGGCAGCCTTGACCATGCCGTAGAAGTAGTCCAGACCAGCGGTCTTGATGGTGCCCGGGGTGGTCTGCATGATAACGGGGGACTTGGTCTCCTCGGCAGCGGCCAGAACGGCCATAACAAACTCGAGGTTCTCGACGTTGAACGCGCCGACGGCGTAGTGGCCGGCCTGAGCGTCCTTGAGCATCTTTTCGGTGGTAACAAGTGCCATGAGCGTTTGCTCCTCTCCCTCGCCCGCATCTGGACATCGGGCGTAGTTGTTCACAAGGCGTTTTACCTTGCGTTTTACTGCGCTCATTGTATGAAATTCAGCGGCTTTACACGCGCGAGATATTGAGCCCATGCAGGTCAATACAGTCGTTTTTGAAAAGTAAACGGAAGGAATTTGAGCAGAGTGGACATGTTCGATATTGAATTTTAGGCGTTCAGCGTCTTTCTTTTATAGAAAAGATAAGTAATCGAAAGGTGTTTTCTTACTCAAAAAGAAAATGAACGAAAATAGAGTCAACACAATTCCTGCAAATTTTGCCGAGAATGGAGCAGCTATGGCCCACGCAACAACCCGAGCCTTCGCCGATGAGCGTCGTGCCGCCATCATGGAAATGCTCGAGCATAATGCCTCGGTGCAGGTAGCAGAAATCGCCCAGACCTTTGGCGTGTCCTCCGTCACCGCCCGCGCCGACCTGGACGCGCTCGCCGAAGCAGGCAAGCTGCGCCGCACGCACGGCGGTGCCGTCTCGCTCCACAAACGCCTGACCGTCTCCACGCAGGATCGCCGCATCAATGTCAACGTCGCTGCCAAGCAGGCCATCGCGCAAAGCGCCATCGAGCTCGTCAATGACGGCGACACGCTGCTCGTCGACTCGGGCACCACGGCGCTCGAGTTCGTCCGGCTCCTCGACCAGCGCGACGGCATCACCGTCATCACGGCAGACATTACCATTGCCGATTACATCGACGAGAGCATGCCCTCGGTCGATGTCGTCATGCTGGGCGGGGCGCTGCGCAAAGGCCATCGTTATTTGTACGGACCGCTCACTATGCAGGCGCTTCAAATGGTCCATGCCGATCTGGCCGTCATGTGCCCCGGCGCCTTTGTCTCCAGCTGCGGCTTTACGACCGACTTTCCCCAGATGGCCGAGACCAAAACGGCTATGATCGCCGCGGCCCATCAAAGCGTCGCCCTCATGGACGCCAGTAAGGTCAACGGACGTGGCATGTACCGTTTTGCCGAGCTGACCGATGTCGACGCCATCGTGATGGACCGTGACCCCGATCATGCCGTCGCCACCTCAATCGCCAAGGCCACCGACAGCGCACGTCCAGCCCTCATCATCGCCGGCGCTTAAACAAAAACCACCACAAAGGTGCCTGCCCCCTTTGTGGTGGTTGTGATAGTTGAGCGCCAAAAGTGAACGTGTCGCTACTTGGAGAGCTCGTCGGCGAGGGCCTCGATCTGAGCGCGCGAGGCGTCGTTGAGCGAGCCCAGCACAGTCACCTTGTTCTGCGTCAGGGTGATGTCCTTCATGCCCTCGATCTCCTTGGTCATAACCTTGGCAGCTGCGGGCGCCCAGGAACCGGACTCGACAAGCGCCACGGTGCGGTTCTGGTAGGCATGCTCGGCGAGCGTGTGGATAAAGGTGCTCATGCACGGGAAGATCTCGCCCTGATAGGTAATGGAGGCGAGCACCAGACGGTCGTAGCGGAACGCATCCTCAACGGCCTCGGCCATGTCGTCGCGAGCCAGGTCAAAGACGGAGACCTTCTGGCCGCGAGCCTCGAGCGCAGATGCGAGCTCCTCGACGGCAGCCTTCAGATGGCCATACACGCTCGCATAGGCGATCGTGATGCCCTCGTCCTCGGGCTGATAGCTCGACCAGGTGTTATAGGTGTCGAGGTAGTAGCCCAGGTTCTCGGTCAGCACGGGGCCGTGGAGCGGGCAGATGATCTGAATGTCCAGGTCGGCGGCCTTCTTGAGAACGGCCTGCACGAACTTGCCGAACTTACCGACGATGCCAAAGTAGTAGCGGCGAGCCTCGCAAGCCCAGCCCTCGGGATCCTCGATGTCGTTGGCGCCAAACTTGCCAAAGCCGTCGGCACTAAAGAGCACCTTGTCGGTGGACTCGTAGGAGAAAATCACCTCGGGCCAGTGAACGTTGGGGGCGCCGATAAAGGTCAGGCTGTGGCCGCCCAGATCGAGCACATCGCCCTCTTTGACGACCATTTTGCGCTCGGGGAAATCGGTGCCAAAGTAGTTGACCATCATGCGGAAAGCACCCATGCTGGCCACGATCTGCGCCTGGGGATAGCGCTCCATAAAGGCAGCGATACCGGCGGAGTGATCGGGCTCCATGTGATGGACGACCAGGTAGTCGGGCGTACGGCCATCGAGCACGGCCTCGAGGTTGCCGAGCCACTCGTCGACAAAGCCAGCGTCGACCGAATCGGCGACAGCGATTTTATCGCCCAAGATAACGTAGCTGTTGTATGCCATACCGTTCTCGGACACGTCGTACTGGCCCTCGAACAGGTCAATGTCGTGATCGTCGACACCGATGTAGCGGATATCCTTGGTGATCTCCATCAGGCAAAGCCTCCTAGATAGACAAAAGAACCCGTCTATCATAGCACTCGGCCGTATCCCGACAGCTATCTACCGGCATCCATACCGATTGTTATTGAAATGCGATACATCGCCGTTTACCTGCACTAACTATGCGCGTGGCACCGTCGTGCTATGTCGAATGATGAGCTTGCCGGGAATACGAATGGCAACGGTTTTGCCCGCCGTACCCGCCTCGGGAACCGCATGCTCGAATACCTCGCGTCCGCGCTGATGTAGATCGAATCGCACGGTCGTGAGCTCGTTATGCGCTACAAAATCATCGAGCGAATCATCGACGCCCACCACGCTCACGTCCTCGGGCACGCGCAGACCGCTATCGCGCAGCGCAGCAATCGCGCCATTTGCCATCTGGTCGTTTGCCGCATAAATCGCCGTCATGGTGCGATCGTGCTCGGCCAGGTACCTGCCGGCCTCGTAGCCGCTGTTGGCAGACCAGTCGCCCTCGAGCGGCTCTGCCGGCTCGATGTGTTTACGCTCGAGTGCATCCTGCCAACCGGCGCGACGAAATTGCTCGTCGACCGAGAACGACGGGCCGCCAATATAGCGAATCTGCTCGTGCCCCAGCTCAAACAAGTGATCCATAAGCAAGAGCGAGCAGCCGTAATGGTCGGAGTCGACCGTGGTCACGCGCGGGTGCGCGTACATGGTAACGATGACCGTGCCAATGCCCGGCAGTGGATCAAACGTCTCAAAATCGGGCGCCATGCGGCTCATGCCGATGATGATGCCGTCCACCGGCAATGCGGCCATACGACGCGTGGCCTCGGCAAGCGAAAACTCCTCGGTCTTGGACATCTCGACCAGCGTGATGGCGCAATTATGCTCGCGAGCAGCGCTGGCGATGCCGTCAATCATTGAGAGGTTGCCAAACTTGGTGACATCGTTGACGCACAGGCCGACCGAATGGTAACGGCCATCGCGCAGCGAGCGACCGGCATAACTCGGACGAAAGCCGAGCTCTTGCATAGCGGCCTGCACGCGCTGGCGCGTCTGCTCGTTAACGTTAGGAAGGCCGTTGGCGACGCGCGAAACCGTCTGCTGCGAAACGCCGGCAGCGCGGGCAACGTCGGCCATGGAGACCGGACGCGAACTGGTATCGTTGGACGGGCGCCTTGCCACAGGATCACCTTCACCCTTGCGAGATCTGAATAGCGTGCATGCCGGCCCGGGCAGAAATACATCCCGCGCCGAGGCCCGCTATCGTCGGACGCATGTTAACGTACTCTACTTTTTCTATCTGCATCTCTTCTGCTTTATAAGTCCATACGGCAGTACCGTTCACGGCTGTATTTCTACCGATTACCAGATTCTCAAAAAGTGGCAAGCGATGTGTTATGAGTACGTTAACATAGCCCGTAACGTGCGATATCGTGAACACTTGGTTCATGCCGCTACAAGTTGTTAACGTACTCATAACGACGCAAAACCCACCCGGGCACGCCAAGGAAAGGACTCCCATGACCACCCCCGACGAAAAGACATTCGCCACGCTCACCAAGCTGTTCGAGGAGGAGTTTGGCCCCATCGGCGACCGCCAGGTGCTCTACGTGCACGCGCCCGGCCGTTCCGAGATCAGCGGCAACCACACCGACCACGAGGGCGGCCACGTTATCGCCGGCTCGCTCGATGTCGCCGTCGACGGCATCGCCGTGGCAACCGATTCCAACAAGGTTCGCGTAGCCGACGAGGGCTACCCCACCTTTGAGATCACACTCGATACGCTAGATGTTCAGGAGTCCGAGAAGGGCACGTCCGCAAGCCTCGTCCGCGGTATGGCCCACGAGATTGCAGCGCTTGGTGTTGAGCCCAAGGGCTTCGACTTCGCCTTTACTTGCTCCGTCCCTTCGGGCGGCGGCCTATCCAGCTCCGCTGCCGTCGAGGCCGCGTACGGTCGTGCCATGGAAACCCTCTGGGGCGCACCCGCCATCGAGCCTGTCGCGCTCGCCCAGATGAGCCAGCGCACCGAGAACAACTATTACGGCAAGCCCTGCGGTCTTATGGATCAGGCAGCCGTGTGCCTGGGCGGCCTTGCCTACATGGACTTTGAGGACCAGGCTCAGCCTAAAACCCAGAAGCTCGAGCTCAACTTTGAGGATCACGGCTACGCGCTCGTGCTCGTTAAGGTCGGTGCCGACCACGTGGCCGCCACCGACGACTACGCCGCCGTTCCGCGCGAGATGCAGGACGTCGCTGCCGAGTTTGGCAAGGCGCGCCTATGCGAGGTCACCGTTGCCGACTTTGACGCCAAGCTCCCCGAGCTGCGCGCCAAGCTGGGCGACCGTGCCTGCCTGCGCGCCGTTCACTACTGGTACGAGAACGGCCTGGTCGACAAGCGCTGGGCAGCTCTGAACGCCGGCGACATCGACCAGTTCCTGGTCCTGACGCGCGAGTCCGGCGCCAGCTCTGCCATGTACCTGCAGAATGTTGTTGCCAAGCTGGGTTCCGAGCAGCCTTCCATGTATGCCCTGGCGCTGGCCGAGCACGTGCTCGACGGCCGCGGCGCCGTCCGTATCCACGGTGGCGGCTTTGGTGGCACCATCCAGGCCTTCGTGCCGCTCGACCTGGTCGACACCTTCATTGCCAAGATGAACGGCTGGCTGGGCGAGGGCTCTGCCCGTCACTACGCCATCTCTGACAAGGGGGCTTACGCGGCATGGCTGTAATGACTGACGTGCGCGAGGCCGCACAGAACCTGATCGAGTACGCCATCCACCGATCGATGATCGGCCAGGACGACCGCATCTGGGCATACAACACCATTTTGGAGTGCATCGGCGCTACGGGGCCCGCGCTCGATATGGCCTGGGCGCTCCAGGTTGAGAAACTCTCGCTCTTGCACCCCGATACGCTCCCCGATTTTGACCTTGAGGGCACGCTTGCCGCGCTTTCCGAAGCCGCCGTTGTCAACGGCGCCGCCGAGGACACGGCATCGGGCCGCGACCGCATCGCCATGCGCATCATGGGCGCGCTCATGCCGAGACCTTCAGCCGTAAACGAGGAGTTCAACGGACGCATGGGCGTCAACGAGCCCCGCGCCGCGACCGACTGGTTCTACGACCTGTGCTGTGACGCCGGCTACGTGCGCCGTGCCGCCATCGCGCGCAACATCAAATGGAGCACCCCCACCAACTGGGGCGATCTTGAGATCACTATCAACCTGTCCAAGCCTGAGAAGGACCCGCGCGATATCGCCGCGGCAGGTGTAGCCAAGAACACGGGTGAGAAGTATCCCGCCTGCCAGCTCTGCATCGAAAACGAGGGCTACCCCGGACGCTCCGCCGCAGCCGACGGCGGCGCTCACCCCGCCCGCCAGAATCTGCGCGTTATCCCCATCCAGCTCGACGGCGAGCGCTGGGGTTTCCAGTACAGCCCGTATGCGTATTTTAACGAGCACTGCATTGCTATGAGCTCCGAGCATCGCCCGATGCACGTGGACCGCAAGGGCCTGACCTGCCTGCTCGACTTTGTCGACCTGTTCCCGCACTACTTTATTGGCTCCAACGCCGACCTGCCCATCGTGGGCGGCTCGATCTTGTCGCACGACCACTTCCAGGGCGGCGCGCACGAGTTCCCCATGATGCACGCCGCCGAGGTCTCGCAGTTTAGCGTGCCCGGATTTGATCAGGTTAGCGGTACCGTGCTGCAGTGGCCGCTCTCGGTGCTGCGCCTGCGCTCGCATGACCGCGCTCAGCTGCTCGACGCTGCCGAGAAGATTATCCTCGCCTGGCGCGAGTGGTCCGATGAGTCGGTGGGCGTTATCGCACACACGGCCGACGGCGTGGCCCACAACACCGTGACGCCCGTCATTCGCCGCGTCGACTCCCGCGGCAACGCCGGCGGCGAGATTTACGAGGCCTACCTGGCGCTTCGCTGCAACATCACGACCGACGAGCATCCGCTGGGCGTGTTCCACCCGCATGCCGAGTACCACCACATTAAGAAGGAGAACATCGGCCTGATCGAGGTCATGGGCCTGGCCATTCTTCCGCCGCGCCTGGTTCCCGAGCTCGGCGCTGTCCGTGAGCATCTGCTGGCAGCCAAGGTCGATGCCAGCTACGACCTTGCCGGTGCGCTCGAGGGCGATGATCTTTGCCGCAGCCACGCCGCATGGGCTGAGGACGTCTTTGCCCGCCGCGCCGACGAGCTTACGGCCGACAACGCCATCGATATCCTGCACGAGGAGGTCGGCGTGGTGTTTGGCCACGTGCTCGACAACGCCGGCGTCTTTAAGTGGGACGAAGCCGGCCGCGCCGCCCAACAGCGCTTTATCGACTCGCTGTAGAGCACAGACCCGGACGCTCAACGGCAGCCCCCACGACATAGCCACCCACACGACAACGGCGCCCGCCGGCAACATCGCCGACGGGCGCCGTTTTTGAGTGTAGTCATTGGGGACGTTCTTAAACGACTAGTTATTAAAGAACGTCCTCAATGACTACCCCAAGGAATGTCCCAGACTGCCAGCAGAGACGATATGAGCAGGACATAAAACATTGAGAGCCCCTGCTGCATGAAAGACCGCGGATTAGGCCGACAATGGTGAGTGTCTAATCCAACCGTGGCGGCCACGCCGCATTCATGGAAGG
>CABUSV010000018.1 GCA_902494345.1 uncultured Collinsella sp.
ACCCGGAAGCTAAGCCCCATCGCGCCGAGAGTACTGCGGGGTCAGCCCGTGGGAGGCCAGGGCGCCGCTGACCGGTGGACGGCACCGAGCCGTACGCTTGAACTGAGAAGGGGGAGGCCACGCGGCCTCCCCCTTTTTTTGCGTTTGATAGAGAGTTGTAATACAAGAACTCGCCTTCGTTTAGCTTGTCTTACTGTTTGGCTGTATTTTGAGTCCTTCTTTTGTATTTGCGCGATAATAACTCCCATTGGCGTTAGGGAGGACTTGATGTTTACCGTTTTTGTCTTGGGCAATATTGCTTCGGGAAAGTCGACTGCCTGCCGCTATCTCGAATCTCATGGCGCCATGCTTATCGATCTGGATGAGCTTGCCAAATCGCTGTATGTGCCAGGCTCCGATATCGTCAATGCCCTCGCCGAAGAATTCGGTTGGGACATTCTGGACGGGGAGGGCGGCATTCGCCGCAATGTTCTCGCTGCTCGAGCTTTCGCCTCTCCTGATACAGTTGCGCGGCTCAACGACATCGTTCATCCGGTTCTCATCGAACAGCTGTCATTGAGGATTCTTGATCCGGTTTGCTGCACGGTTTCGTCCCCCCGTTTCCCCTTTGCGGTTGTTGAGGTTTCTGCCCCGACTGGTTTTGAGGATGCTTTTGGCCTGGCAGATGAAATCCTGGTTATCAGCGCTCCTTTAGCAGTTCGTCGCGAGCGTGCCATTCATCGTGGTATGGAGTCCTCTGATTTTGATGCGCGCTCTGCATGCCAGCCTGATGAGGCTTCGCTTTGCAATCTCGCTACAACGGTGATTGATAATGCGGCAGGCGATAACTCGCTCTTTGAACAACTTGACGCATGGCTTGCGCGCCATGGCTTCGGGGATGTCGTGGATAAGGAGGAGGCCGATGCCTAAGGCACGTTTCTTTACGTGGTATCGCGTGGCGCCACTTGCCGTTCTGTTCGTCTTCGGCCTTATTTCGCTCGTCTACTCGTGTGCCCCTGCCGCTTTCTTTAAGCCGCTGTATCCGATTGACTACGAGGCGTATGTAAAGCAATCCAGTATTTCGCATAATTTGGATCCGTATCTGGTGTGCGCTGTCATTAAGTCGGAATCGAATTGGGATCCCGAGGCCGAGTCGAATCAGGGTGCTCAGGGATTGATGCAGCTGATACCCGAGACTGCGCAGGACATGATCGCCAAGGGCCTTGTCGACGGAGGGGTGTATTCGGCCGACAATCTTAACGATCCGGCTACGAATATCGAGTTTGGCTGCGCATACCTCTCGTATCTTCTCGCCTATTTCAACGGGTCGACGGATAGTGCCATCGCCGCCTATAACGCCGGTATGGGCAATGTCGACGGATGGGCGCAGCAGAACACGTCACTCCATAATGCGATTACCTTCCCTGAAACTCAGGCCTATCTGATTCGCGTCAATAATGCCTGGGTTCGATATAAGACTCTCTATCCCGATCGGTTCGTATAGGACTAAGCCCACCGCCCGCGTATACTGCAGATGTATGAGTTAGGAGTATCCATGGCGGAATTTGAAGTAGAACGCGTTGGTGGTGAACTTAAGCGCTTTGGCGTTGAGGGCGCTGATGTGCCGTTTAAGGTCGTGTCTCCATACGAGCCCGCTGGTTCCCAGCCTAAGGCCATTGAGTCACTTGTGCGGGGCGTGAGGGACGGAGACCGCTATCAGGTTTTGCTGGGTGTGACTGGTTCGGGTAAGACTTTTACGATGGCCAAAACCATTGAAGCCTTGGGTAAGCCGACCCTTGTCATGGCTCCGAATAAAACGCTCGCCGCTCAGCTTGCGAGCGAGCTCAAAGAGTTCTTTCCCAATAACGCTGTGGTCTACTTCGTCTCGTACTACGACTACTATCAGCCCGAGGCGTATGTGCCGCAAAGCGATACATATATCGAGAAAGACTCCTCGATTAACGAAGAGGTCGAGATGCTGCGCCATCAGGCGACCGCGTCACTGCTCTCTCGACGTGATGTGATCGTTGTCGCATCGGTCTCATGTATCTATGGCATTGGCTCTCCTGAGGACTATGCGGGTCTGGCTCCAAACGTCGACAAGAAGGTGCCGCTCGAGCGCGATGACTTTATCCATGCGCTTATCGACATTCAATATGATCGCAATGACTATGACCTGGCGCGTGGCACGTTCCGCGTGCGCGGCGATGTTGTCGACGTGTATCCGCCTTATGCCGAGCATCCGTTGCGGTTTGAGTTCTTTGGCGACGAGGTCGAGCTGATTGCCGAGATCGATGAGGTCACCGGTGAGATGCTTCGTGAGTACGAGGCCATCCCCGTATGGCCGGCATCACACTACGTGACCGAGAAGCCGAAGGTCAAGGCCGCTCTGAAATCGATCAGCGAAGAGTGCGAGAAGCGCGTGGCGGAGCTCAAGGCGACCGACAAGTTGCTCGAGGCGCAGCGTCTGCAGCAGCGCACCGATTATGATCTTGAGATGCTCGAGACGATGGGCTTTTGTAACGGCATCGAGAACTACTCGCGTCATCTGGACGGTCGCAAGCCGGGTGAGCCGCCGTTTACCCTAATCGATTACTTTCCAAAGGATATGCTCTGCATCATCGATGAGAGCCATGTGACGGTGCCGCAGATTCGCGGCATGCACGAAGGTGACCGCTCGCGTAAGGTGACGCTGGTGGAACATGGTTTTCGCCTGCCCTCGGCGCTCGATAACCGCCCGCTTCGTTTCGATGAGTTTGAAGCAAGGATACCCCAGTTTATCTATGTTTCGGCCACGCCGGGCGACTACGAGCTGCGGGTGAGCCAAAACGACGTGGAGCAGATTATTCGTCCGACCGGCCTGCTCGACCCCAAGATTGACGTGCGTCCAGTTCGCGGCCAGATTGACGATCTTGAGGACGAGATTCGCGAGCGCGTTGCCCGCAAGGAGCGCGTGCTGGTGACCACGTTGACCAAGCGCATGGCCGAGGACCTGACCGACCATCTACTCGACGCCGGCATTAAGGTCAACTACATGCACTCTGATACGGCGACAATGGACCGTGTCGAGATCCTGCGAACGCTGCGCGAGGGCAAGATCGATGTTCTCGTTGGCATCAACCTGCTTCGCGAGGGCTTGGATCTTCCCGAGGTCTCACTGGTGGCAATTCTCGATGCCGATAAGGAAGGCTTCTTGCGCAACCGCCGTTCGCTGATTCAGACGATTGGCCGTGCGGCCCGTAACGCCGATGGCGAAGTCATCATGTATGCAGACGTTGTGACCGATTCGATGAAAGAAGCCATCGAGGAGACGCAGCGCCGTCGCGAGATTCAGATGGCATATAACGAAGAACATGGCATTGTGCCCAAGACAGTGCGCAAGGCCATCAACGACATCTCAAGTTTTATTGCCGAGGCCGAAAAAACTGTGGGCTCCAAAGGACGCTCGAAGGGCGACTCTCTTGGCCATGGCGCATTCTATACGCCCGATGAGTCGGGCGAGGGCGGTGTGCCGGAAACGGTGGCGCCCGAGCAGACACTTGCGGAGCAGTTGGAAGAACTGCCGCATGACGAGCTTGTGCGGATCGTCGAAACCATGGAAGAGGATATGCGTAACGCTTCTGCCGCCATGGACTTTGAGGAGGCGGCGCGCCTGCGCGATGCCGTCGTTCAGATTCGGGCGATGCTCGAGGGTGCGTCTGAGGACGAGACGATCGAGCGCTTGCGTTTGCAGGCCCGCAAGGGTTCCACGTTCGCATCGGGCAGAAAACGCCAGGGTGCACGGTTTAAGAAATAGCGAACAGGCCCCGAGTTCCCTGTGGAGCTCGGGGCCTATGTCTTTTGCGCGCTGGAATTCGTGCGTTAGAGGTCTGCGATCAGGGCTTCGGCACAACGAATGCCGTCGGTGGCCGCGCTCATGATGCCGCCGGCATATCCAGCTCCCTCACCACAAGGGTAGAGGCCCGGGGTCGACACGGCATGGCACGTTCGGTCTCGGGTGACAGTGACCGGTGAGCTCGAACGAGTCTCCACGCCGGTAAGAACGGCATCGGGACGGTCGTAACCTCGTAGCTTTTTTCCGAGTAGGGGAAGTCCCAGGCGGAGCGACTCGACGATATGCTGCGGCAGGGCTTCGTCAATTGCCGTCCAGGTCACACCGAGCGGATAGGTGGGCTTTACCTTTCCGGGCGCCTTGCTGGCGCGTTCTGCGAGGAAATCTCCGACGAGTTGTGCCGGTGCGTTCCAGTTGGAACCGCCCAGGCGATAGGCGGCCGCCTCGCAGGCACGTTGGAGCTCGATGCCGGCGAGCGGGTCATCGTTGGGAAGGTCCTCAGGCGTGACGTTAACGAGCAGGGCGGCGTTTGCGTTGCGTCCGTCGCGGGCATTGAGGCTGGCGCCGTTGACGCACAGGTGGCCCTGCTCGGAAGAGGCGGCGACAACCTGCCCGCCGGGGCACATGCAAAACGAGAACACGCTGCGGCCGTTGGGAAGATGGGCGACGAGCTTGTAGGGGGCTGCTCCGAGGGCAGGATGTCCCGCCAAGGCTCCATATTGGGCTCGGTCGATGTCGCGCTGCGGATGCTCGATGCGAACGCCCATGGCAAAGGTCTTTTGTGCGAGGGCCACGTTGTGGTCCTTAAGGAGCTCAAAAATATCGCGAGCAGAATGCCCGCAGGCGAGGATGAGGTGCTTTGTCTCGATTGGCTCGTAAGCGGCGTCTTGGGACGATTGGACATCAATACCGGTGATGGCGCCAGACGCGTCGATGTGAATGTCGACGAGCTTTGTTCGATAACGGACGATACCTCCGAGCTGCTCGATGCGCTGGGATATAGCGGTGACAACCGTGGGAAGGATGTCGGAGCCAATGTGCGGCTTGGCATCCCACAGAATATCGCGGGGCGCACCCGCCTCGACGAAGGTTTCGAGGATAAGGCGATGGGCGGGATTTTTTGTTCCCGTATTGAGCTTGCCGTCCGAGAAGGTCCCCGCGCCGCCCAGACCAAACTGGATATTACTCTCGGGGTCGAGGATGCGCTCCTTTAGAAAGAGGTCGATCGCATGCGAGCGGCGAAATGCCGGGTCGCCGCGCTCGATGAGCAAGGGCTTAAGACCTGCTTTGGCGAGCGTTAGCGCGGCGAAAAGGCCAGCGCATCCGGCGCCGACAACGACAGGGCGTTCTTGAGGTGCGTCGGAGACGGGGGTGGGGAATGAAGACCCATCGTCTTTTATCGCGCGTACGCGCGAGCGGTCACGCTCGGAAACGCTGTCGACCGCTTCTCGCTCGAGGTGGGGACTGGTCAGCTCAACACGAAAGCTCAGGATAAAATGGACGTCTCGTTTTTTGCGAGCGTCGATTGACTTGCGGTGGAGCTCGATGGACTTGATCTCGGAGTCTTTGCAACGTAGGACGCGCTTGGCGACTCGCTTGCCAACAATGAGGCAGGCATTTTCATCGCCGGCTTCATCGAGCGACGCGTTGACTTGGGTGATTTCAATCATCGAGGTCTCCTTAGAGGCAAGAAAGAGGCCGTCCGGTATCCCAGACGGCCCGAATGCGTTTTTGATTATAGACTGCGCGGCTACAGGCTGCTTGCAGCGCGAATGCCCGAGAGCCATGCCCACGCAAGGTTAAAGCCTCCGCAATCGGCGTCGATGTCGAGCGCTTCGCCGCAGACGTAAAGCGGGGTGTCGACAACGCTGCGCGCGCGTAGACTGGGTGTTGAGATGCTCTCGACAGATACGCCACCACGCGTGACCTGCGCCGAGCGCTCCTCGGCGGTTCCTTCGACGAGCAACTTAAAATGCTTGAGGATCGAGACCAGGTGGATGACATCGTTGGAGCCTGGATGGCACTGCTCGAACGCTGTGCAGACGACGCGGGAGAGTTGCGGGGCGAGCATGCCGTCGAGCCAACGGGGATCGCGGGGCGAAAAGCCGCCGAGCAGCTTAACGCGCCGGTTAAGCATATCGAGCAACTCGTCTTTAGAGAGGTCGGGGAAAACGTCGAGCAGGATCGTATCGCCGCGCTGGATACGACGGGAGAGGTTGAAGACAGCGACGCCCGAGATACCGAAGGTTCGAAACAGGACTTCACCGTCTTCGTGCCAGAGCTCATTATGATTGCGGGCGAGCGTCAAGCGGGCGCGGACGCGCAGGCCGTCCAACGTCTTGAGTGCCGCCCGATCGCCGACGACCGTTGCCGATACGGGGCAGAGGATGGGGCGCAGCGAAGTGAGGGGGAGGCTAAACGTATTGGCGATACCGGTGGGGTTGCCACCCGTGGCGATAATTACGGCATGTGCCTCCAGGGCCTCGTTCTTGCGAGGGACATCGGCGAGCGCTTTCCGAAGCGAGCGGAGCTCCGATTTTCGGTCGTCGTGCTTTTTTGCCTTGAGCGCCCGCGCTGGACGGTCTATTTGGAGTGTCCAGCCTTCGGAAGCTTTGTGCGCCGAGGCAACGTTGGCTCCGCAGATTAAGGTAATACCTAGGCGGTCGCAAACGTTGAGAAGCGCGTCGCGCACCGATTCGGCGCGAAGGGAGCGCGGGTATAGCCGGCCTTCCTCGGAGGTTGTCATGATGCCCAGCGAGGAGAAGAAACCCATAAGCTCTTGTTCGGGTTGGGGGCCCATGACAGATTCGACGAATGCGGGGTGGTTATACCGCTGAGGATCAATCGATTCGTTGGAGAGGTTGCAGCGGCCGTTACCGGTCGCAAGGAGCTTTAGGCCGCAGGCGACATCGCGCTCAACGATGCAGACGCTTTTGCCAGCACGTGCGGCCGTAATGGCGGCGGCGAGGCCTGAAGCCCCGCCGCCGATTACCAGGACGTCATAGAAGGCGCTCGTGTTCACTTAGGCCTCGTCGGTCTCGTGCGGGGTAATAGCCTCGACGGCAGAGACTGCCTTGGGCAACATGCCATCGGGCAGCGCGGTCTCAACCTCGCCCTTATCGCAGGCCTCGGCGAGTGCCGGATTAATGGGAAGCGTGCCCAAGATGTCGAGGTTATAGCGCTCTGCGACCTCGGGGAGCTTGCTTTTGCCAAAGACCTCGATCTTCTTGCCGCAGTCGGGGCACTCGATATAGCTCATGTTCTCGACGATGCCCAGAATGGGGACGTTCATCTTCTCGGCCATGTTGACCGCCTTGGCGACGATCATCGAGACCAGGTCCTGCGGGCTCGTGACGATGACGATGCCGTCGACGGGCAGCGACTGGAAGACGGTGAGCGCGACGTCGCCTGTTCCCGGAGGCATGTCGACCAGCAGGTAGTCGATGGGGCCCCACGAGGTCTCGCTCCAGAACTGCCTAATGGCGCCTGCGATGACCGGACCGCGCCAAAGGACGGGGTCGGTCTCGTTTTGGAGCAGAAGGTTGGAGCTCATGACCTTGACGCCGTGCTCGGAGATTTCGGGCAGCATGAGGTTGCCAAGGGCATGGACGTGGCGTCCGCTCATGCCGAACATCTTGGGGATAGAGGGACCGGTGATGTCGGCATCGAGGACGCCGACCTTGTGGCCGTGACGGGCAAGCTCGGTGGCGATGGCACCGGTGACAAACGACTTGCCGACACCGCCCTTGCCGGAAAGCACGGCGATGACGCGTTTGACCTCGGACAGCGTGTTCTCCTCAAATTGCGACGGCGACGTTTGTCCGCCGGCGGCCTGTGCGTGCTCGCAACCCATGTATGACTCCTTTGTATATGTTGGGGCCGGAGCCCCGTGATGTGACACGAGCGTCATTGTACCCTCGTTTGCGAGCGGGAGTCATTTGCGATGCATTTGGGCCGAGCGTGCTTGCAATACGATGGGCCCAAGCGAATGGGCGGGCTTACTGAACTTTGCTGGCAAACTCGAGGTATTGCATGCGCTGCAGCTTGTCGATCGTCGAGGTGTATGGGCTGTCTTCAGATTCCAAGTTGTAGCGCAGCCCGTCGGCACCGAGATAGCCGGCGACATTGATGGTGGGCACATCTGACCTTGTTGCAAGCAGGGCCTTTTGATAGTCGGTGAGCGGGGCGCCGATCTTATTAAGGGTAATGGCTGCAATCTCGTTTGCCCCGACGGTGTCGTAGACGTTGAGCTCGGTATTGCCGGCGATTTCATAGTTAGCCCAGACGAAATAGGTTGACTGATAGACACGGAAAGCGTGGCTTGCCGTATCTTCCTGAGGGTACAGCTCGTCGTTGAGAGTCGTTGCGGCGCTCGGCTGATGGTCGCCAAAAAAGACAAGAACAACCGGTCTGCCGATATTGCGGAGCTCGTTGATAAAGTACTCGAGGTCCCGGTCGGATGCGTTGATGCAGGTGAGATAGGTGTTGAGCGCGCTATTGGCGCCCTCGCTGGCTCCCTCGACCCAATAGTTTGTCAGCTCTTCGGCGGGAACGGTGCCATAGTCGTAGCCGCCGTGATTTTGCATCGTGACGTCAAAGATGAACTGCGGCGCTTCGTCGGTTCTAAGCAGGTCGAGTATCTTGTCGTAGGTGGCGTAGTCGCATACGCCGGCATGGTAACAGGGCGCACCTTCGAAATCGCCGATTGAAAGAAAGTCTCCAAAGCCCAGCTGCTGATAGATCTTATCTCGATGGTAGTTGACGGGGTTTTGCGGGTGCATAGCGGTAGCGGTATACCCAAGCTCTTTAAGGTCCTTTGCCAGGCTGTTGACGCCATTCATCTGATACAGCTGATAGGGGATCTTGCCTAATCCGACAAAGGCCGTTGTCGCTCCGGTCAAAAATTCGAATTCGGAGTTTGCCGTTCCGCCACCGGTGACCGAAGCGAGCATGGTGCCGCGAACAAGTGTGTCGGGAAGCGAGTTGTAGAATGCGGGGCCGGTGTACCCGGCCGCCTGGAGCTGCTCAAAGCACGAAAGGTCGCTAAAACTCTCGTTCATGACGGCAACAATCGTCGGCTTGATTTCATTGAACTGGGCAACGGCAGCCGCGCGCTGCTCGCTCGAGCCATACGTGCTGTCGTAGGCGGCGGCGAGCTCCTGCTCGATGCTCTGCGCCTCATCGGGCGTATAGCCTTCGGGCTTCTCAATGGGCAACTCGTTGACCATTTCGGTGAACGAAGTGATAAAACCCTGAGACGTATATGTGGTGATGGGCTGCCAACGGTCAAATCCAAAATCCAGCGCCTGCTCCAAGTCGATGCTGGAAAAGCCTGAGAGCCCCACAACGGTCACTAGCAGAAAAGCGCAGAGGTTAGCGGCGATTGCGGGGAAGACATGGGTGGGCGTACGGAGCTTTCGCGGTCGGATAAGCGAAAGAAGCCCCAGGGAAATCTCCAGCAGGGCGAGAGAGGTTACGATTCCGGCGGTAAAGGTAAACTCGTATCCCTCGCTCACTTCCATTGCGGTGCCAAGGGCCAAGATATCGCTTGGCAGGATGGCTTCGCCTTTAAACGTTATGACGAAGTGCTCGGCAATGCCAAGGATGCAACAGGCGACGGGCACGAGGGCCATGACGCCTCCATGACGCTGTCCCAGCAAATAAAGGGAGAGCAGAACCGTCGCGAGCAGCCCGACGGAAAACCCGAATGAGTTGGCGGGAATGCGATAGAACGTTTCGTTACAGGCAATTTCGAGCGAAACGAACGAGAGCGCTGAAACAGCGGCGATGACAAGGATGTCACGGCAAATACAGGCAACCGTTCCCGTCGCAAGATCGGTTTGGTCGATAAGTCCCGAAACCAAGGGCTCGACAAGAAGTATGACGGCGGTAGCACCGAGCGCCGAATAAGAAAGGACCCATAGGGAATTGTCCTCATTTACGAGCAATTGATTCGTAATCCATGCAGCTACCATGCCGAGCGGGATGAGGAGCGTCGCGCACCAAAAGACGCGGGCAATGGGCGGCTTTTCATTGTGTTTGATTGAAAAATACACGCGCACGACGACGGTGGCCACGATAAGGACGGCGATGAATATGGGCAGATTGGCCATGTCGCTCGAAGTGATTTCAAGGGGGATATCTTCGGTCATGGACGTTCCTCTGTTACAGCAAATTAAGTTCAGTAGTAGATTACTGTAACCTTTCCACGGCATTTCGAGAAACAAAGCACCCGATACGCAAAGCTAAAGGTCTGCGAATCTTGTATTACGAACATCTGTGCGCGTCGAGTGCGCTAAACTCATCGACAGTATGATTCGATGCAATAGGAGGCAAGGAGCTTCCATGTCTGATTCTTCTATCGTTATTCGCGGCGCTCGTGAGCACAACCTCCGTGATATCGATGTTTCCATTCCGCGTGACCAACTCGTGGTCATTACCGGTCTTTCTGGCTCGGGCAAGAGTTCGCTGGCATTTGACACTATCTATGCCGAGGGCCAGCGTCGATACGTCGAGAGCCTTTCGAGCTATGCGCGCCAGTTCTTGGGCCAGATGGACAAACCCGACTTGGATTCAATCGACGGCCTTTCGCCGGCGGTGTCGATCGACCAAAAGACGACGTCTAAAAACCCTCGCTCGACGGTTGGCACCGTAACCGAGATTTATGACTATCTGCGCCTGCTGTTCGCCCGTGTGGGCACCCCGCACTGTCCCGAATGCGGCCGCGTCATTGAGCGTCAGACGACCGACCAGGTTGCCGACAAGGTCTTGGCGGCGGGGGAGGGCCGCCGCGCGTTTGTGCTGGCACCGGTGGTGCGCGGGCGAAAAGGCGAGTACACCAAACTGTTTGAGGACCTTCGCGCCGAGGGCTTTAGCCGCGTGCGTGTCGACGGTGAAGTGCGCTCGCTCGACGATCCGATCGATCTGGACAAGAAGTTCAAGCACGATATCGAGGTCGTAGTCGATCGCATCGTGATCCGTGAGAACTCTCTGGGCCGTATCGCCGAGTCTGTTGAGCAGGCGACCGCGCTGGCTCACGGCAATGTAAACGTGTACATGCTGCCCGATCGTGATGCTCCCGAGGGGACCGAGGGCGAGCTGCTGGAGTATTCGTTGGCCTTGGCGTGCCCGGAGCATGGTCACTCCATTGACGATCTTCAGCCGCGTGATTTTTCGTTCAACGCTCCCTATGGCGCATGTCCTGAGTGCGACGGCCTGGGCTTTAAGAAAACCGTTGATGCCGAGGCGTTGATCGAGGACCCCTCGAAGTCCATTGCCGACGGAGTCTTTGGTAGCCTGTTTGGCAACTCGAACTACTATCCGCAGATTTTTGCTGCGGTCTGCAAACACTTTAAGGTGAGCACCGATACGCCGTGGGAGGACTTGCCCCCTCGCGTGCGTCGTGCATTCTTGGATGGCCTGGGCGATACGAAGATCTCGGTCGACTACCAAAAGCTCGACGGACGTCGCAGCCAGTGGGATACCAAGTTTTCGGGCGTTCGCAACATCCTGTACGAACGCTATACCGAGACGACGAACGAGAACACCAAGGCGCGCCTGGAGAAGTACATTCGCGAGGAGCCGTGCTCGAGCTGCCACGGCGCTCGTTTGCGCCCTGAGATGCTCGCCGTCACCGTGGGCGGCAAGTCCATTTACGAGGTTTGTTGCCTGTCGTGCCGTGAATCGCTCGAGTTTTTTGAGGGCCTGGAACTCACCGAGCGCCAACAGTTTATCGGCGGCCGTATCGTCAAGGAAATCCTGGAGCGCTTGCGTTTTCTGGTCGATGTTGGACTC
Organism: uncultured Collinsella sp.; assembly: GCA_902494345.1. Lineage (GTDB taxonomy): Bacteria > Actinomycetota > Coriobacteriia > Coriobacteriales > Coriobacteriaceae > Collinsella. The sequence continues at coordinate 11,606 of CABUSV010000018.1, forward strand.
GACTATCTGACGCTCGATCGTGCCTCGGCGACGCTTTCCGGTGGCGAGGCGCAGCGTATTCGCCTGGCAACGCAGATCGGCGCGGGTCTCATGGGCGTGCTCTATATTCTGGACGAGCCCTCGATCGGTCTTCATCAGCGTGACAACGAGCGCTTGATCAAGACGCTCGAGCGCCTGCGCGATATCGGCAATACCGTTATCGTCGTCGAACACGACGAGGATACAATCCGTGCCGCCGATTACGTGATCGACATGGGGCCCGGCGCCGGCGTCAACGGCGGACACGTAGTCGCGGCGGGAACGCCTGCCGATATCATGGCGTGTCCCGAGTCGATGACGGGCGCTTATCTGACCGGTAAACGAATGATCCGGGTGCCTGATGAACGGCGCAAGCCCGGTCGCGGCTGCCTTAAAATTACGGGCGCTCGAGCCAACAACCTCAAAAACGTTACTGCCAAAATCGAGTTTGGTACGCTTACGGTTGTTACCGGCGTGTCGGGATCGGGCAAGAGCTCCCTGGTTACCGACACCATTGCGCCTGCCCTTACGAATGCCATTCACCGCTCGACGCGCCCTGTGGGTCCGTATAAGAAAATCGAGGGCATCGAGTGTATCGATAAGGTTATCGATATCGACCAGTCGCCGATTGGCCGCACGCCGCGCTCCAACCCTGCTACCTATATCGGCCTGTGGGATGATCTTCGCGCGCTGTTTGCGAGTACGCCGGAGTCGAAGGCGCGCGGCTACTCGCCGGGTCGTTTCTCCTTTAATGTGAGTGGCGGGCGCTGTGAGGCGTGCAAGGGCGACGGACAGATCAAGATCGAGATGCACTTCCTTCCCGATATCTACGTTCCTTGCGAAGTTTGCGGCGGTAAACGCTACAACCGCGAGACACTCGAGGTCACCTACCGTGGCAAGACCATCTCGGACGTGCTCGACATGAGCGTCACCGAGGCGCTGGCCTTCTTTGGGAATATCCCGCAGATTAAGCGCAAGCTCCAGACGCTGTACGATGTAGGCTTGGGCTACGTGAGCCTGGGCCAGCCCGCCACGACGCTTTCGGGCGGCGAGGCACAGCGTGTGAAGCTCGCCAAGGAGCTTCATCGACGCCAGACGGGCAAGACGTTCTATATTTTGGACGAGCCGACGACCGGCCTTCATTTTGAGGACGTCCGCCAGCTGCTCGATGTGCTGCAGCGCTTGGTCGATGCGGGCAACACAGTGCTGGTGATTGAGCACAACCTTGATGTCATCAAGGTTGCCGACCGCCTGATCGATATGGGTCCCGAAGGCGGTAACGGCGGCGGAACCGTCGTGGTTTCGGGCACACCGGAGCAGGTTGCGGACTGTCCGCAGAGTTATACGGGCAAGTTTTTGGCGCCGTTGCTCAGGCGTGACCGGGAGCGTCAGGCTCAACTTGATGCTCAATAAATAGACGATTCAGTTTATGGGCGCCATCGACTCCTTGTGATTCGATGGCGCTTGCTGTGCCGAAGTGACGTATGCAGCCGAATTGGACATATACTTAATCCTTACGTCCGAATGCGAGGGAAAGGATATGTCATGGCAAAGGCTGTAAAGACGCCAAAAACCAATGCGATGCGCGAGCTGGAAAGCGCCGGCATTTCCTATGTTCTACATACGTACGAAGACGATGGTGATGAGTCGGTGGGCCTGGGGGTCGCGATTTCGGAGCAGCTTGGCGAGGAGCCCGGTCAAGGATTTAAGACTTTGGTCTGTGTGACACCGTCCAACGACTATGTCGTGTGCTGCATCCCTGTTGCCGACGAGCTCGATCTAAAGTCCGCCGCGCGTGCCGCGGGGGAGAAGTCCTTGGCCATGATGCATGTGAAGGATTTGCTTGCGGCGACTGGCTACGTTCGCGGCAGCTGCAGCCCGGTCGGTATGAAAAAACGCTACCGGACGCTCATTGATGAGACGTGTGTCCTTTGGGATACCATTTTTATTTCGGGAGGCAAGCGTGGTTATCAGCTCGAGCTTGCACCCGATGATTTAATTGCATTTTGCGGGGCGACGGTTGCCGCGATTACGAGAGAGGACTGAGCGATGCCGCAGGAAGAATTGAAGCGCGGAGCTCATTTTGCAAAAGAATCTGCGCCTCAGACACCCTCATCCGAAGTTTCTTCGTCGCGAGATGACACTGACGACATGGGCTCGTCGGACTACTCCACGGTTGGTCGTTCCGCCGGGCTTATGACCATTCTGACCATCGTGTCTCGCGTTACCGGTTTTATCCGCACGTGGGCAATGGCGGCCGCTATCGGCATGTCGCTACTCTCGTCCTCCTATCAGGTCGCCAACAACCTGCCCAATATGCTCTACGAACTCGTGATGGGCGGCATGCTCGTGACGGCGTTTTTGCCCGTGTACATGGGCGTGAGGCGTGAGCAGGGTCGCGAGGCCTCGAACGAGTACGTGGGCAACCTGCTCGGCATTCTGCTTTTGGTGCTGGGTGGCATTTCGTTGCTGGGGACCGTGTTCGCCCCGGGCTTTATCTGGACGCAATCGTTCCTTTCGGGTGACGGCGGCAGCATGGATACCGCTGCGTTCATGTTCCGTTTCTTTGCCATCCAGATTCTGTTTTATGGTTTGGGCTCGGTGTTTTCGGGCGTTCTCAACGCACACCGCGACTACTTCTGGTCGACGTTTGCCCCGGTCCTCAACAATGTGATCGTCATTGCGAGCTTTATGGGTTTTGCGCCCGTGTCCGCACAGTTTGGCGAACGTGCCGGCATCATCTTGATTGCGGCCGGTACGACCCTCGGTGTCTTTGTTCAGATGGCATGCCAGATCCCCGCGCTTGGCAAGCACGGCGTGCATCCCCATATCCATATCGACTTTAAGGACCCCGCGCTGCGCCAGACGATTGCGCTCGGTATCCCGACGCTGCTCGCCACGGTGTGCATGTTTGTCTCGACTTCTATCACCAACGCTGCCGCGCTGGTGGTCCAGCCCGAGACGGGTCCTTCCGTCATCGCCTATGCGCGCCTGTGGTACACGCTGCCCTACGCGCTGATTGCCGCCTCGCTTTCGACGGCGCTCTATACCGAGCTCTCTCACGACGCACAGGAGAAGGATTACGACAGCGTTCGCACGGGCATTTCGCGTGGCGTCGCCCAGATGCTGTTCTTCCTGATTCCGTTCGCGCTGTACCTGATTGTCTTCGCGCGTCCGCTCAACATGATTTACTGTGCCGGCAAGTTTGATGAGTCCGGCGTGGCGCTGGTGTCCGAGTTCCTTGTCTACCTGGCGTTCTCGCTGCCGCTCTACGGCGTGGTCGTGTTGATGCAGAAGAGCTTCTCTGCCTTGCTCGACATGAAGCCCTATAGCCGCTATTGCCTGTATTCTGCCATCGGCCAGGCCGGCTCGGTTCTGCTGTTTGGCGTTGTGCTGGGCTTCGATATGCCGGCAATCGCGCTTTCGTATGTTGTCGACTACGTGATCTTGGTCGGCTGTTCGCTGTGGTGGCTGCGTCGTCGCTTGCGTGGCCTTCAGGTCAAATCTATCCTGCATGGCGGTTTCTTTGGCCTTTTGCTCGGCGGCCTGGGTGCTGCCGCAGGCGCCGGCGTCATGTGGGCGCTTGAACACTTTGTCGGGGCACTTGGCGGCTCGATTCTGATTACTCTTGGCTACGTTTGCGTTGCGGGTGTCGTCTCGCTTGCTGTTACCTTTGGCCTTGCCGTCGTCCTTAAGATGCCCGAGGTCTCGGCGCTGCTTCGTCGCAAGTAGGTGCGCGTGGCCGGTCACGACAACATTCCAACGCTTGCCGAGCAGGTTTCGCGCGTTCCCACACAGCCCGGATGCTACCTTTGGAAGGATACCAAGGGCGATGTCATCTACGTGGGCAAGGCGAAAAACCTGCGCGCCCGCATGCGTCAATACGTGACACTGCAGGATGAGCGTCAAAAGATCCCGCTGATGATGCAGCTGGTGGCGAGCTTTGACTATATCGTGGTGGAGACCGAGCATGAGGCGTTGGTGCTCGAGCGCAATTTGATTGGTCAGTACCATCCGTACTTTAATGTCGACCTCAAGGATGACAAGAGCTACCCCTTTATCGCCATTACAAAGGGCGACCTATATCCCGCTATCAAATATACGCGTGAGCGCCATAAGCCGGGAACGCGTTATTTTGGTCCCTATACTGACAGCCGCGCGGCGCGTGAGACCATTGACACGCTGCGCAAGGTGATTCCGATCTGCTCGGCTTCTTGTGCGGAGTGGCGTCGTTGTCGCCGTATCGTCGAGTCCCACAAGGGCGAGGAAGACATCGTCAATATGATTTGCGCGCAAAACGGGCGTCCCTGCTTTGACTACCATGTCGGTCGTGGCCCGGGTGCATGCGTCGGCGCGATTTCTCCTACGGACTATGCCAAGAACGTCAAGCGTGTCGAACGCTTTTTGTCGGGCCATCGCAAGGATGTCGTCGATGAGCTGACCTCCGAGATGACGGATGCCGCCGAGGCGCTCGACTTTGAGCGCGCGGCACGCGTCAAACGTCGTTTGGAGGTCATCAGGGGTCTGGACGATCGCCAACAGGTTGTTTTTCCATCGAGCGTCGATATCGATGTCATCGGCTTCTATCGCGAGGAGACCATCTCTGCCGCTTGCGTCTTCGTCGTTCGCGAGGGCCGAACAGTTCGCACCTGCGAGTTCATTCTCGACAAGGGTCTTGATGTTGACGAGGAAGAGCTCCAGTCGGGCTTTCTTAAGCGCTATTACGACGAGACGGCTGATATTCCAGCTGAGGTCAACCTTTCCGTCGAGCTTGAGGATGCGGAGGCGCTGGGGGAGTGGCTTGCAGGCAAGCGCGAGCGTTCCTGCCATCTCCATAGGCCGCAGCGTGGCGAAAAGCACCGTTTGCTCGATATGGCATCCAAAAATGCGCGCCATGCCCTCATGCGCTACATGATGCGAACGGGGTACGCTGACGACCGCACCAATCAAGCGCTCCTGGAGCTCGAAAGCGCGCTGGCGCTGCCAGCGCCGCCGATGCGTATCGAGTGCTTCGATATCTCGACGCTGCACGGAACCTTTACCGTCGCCTCGATGGTGGTGTTTACCAACGGGCGCGCCGACAAGAGCCAGTACCGTCGTTTTAAAATTCAGGCCGAATTGGACGAGGCAAACGACTTCGTGTCGATGTCCGAGGTTTTGGGACGACGCTATGCTCCCGAGCGCATGGCCGACGAGCGCTTTGGCTCGCGCCCCGATTTGCTCGTTGTCGATGGCGGTAAGCCGCAATTGACCGCTGCGATCAAGCAACTCGAGGCTCTTGGGCTCGATATACCAGTTTGTGGCTTGGCAAAGGCCGATGAGGAAGTTTTCGTGCCTTGGGACGAGACTCCCGTCGTGCTGCCGACCGGGTCCGCGTCGCTCTATCTAATTAAACAGGTACGCGATGAGTCGCACCGTTTTGCAATCACGTTCCATCGTGAGTTGCGCGATAAAGCCATGACGGTTTCGGTACTCGATGACGTTCCAGGCGTGGGACCCACCAGAAAACGTGCCCTTATGCGCCATTTTGGCTCGATGAAGCGTTTGCGCGCGGCGAGCGAGCAAGAGATCGCGGAAGTTCGCGGCATACCTGCCGATGTTGCCAAGGCGGTCCACGAGGCGCTCGTTGCATGGAATGCCGAGCGCGCCGAGGCGGCGGCTGGCCATTCCGATAGCTAAACACGGACCTAAACAACTGATATACATGATTGCGCGATTTTCAACCATTTATTTCGCCATGATTGCCTGCTGGTTTCGGGTTTTATTAACGCTAAAACGTTTGACTAACCCAAGCGAAAACCCTGCTATCCTGCGGGTTGACGAAGACTGATATCTCACCTCGCCGATACATACTGTCTGGCGAATCGTTTGTCAACGAATTCGGTGAACGGTAGTAAATACCGTTCAAGCGTATGTATGTATCGGTCGCCGAGCGCGGCACCTCAGTTAGGTTCGTCGGTAGGTAAGGTATATATCGTCCGCAAGTTGCGCGGGGGCAAGTCTAGGTGCTCCCGAGTAAGATTCTCTATTGATAGGAGAAGACATGGCCATCATCAACAAGGGTATGTCCAGGCGTTCGTTCCTCGGCCTCACCGGCAGCGTCGCTGCTGTCGCAGGGCTTGGTCTCACCGGCTGCGGTGGCAGCTCTAGCGACGAGGGTTCCGCTTCCGGTTCCACCGATTCCGCCAACCGTGGCGGCGGCGTGATCACTGCTGGTTCCGCTTACGCTCCGTCCAGCTTCGATCCCGCCAGCACCGGCTCCGCCGTGGGCCTGGGTGCTAACTGGCACGTCGTCGAGGGCCTCTACGGCATCGATTACCACGACTACAGCACCTTCAACGAGCTCGCCACCGACGATCCCAAGTCTGTGGACGACACCACTTTCGAGGTCACCATCCGCAAGGGCGCCAAGTTCTCCGATGGCACCGAGGTCACCGCTGACGATGTCGTTGCCTCCTACACCGCTTGTGCCGCTTCCGCTACCTATGCTCCGTTCTTCCAGCCCTTCGAGTCCATCGAGGCCAAGGACGCCAGCACCGTGACGGTCAAGACCAAGGTCCCCAACTTCTCCCTGCTCAAGGATCGTCTGGCCATCGTCCGCGTTACCCCGGCCACCCAGACCGAGGAGGATCGCGCCAAGCAGCCGATCGGCTCCGGCCCCTGGATGTACGACTCTATCTCCGATACCGAGATCACCCTGGTTCCCAACCCCGAGTACAACGGTGAGTATGCTGCCGAGGATAAGAAGATCCAGTACAGCATCCTGACCGACCCCACCGCTCGCGTTACCGCTCAGCAGGAGGGCTCCACGCTCGTTATGGAGCTCGTTACCGCTGACGCCGTCGACCAGCTCGAGAGCGCCGGCTGCAAGATCGATAACGTTCAGGGTTTCGGCACCCGCTTCATCATGTTCAACGTCGCCAAGGAGCCTTGGAACAACGTCAAGGTCCGTCAGGCTGTCATGTATGCGCTCGACACCGAGAAGATGGTCAGCAACACCTTCGCCGGCCTTGCCACCGCTGCCAGCTGCTACCTGCCCAAGAGCTTCACCAACTATCATGAGGCTTCCACGGTGTACAAGACCGACGCCAAGAAGGCTAAGAAGCTCATCGAGGAGTCTGGCATCACCCCGGGTGCCATCACCCTGCGCACCACCGACAACGAGCAGATTAAGGGCATGGCCGCCCAGGTCAAGAACGACCTCGACGCTCTCGGCTTCGATGTGACCATCCAGACCGATACCTCGCCGGCCACCTACGCTGCCATCGACGGCGGCGAGGCCTACGATATCCTCCTTGCCCCTGGCGATCCTTCCTGCTTCGGCGCCGACCCCGACCTGCTGCTCAACTGGTGGTACGGCGACAACGTCTGGATGCAGACCCGTTGCCCGTGGAAGGAGTCCGCTGAGTGGCAGAAGCTCCACGGCCTCATGGATGAGGCTCTTGCCGCCGAGGGCGACGAGCAGCAGAAGAAGTGGAACGAGTGCTTCGACATCATTGCCGACAACGCCGTTCTGTACCCCGTTGTCCATGTCAAGACCGTCTCCGCTTTCTGGGACGATCCGTCCACTGCGCCCAACGGCGAGGCCCTCGATGGCTTCAAGGGCATCGGCACGACGAGCATGTCCTTCAGGGGCGTCGCGACCGTCAAGGCGTAAGACTCGCTTGAGTCTGTATGCAGGATGTCGGTCGTTGGGACCGTATCCTCATAGTTGAAACAAAGACCCGGGCGGCAACGATGTCGCTCGGGTCTTGTAATGAGTATCCGTACTCATATACCAGTTGGTCCTACCGACAAAAGAAAGGGGAGAGAACGTGAACAACTTGCTACGTTTGATTGGAAGGCGTCTTGTGGCGCTGCCGATCATGGCATTGGGCGTCACCGTCCTGGTGTTCTTCCTTATGTCGTTCTCCAAGACCGACCCCGCCTACACGGCGTTGGGTGACGGTGCCTCGCCCGAGGCGGTTGCCGAGTACCATGAGAAGTATGGTCTGGACGACCCCTGGCCCGTGCGCTACGTGCGCTATATGGGCGATTTGATCCATGGCGACATGGGCACCTATGGTGCTGCTCGCAACTCCGTTGCCAAGCGCATCTCCACGGCCCTGCCCGTCACGATGCAGCTGACCTTCATCGGTCTTGCCATCGGTGCGGTCGTTTCGTTTTTGCTCGGCGTCATCGCGGCACTGTATCGCGACAAATGGCCGGACCAAGTGATCCGCGTCTTTTCCATCGCCGGCTTGGCAACCCCGTCGTTCTGGCTTGCCGTTCTGTTGATCCTGCTGTTCTCTTCCTACCTTAAGGTGCTCCCGGCATCGGGTGCTCTGCCTCACTTCACCACGAATCCGGTTGGCTATCTGGGACGTATGATCATGCCCGCTATCGCCTTGGCATTTCCGCTGACGGGCCAGATGACTCGTATCGTGCGTACCGCCATGGTTGAGGAGCTCGACAAGGATTATGTCCGTATGGCTCGCGGCGCCGGCGTTCCCGAGAAGGTCGTCGTCGGCATCAACGTTCTTCGCAATGCGCTGATCACCCCGGTCACCACCCTCGGTCTTAAGATCGGTTACCTCATGGGCGGCGCCGTCGTCATCGAGGTTATCTTCAACCTCCCCGGCATGGGCACCGCGATTCTGCAGGGCGTTCAGGGCAACGAGGCGAACCTGGTTCAGGGCGTCGTTATCGTCGTTGCTCTTGCCTTCATCATCATCAACATCGTGGTTGACATGCTCTACCTGCTCATCAACCCGCGCATCAGGACGGTGTAGATTATGGTAAAGATTCGAGAGAAGCAAACCGAGCAGCTCGAGAAGGCTGCCTCCAAGGGGCTCAAGCTCGGTGGCTGGAAGAAGATGACGCTGTCTTCTAAGATTGCAGCCGTCGTGCTGGTGCTGGTCGCCCTGACTGCGATTCTGGCGCCCCTTCTTGCCCCCTATAGCCCGGTCGAGATCTTTACGGCTCGCCAGGCTCCCGGCAACGGATTTATCTTCGGTACCGACGATAAGGGTCGCGACATTCTGTCGCGTATGCTCTACGGTGGTCGTTACTCGCTGATTATCGGCTTTGGCGCCACTGCCATGGCTCTGGTCTGCGGCTCGGTCGTGGGCGCCCTTGCAGCGGTTTCGCGCAAGGCCGTCTCCGAGACGATCATGCGTATCCTGGACATCATCATGTCCATCCCGGGCATCGCCCTCGCGGCCGTCTTCGTCTCCATCCTGGGCAACTCCGTGCCGTCGATCATCTTCGCCATCGGCTTTATGTACACTCCGCAGATTGCCCGTATCGTGCGCGCCAACATCGTGTCCGAGTACGGCGAGGACTATGTCCGCGCGGTCATCGTTTCCGGCGCCAAGGCTCCGTGGATTTTGATCAAGCATGTTCTGCGTAACTGCATCGCCCCGATCATGGTCTTCACCGTTACCCTGGTCGCCGACGCCATCATCTTCGAGGCCTCGCTGACCTTCATCGGCGCTGGTATTCAGGAGCCCACCGCTACCTGGGGCAACATCCTCGCCGACGCCCGCGGCGGCGTGCTCGCCGGCCGTTGGTGGCAGGCGCTGTTCCCGGGCCTGGCCATCATGATCACCTGCCTGGCGCTCAACATCCTCTCCGAGGGCATTACCGACGCCATGGCCGCTGCTCCCTCCGCCGCCCTGGATCCGACCGATTCCTCCAAGCGTCGCGAGGCCGACCTGCTGGTCTCCGACCCCGTTCGCGCCTACAAGGAGCAGGCCCAGTCCCTCTCCGCTCGCCTTGGCGCCCTGCGCGATGTCGAGCTCAAGCGTGACGATCGCCATGTGCCCGACGAGTCTGTCGAACCGATTCTCTCGGTCCGTGACTTCTGCATTCAGTTTGAGCATCACGGTGATATCAACGTTGTCGACCATGTCAACTTTGACGTCCGTCCTGGTCAGACCATGGGCCTGGTAGGCGAGTCCGGCTGCGGTAAGTCCATCACCACGCTGGCCATCATGGGCCTGACCGACGATGACGAGCATCTTTCCGGCGAGGTTCTCTGGGAGGGCCGCGACCTGCTCAAGATGAGCAAGAAGGAGTGGTTCGGCCTGCGCGGTACCGATATCGCCATGGTCTACCAGGACGCCCTGTCCTCGCTCAACCCCTCTATGCTCATTTCCGCCCAGATGAAGCAGCTCACCAAGCGCGGCGGCACCCGCAGCGCCGAGGAGCTCCTGGAGCTCGTCGGTCTCGATCCCAAGCGCACGCTCGAGAGCTATCCGCACGAGCTTTCCGGTGGACAGCGTCAGCGTGTCCTGATTGCTATGGCTCTTACCCGCGACCCCAAGCTGGTCATCTGCGACGAGCCCACGACCGCTCTGGACGTTACCGTCCAGAAGCAGGTCATCAAGCTGCTCAACGATCTTCAGGCCAAGCTCGGCTTTGCCATGATCTTCGTTTCGCACGACCTGGCGCTGGTCGCCGAGGTCGCCCACAACATCACGGTTATGTACGCTGGTCAGGTTATCGAGCAGGCGCCCACCAAGGAGCTGCTCACCAATCCGATTCACGAGTACACCCGCGGTCTTCTGGGCTCCGTTCTGTCCATCGAGAGCGGTTCGGGCCGCCTGCACCAGGTGCCCGGCGCCGTTCCGAGTCCGCGCGATTTCCCCAAGGGCGATCGCTTCGCGCCCCGCTCGAGCCATCCGCGTATTGGCCTGGACACCCGTCCGGTCTTCAAGCGCGTGCCCGGCACCGAGCACTTCTATTCCGAGCTCCCCGACGAGGTGCTCAAGGCAAATGGTTTGACCCCTCACGCGGAGGTGATGTAGATGAGCGAGACCGCAGTCAACGGCGTCGAGCCGATCATCTTCCTTGATGACGTCCACGTCACCTTTAGGACCCGTACCGGCTCGATTCTGCACCCCAACCTGGTTCACGCCGTCCAGGGTGTAACGATTAAGCTCATGCCCGGTCAGACGATCGGCATCGTCGGCGAGTCCGGTTGCGGTAAGTCCACCACCGCTAACGTCATGTGCGGCCTGCAGGCCCCCACGAGCGGCAAGGTCTACTTTAAGGGCAAGGACGTTACCAAACGTACCGCCGAGGACCGTCGCCACATGGGTCGCGTCATCTCGGTCGTGTTCCAGAACCCGGCCACGGCGCTCAACCCCCGCATGGTCGTTCGCGAGCAGCTGCTCGACCCCATGCGCGTCCACAACCTGGGTACCGAGGCCGAGCAGGAGAAGCGCGTCAAGGAACTCTTGGAGCTCACCGGTCTGCCCAGCTCCGCCGCCGAGGTTCTTCCCGGCCAGCTTTCGGGCGGCCAGCGCCAGCGCGTCGCAATTGCCCGTGCCCTGTCGCTGAACCCCGATGCCATCATCGCCGACGAGCCCACCTCGGCTCTGGATGTTTCGGTCCGCGCGCAGATTCTCAACCTGCTGACCGACCTTAAGAAGGAGCTCGGCCTGGCCATGGTGTTCATCAGCCATGACATCCAGACGGTCCGCTATATCTCTGACGACATCATCGTTATGAATGGTGGCAAGATCGTCGAGCAGGGCGAGGCCAAGCAGGTCTTCCAGCACCCCCAGGACCCCTACACCAAGATGCTGCTCGGCGCTGCGCCGTCGCTGCTGCATCCCAAGCTCGGCGAGTAGCCTCGCTTTCCCTCCCGTGCGCCCGGTTCCCTTGCCGGGCGCACCTCCGTTGCGATTTCGAAAGGTTGGGTTCACGAGCCATGCCAAGCGCTCAGGAGCTACAACAGCAATTTGGTGGGTATCGGGGCGCCATGCCCCGTCCATCAGATTTCGATCTCTTTTGGAAGGATCGCATGGCCGAGGCCGACGCCGTCGGGCTTGACTATGCGATCGAGACGGCATCGGTCGCCGATGCCGTGACCTGCCAGCTTTTCGACCTCTGGTATACCGGCATGTGTGGCGCTCGCCTGCATGCCAAGTACCTTAAACCCGTCTCGGACGAGCCCGTGCCATTGGTACTTCAGTTCCATGGGTATCCGGGTGCAAGCCGCAGCTGGTTTGAGCAGGCGTCGTTTGCGGGCATGGGCATGGCACTCATCGCCCTCGACTGCCCCGGCCAAGGAGGTCCCTCCGAGGACATTGGTGGATTTGAGGGCACAACGGTTGCCGGTCATATCGTCGCCGGTATCGACGGCGACCCGGCCAACCTCTACTATGTCCGCTTGCACCAAGATATTCGCATCCTGTGCCGCATCGTTCGCGAGCTCGAGGGCATCGATCTTGCGCGTGTGTTTGTGAACGGCGCGTCGCAGGGCGGCGGTTTGGGCATTGCGACCTGTGCGCTTAACAGCGAGCTTATCAATCGTGCCGCCATCCTCTATCCCTTCCTGTCAGATTTCCGCCTAGTTTGGGATTTGGATGCCGACGACATTGCCTACGAGGGCCTGCGCTATTGGTCTCGCTGGTTTGACGAGGACTCGACTCGTATTGACGAAGCCTATGCCAAGCTGGCGTACTTCGATTCCAAGAACTTTGCCCCTATGGTCAAATGCCCCGTGCTGTTTGGCACCGGCACAGCCGATATCGTCTGTCCGCCAGCGACGCAGTTTGCGGTCTATAACAACCTGACCTGCGAAAAGCGTCATGAGTTCTTTGAAGGCTTTGGCCACGAGGAGATTCAGGATTTTGACGATCTGATCATTCCGTTTTTCTGCAAGGGAGGGGAGGCTCATGTCTAAGTGCGAGAGCAATGTTGACGAGCTGATTGTCCCCGGACTCGTGGGAATTCCTGGAACGGTTTCGTCAAGGCTCGCAGAATATCGGGACTGGCGCGGTGATGTCCAAGCAGATGTTTCTGATTTAGAAACATGCGCTTCGAATCTTGAGATTCAAGGCCTGGCCATAACGGCGATTGACTTTGTTAACCCCTGCGCCCGTTACTCGGAGGTCTCCTTTGAGCTCGGTGACGATGCGATTCACGCTCGTTTGATCGAGCCTGTCGGTCGTGCCCGAGTATCTGAGCGCGTGCCGTTGTGCCTGATGTTCCACGACATCGATCGGCCTGTGCGCGGCTGGCATCACATGACCAGATTTGCTGCCATGGGGTATGCCGTCCTCGCGCTGGATGACGATGTTGCTGGTGCGGACGACCTGCGGCGGGGGATTTCTTCGCCCGCTTTTGTCGAGCGCGTCCGTTGGGGTTGCGCGCTGGCGAAGGTGGCGCGCAATCTGGATGGCATGGACCCCGACCGCATCTTTGCATGGGGCGAGGGTCTTGGCGGCGGAGTCGCGCTGGCGGTTTCTGCTCTGGACGAGCGGGGCCTCGCCTGCACAGCGGTTGCCAATCCGCTTCCTGACGGCCTCGAGGCGCTGTCGTCTCGGGTGCGCGGATTGGTGCTCATGGGCACATCGCTTATGGATACCGTGAGCGATCCCAAGGGCCAGTTTGCCGTATTCAACGGTCTTGAGTGTGACCGGAGACATATCATCTATGCAAAATACGCTCACGAGCGCATCAATGCGTTCGAAAATGAAGTCGTCGACTTTTTTAACCAAACGTTCTACTCGTGTTCTTTGGCCTAGACGGCCTGGACACTGCCAACAAGAGTGGGTGGCATAGGGCCGCCCGCCAGACAACTAAGGAGATTCTTGTGGCAACTCAGAAATTCACCGGCGTTATCCCTCCCGTCGTTGTTCCCGATACCGAAGATCACCAGCTCGACGTTGCCTCCTTTGAGCGCAGCATCAACCGCATGATCGATGCCGGCGTCGATGGCCTGTTCTTCTTGGGATCCTCGGGCGAGGTCGTCTTCTCCACCGACGAGCGCCGTCGCCAGATTATCGCCGAGGCCGTTCGTATCGTCGACCACCGTGTGCCTGTTCTGGTCGGCATCATCGATACCGAGACCGAGCGCATGATCGAGCACGGCAAGGTCGCCCAGGAGCTGGGCGCCGATGCCCTCGTCGCCACCTGCCCGTTCTATGCCCTGCAGGGCATGACCGAGGTCGAGGAGCACTTCCGTATCCTGCACGAGGAGCTCGACCTGCCCATCTTCGCCTATGACATTCCCGTCTGCGTTCACACCAAGCTCCCCTGGAAGCTCCTTGCCAAGCTCGGCGCCGAGGGCGTCCTTGCTGGCGTCAAGGATTCCTCGGGTGATGACATCTCGTTCCGCTACCTCGTTCAGGAGAACGAGAAGAACGGCCATCCGATGAGCATTCTCACCGGCCACGAGGTTGTTGTCGACGGCGCCTACCTCGGTGGCGCCGACGGTTCCGTCCCGGGTCTCGCCAACGTTGAGCCCGAGGGCTACGTGCGTCAGTGGAAGGCCGCTCAGGCTGGTGACTGGGCTACCGTCAAGGCCGAGCAGGATCGCCTCAATGAGATTTCGCACATCTGGGATGTCACCTCGGGCGTCCAGGGCTATGCCGGTGGCGTCGGCGCCTTCAAGACCGCTATGAACCTCATGGGTATCTTCGACAGCCCGACCATGCCGCGCCCGGTGAAGGCCATGACCGGCGAGAACGTCGAGGCGATTAAGAAGGTCCTCCAGGACAACGGTCTCCTTTAAAACTTTTCCAGGCACCCGACCTCGCCGTTCAACCGTGCGGCCATGACCCATTAGGTCAATGGTCACACGGTTTCTCGGCGATTTCGGGCACCTGGAAAACCTTTACCGCGCTGTGACGGCTAGCCTGACGGCGCATTTCCTGTAGTTGTTTTTTATCTCCTAAGGAGAGCGACATGGAGAACAAGTACGTCTGCTCTGTCGATATCGGCGGAACTAAGATCGCGACTGCCATCATGGAGTACCCGGCTGACGGTAGTGTGCCCCATCCCGTTTTTGAGGCCGAGGTTCCTACCGAGGCCCAGGAGGGCGGCGAGGCCGTCTTCCAGCGTATCGAGGCGTCCATCAAGGCCGCTCTCGAGGCGAATCCCGATGTCGAGGTCCTTGGCGTCGGGATCGGTGCCGCCGGCGTCGTCGATCCCAAGACGGGCGCCATCGCGTATGCCAATGAGATCATGCCCGGCTGGTCCGGCATTCAGTTGGGGCCGCGTCTGCGCGAGGACCTCGGTCTTCCCGTTGCCGTCGTAGGCGACGTGCAGGCTCATGCTCTGGGCGAGGCTCACTGGGGCGTCGGCAAGGGCAAGTTCTCCGTCTTGTGTCTTGGCATCGGTACGGGCATCGGCGGCGCATATGTCGAGAACGGCCGCGTGATGCAGGGCTTCCATGGTGCTGCCGGCCATATGGGCCACATCGAGTGCTCGGCTGCCGCCGGCATTCCCTGCGCCTGCGGGCGTTCCGGCCATCTGGAGTCGGTTGCTTCGGGCACTTCCATTGGTCGAATGTACGATGAGCGTTTTGGCCGCGTCGACCCCAGCCGTCCTTCGGTCGGTCGCGATGTGAACGACCTGTGCCGTGCGGGCGACGCAAAGGCGACCGAGGTCATCCATGACGCCGGCTTTGCGCTGGGTGCCAGCTTGGGCTCGCTCGCTAACATCCTGGACCCTGAGGTCATCGTCCTTTCGGGCGGCGTGATCCACCAAGGTCCCGATTGGCGTTCGCAGACGTGGAAGGATTCGGTGCACGAGGGCTATGCCAGCCAGGCGCTCGATCCGCTTCAGGACACGCCGATCCTCATCGGTTCGCTGGAGGGCGACGCGCCGCTTATCGGTGCCGCCGAGCATCTTCTTGCCTCGTTAAAGTAAACGTATCTGCTGTAGGAGCCTCCCGAGACAACACGCCTCGGGAGGCTGTTCTGAGAAAGGTTGCAGCCTTATGACCGTCGATCCTTTGATTCAATCCCTGAAGGGCAAGCTCGTCGTGAGCGTTCAGGCGTATATGGGCGAGCCGCTTCGTACGCCCGAGACCATGGCTCAAATGTCTCGCGCTTGCGAGCTCGGCGGCGCTGCCGCCATTCGCTGCCAGGGCCTTGCCGACATTGCCGCCATTAAGGGTCGCTGTGAGGTTCCCGTCATCGGCCTGTGGAAGGATGGGCACGAGGGCGTTTACATCACGCCGACGCTGCGTCACGCTCGCGCCTGCGTTGCTGCCGGTGCCGATATCGTGGCGATCGACGCCACCGATCGTCCGCGCCCCGATGGCAAGACGGTCGAGGATACCTTCCGCCCGCTGCACGAGGAGGGTGTGCTCCTGATGGCCGACTGTGCAACCATCGAGGACATTCGCCGTGCTGTTGATATGGGCTTTGACCTGGTATCCACCACGCTTTCTCACGGCGTCGCCGCCATCGACTGCACCATGGCCGATGGCCCCGATCTGCCGCTCCTGCGTCAGGCGACCGAGGAGTTTCCCGGCCTTCCCATCATCTGCGAGGGCCGCGTGCACACGCCCGAGGAGGCTCGCGCCGCGATCGATGCCGGCGCCTGGGCCGTTGTCGTCGGCACCGCCATCACGCACCCCACGAGTATTACAAGTTGGTTCAAGGCTGTGCTTGAGGCGTAAGACAGGCCTCGTATCCGCTCGGGGCGGTATACTCAATAAAGGCAATTGACCGCGCGGGATCCGGGTCGCCGGGTCCCGCGCTTGTTTTTTGGGAGGCAGCGCATGCAAAAGGGAGATGCCATGGATGCGGCGGAGCGCTCGGAGCGCATCCCCGATATCGTCATCATCACCGGAATGTCCGGATCGGGCCGCACACAGGCCATGCACGTGTTTGAGGACATGGGCTATTTTTGCATCGATAACCTGCCTCCGCGTCTCATCGCCCAGCTTGCCGAGCTCGTCGGCATCAATACGGGTGTGGGCAGGCATCTCGCCGTTACCTGCGATTTGCGTAGTCAGGGCTTGTTCGATGAGCTGCTCGATGCGGTCGCCGCGCTCGAGGAGCGCGAGATGAGCTGCGACATTGTGTTCCTGGAGGCTTCTGACGAGGTGCTGATTCGTCGCTACAGCGAAAACCGCCGCCGTCATCCCATTGCCAAGCCGGGGGAGACTACGGCCGATGCCATTCAGCGCGAGCGCCTGCAGCTGCAGGGTGTGCGCGATCGAGCCGATATGATCATCGACACGAGCCGCCTGCGTACCTCTGCCATGCGCAACAAATTGCGCATGGCGTTCTCCGAGTTGTCCGACCAGCAGCTCATGGACGTCCACGTGTTCTCGTTTGGCTTTAAGCACGGCATGCCCGTCGAGGCGGACATTATGATCGACGTCCGCTTCCTGCCTAATCCGTTCTACGATCCCGAGATGCGCACGATGACCGGTCTCGATAAAAAGGTCTCCGATTTTGTTCTGGACCATCCCAAGACGCAGGAGTTTTGGAAGGCTTGGACACAGCTGCTCGATACGGTGATGCCGGGCTATATCGCGGAGGGCAAGCCGCAGCTTTCTATCGCCATCGGCTGCACGGGCGGCCAGCACCGCAGCGTTGCCATTGCCGAGGCCACGGCACGTTATTTGGAAGGTGCCCAATATCACGTGAGCATTTCCCACCGCGACCTGTCGCGCGCCAACACGAAGGCATAGGCCTGCATGTCGTTTACCGCTGAGGTGCGCGACGAGCTTGCGCGCTGCGAACCCGAATGTGAATACTGCGACTTGTCGACGCTCGCCGCCCTCACGCGTGTGAGTGGTACGCTCTCGCTTACCGGCTCTGGGCGGTATCGTTTGACGGTTGCGACTGAGACGGGAGCCGTTGCGCGCACGATGATTACGCTGACGCATCGTATCCTTAAGCTCAAAACGGAGTTCACTGTCCGCAAATCTGTCTTGCATAAGGTACGAAACTATCTCATCACCTTGCCCGATCAGCCCGATTTGGATAAGGCCTTGGTTCTGCTGGGCATCCTCGACCGGAGGGGAGGACTTGTCGCCGGCGTGCCCCGACATATCGTTGCCCGTCCCTGCTGCAGGCTTGCCTACATCCGCGGCGCGCTCATTGCCGGCGGCTTCGTGGCCGATCCACGCGGCGATTTTCATTTGGAGATCGCGGTGCAGGGCGAGCAATATGCCAAGGGGCTTTGCGACCTGTTGGAGCAGATTGGGGTCCATGCGCGTGTTAATGCACGGCGGGGGTCATATGCCGTGTACATTAAGAGCGCCGAGGAAATCGAGCATCTTTTAAAGCTGATTGGTGCCAAGCGCAGCGTTGCCGAGATTGAGGAGGCGCGCGCGGTCAAGTTGGTTAAGAACGATGTGAACCGTCGCGTGAACGCCGAGCTCGCCAACCAGACCAGAAGTGCTGGCGCTGCCCAACATCAGCTTGCGCTTATCGATGAGCTTGAGCAGCGTGGCCTTCGCGATGCGCTTCCGGATGCCTTGGCGGTCTTTTGCGACCTGCGCGAGCGCTATCCCGATCTGTCGCTGCGTGATTTGGGGGAGATGGCTGACCCTCCCTTGTCGAAGTCTGCCCTCTACCATCGTGTTTTACGGCTTGAAAAGCTCATTGAAGCAAACAGGTAGTTTGAAGTATCGACTTATATATGGATTTAGCTGCTATTTTAGTCTTTAAAACGTTTTAACGTAAATTTGATTTTCAATTTC
This sequence comes from uncultured Collinsella sp., assembly GCA_902494345.1. Taxonomy (GTDB): domain Bacteria; phylum Actinomycetota; class Coriobacteriia; order Coriobacteriales; family Coriobacteriaceae; genus Collinsella. The sequence continues at coordinate 30,069 of CABUSV010000018.1, forward strand.
GAGCATTCTCGTGAAATTCAAGTCAAAAAAAAGGTATATTAGGCGAGTGGTTAGTTTGTGGGCCTCAACGGCGGGCGCTGTAGCTCGCGGGGGCCTTACGAAAGGAGACACAATGGCAGTAAAGGTTGCTATTAACGGCTTCGGTCGCATCGGTCGTCTGGCTTTCCGTCAGATGTTCGGTCATGAGGGCTCCGAGATCGTCGCTATCAACGACCTCACCTCTCCCGATATGCTCGCTTACCTGCTGAAGTACGACTCCACGCAGGGCAACTACGCTCGCGATCACGAGGTCGTTGCTGGCGAGGATTCCATCACCGTTGACGGCAAGGAGATCAAGATCTACAAGGAGGCCGACGCCAACAACCTGCCTTGGGGCGACCTCGACGTCGACGTCGTTCTCGAGTGCACCGGCTTCTACACCAGCAAGGCTAAGGCTCAGGCCCACATCAACGCTGGCGCCAAGAAGGTCGTCATCTCCGCTCCGGCCGGCAGCGATCTGCCCACCATCGTGTACAACGTCAACCACGAGACGCTGACCGCTGAGGACAACATCATCTCCGCTGCTTCCTGCACCACCAACTGCCTCGCCCCGATGGCCAAGGGTCTGAACGACTTCGCTCCCATCGTGTCCGGCATCATGACCACCATTCACGCCTGGACTGGCGACCAGATGCCGCTCGACGGCCCGCAGCGCAAGGGCAACAAGCGTCGTAGCCGCGCCTGCGCCGTCAACATCGTCCCCAACACCACCGGTGCTGCCAAGGCTATCGGCCTGGTTCTCCCCGAGCTCAACGGTAAGCTCATCGGTGCCGCCCAGCGCGTCCCGACGCCGACCGGCTCCATCACCAACCTCTACGCCGTCGTTGACAAGAAGGTCACCGTCGACGAGGTCAACGCTGCTATGAAGGCCTACGCTGCCACCATCTCTGAGACCTTCGGTTACAACGAGGACGACATCGTCTCCACCGACATCATCGGCGAGACCCACGGCTCCATCTTCGACGCCACTCAGACCATGTGCTCTGACCTCGGCAACGGCCAGACCCTCGTTCAGGTCACCTCTTGGTACGACAACGAGAACTCCTACACCTCTCAGATGGTCCGCACCATCAAGTACTTCGAGAAGTTCGTTGCTTAATTTAGCTTTTAGCGAATAGCTCGTTGAGCGTCTAAAGAAGGGCGCGGCCTTATAGGGCTTACACCCTAGGGTCGCGCCCTTTTTATAAGAAATCGTCTGCCGTAATGGGAGGCAGACACGTACGAAAGGTAGAAGCAAACATGGCCTTTACCAAGAAGACCGTCCGCGACATCGATGTCGACGGAAAGCGCGTTCTCGTCCGCGTTGACTTTAACGTGCCTATCAAGGATGGCGTCGTTGGCGACACCACCCGTATCAAGGCTGCCCTGCCCACCATCAACTACCTCGTCGAGCACAACGCTCGCGTCATCCTCATGAGCCACCTCGGCCGTCCCGATGGCACCGGCTTCCAGCCCGAGCTGTCCCTCGAGCCCGTCGCCAAGAAGCTCGCCGAGCTCTCTGGTCTCGACGTTGCCTTTGTCGCCGACACTTACGGCGAGAAGGCTGCCGAGGCTGTCGCTGCCGTCGAGCCGGGCAAGGTTCTCGTTCTCGAGAACGTCCGCTTCGATAAGCGTGAGAAGAAGAACGATCCCGAGATCGCCAAGAAGCTCGCTTCCTATGGTGACGTCTTCGTCCTCGATGCCTTCGGCACCGCTCACCGCGCCCAGGGTTCCGTCGTGGGCCCCGCCGCTTACCTGCCTGCCGTCGCCGGCTTCCTGCTCGAGAAGGAGGTCGACACGCTGACCGGCATCTTCGCCGAGCCCGAGCGCCCCTTCGTCGCCATCGTCGGCGGTTCCAAGGTTTCCTCCAAGATCGGCGTTCTCGATCACCTCATCGACTCTGCTGACACCCTGATCATCGGTGGCGGTATGGCCTACACCTTCTTCCTGGCTCAGGGCCTGTCCGTCGGTCAGTCCCTCAAGGAAGAGGACTGGGTCGAGCGCGCTGGCGAGATGCTCAAGAAGGCCGAGGAGAAGGGCGTCAAGATCCTGCTCCCCATCGACAACCGCGTTGCCGATCACTTTGGCGAGGACGCTGTCCCCGAGGTTGTCGCTTCCGACGCTATCCCCGACGATCGTGAGGGTATGGACATCGGCCCCAAGACCGAGGAGCTTTACGCCGAGGCCGTCAAGGGCGCCAAGACTGTGTTCTGGAATGGTCCCATGGGCGTCTTCGAGTTCGACAACTTCGCTCACGGCACCCAGGCTATCGCCGAGGCTGTCGCCGAGGCCGACTGCACCTCGATCATCGGCGGTGGCGACTCTGTCGCAGCTGTCAACAAGTTCAACCTGGCCGACAAGATGAGCTGGATCTCCACCGGTGGTGGCGCTTCCATGGAGCTCGTCGAGGGTAAGGCCCTGCCCGGAGTGGAGGCGCTTCTCGATGCCTAATCGCACCCTTCTTATCGCTGGTAACTGGAAGATGAACAACGACGTCGCCGAGGCCGCCAAGCTCGCCGACGAGCTGGCTCAGGCTCTGCCCGAGGTTCCGGCCGGCGTCGAGGTGCTCGTCTGCCCTCCGACCATCGACATCACCACGGTTCATGACCGTATTCAGGCTGCCCCCATTGCCCTCGGTGCACAGAACGTGTACTGGGAGGCCAAGGGTGCCTTCACCGGTGAGTCCTCTTGCGACATGCTCAAGTCCGCTGGCTGCACCTACTGCATCATCGGCCACTCCGAGCGTCGTGACTACTTCCACGAGACTGACGAGGACCAGAACAAGAAGGCCAAGGCCCTCGTTGCCGCCGGTCTTGTTCCCGTCTTCTGCTGCGGCGAGTCCCTCGAGGTCCGCGAGGCCGGCACCTATGTCGAGCACGTCGTGAACCAGGTCAAGGCTGGCCTTGCTGGTCTTGAGATCACCTGCCCCAAGCAGGTCGTCGTCGCCTACGAGCCCATCTGGGCCATCGGCACCGGCAAGACCGCTACCGCCGAGGACGCTCAGGAGGTCTGCGGCGCTGTCCGTGAGACCCTCAAGGAGATGTTCGGCGAGGAGCTCGCTAACGGCATCCGCGTTCTCTATGGTGGCTCTGCCAAGCCCGGCAACATCGCCGAGCTCGTCGCCAAGCCCGACGTTGACGGCGCCCTCGTGGGCGGCGCTTCGCTCAAGGCTGCCGACTTTGCCTCTATGGTCGTCAAGGCAGGCGAGTAGGACATATGGCACAGCGTCATCTTCCTGCACTCCTGATCATCATGGACGGCTGCGGCCTGGCTCCGGCCGATGGCGAGAACGCCGTTGCCGCTGCCAAGACGCCCTTCCTTGATAGCCTGTACGAGAAGTACCCCCACACTACGCTCGGCGCTTCGGGCGAGGACGTGGGCCTTCCCGATGGCCAGATGGGCAACTCCGAGGTGGGTCACCTCAACATCGGTGCCGGCCGCATCGTGTTCCAGGAGCTTTCGCGCATCAACAACGCCATCAAGGATGGCTCCATCGCCAAGAACGAGGTCTTCGTCAAGGCTATGGACGACGTCAAGGCTGACGGCAAGACTCTCCACCTCATGGGCCTTATGAGCCCTGGCGGTGTTCATTCTCACATGAACCACGTCGAGGCTCTGGTCAAGATGGCTGCCGAGCATGGTGTCAAGACCGTTCGCGTCCACGCCTTCATGGATGGCCGCGACGTCGATCCGCAGTCCGGTGCCGGTTACATGAGTGAGTTCTGCGCCTTCCTGGCTAAGATCTCTGAGGAGACCGGTTGCGACGCTCGCGTTGCCACCGTCTCGGGCCGTTATTGGGCCATGGACCGCGATAATCGTTGGGAGCGCATCCAGCGCGCCTACGACGTCATGGTCAACGCGTCCGATGCTGATACCGACCCCGTTGCCGGTATCAAGGCCTACTACGAGAAGGATCCGCGCGGCGACGAGTTCGTCGAGCCCTTCGCTGCCCATAACGAGGGCATCCACGAGGGCGACGCGGCCATCTTCTTTAACTTCCGTCCCGACCGCGCCCGTCAGATGACCCGCGTGTTCACGGACAAGGAGTTCGACGGCTTTGAGCGCGAGCAGATCAAGCTTTCGCACTTTGTGACGATGACTGAGTACGATCCGACGTTTGACGTCGAGGTCGCCTTCCCCAAGACGTTCCCCGAGAACGTCCTGGCCGACGTTATCGCCGCCAATGGCCTGAAGCAGCTGCACACCGCCGAGACCGAGAAGTACGCCCACGTGACGTTCTTCCTCAACGGCGGCATCGAGGAGCCCAAGGAGGGCGAGGAGCGCGTACTCGTCGCTTCCCCCAAGGTCGCTACCTACGATCTGCAGCCCGAGATGAGCGCTCCCGAGGTTACCGAGAAGCTTGTCGCTGCCATCAACGAGGATCGCGCTGATTTCTACATCGTGAACTTCGCGAATTGCGACATGGTTGGTCACACCGGTGTCTTCGACGCCGCCGTTAAGGCCGTCGAGGCTGTTGACGATGCCCTGTCCAAGGTTGTCCCGGCGATTCTCGCCAAGGGCGGCTTTGCGCTGATTACCGCCGACCACGGCAACGCCGATCACATGTTTGACGTTGCTTCCGACGGTTCCAAGCATCCGTTCACGGCTCACACCACCAACCGCGTGCCGTTCATCATCGTTGATGAGAAGGCTCAGCTCACCGGTATCGAGGACGGTCGTCTCTCCGATATCGCCCCGACTATGCTCACCATGGCTGGTATTGAGCCTTCCGCCGAGATGACGGGCCGCGTGCTCGCCACCGAGGCCTAATAGAAAACAAATACCGTTTTCTAGTAAGGGGGTTGTCCACAACCGGACAACCCCCTTTTTGGTATTTCTGCCATTTCCGCCCCGTCCTTGAGTGGCAGGTAGGGGAGAGCGGGGGATTGTGGTACAGTACTGGAGTTTGAACTGTTCTATTAAGGAGCTTATCTATGGGTCCGTTCCAGATTCTTCTGTTTGTCGTTTGGGCTGTCTCTGCCGTGGCGCTGACGATTCTCGTCCTGATGCATTCCGGTAAGGGCACCGGCGTTTCGGATATGATCGCTAGCTCGCTGTATAACTCCAGCTCTGCCACGGGCGTCATGGAGCAGAACCTCGATCGCCTGACGGTAATTATGGCCGTTGTTTTTGCCGTGTGCGTCGTCCTGTGCATGTTCTTCTTCCCGCAGGGCATCGTCGGCTACTAAGCATCGGCGTATATACGTTTGAAAAGGGTCCCGCATGTGCGGGGCCCTTTTTGTTTACAGACTTGTAACAGAGCCAGAATATCACCACATACTTCGCCCAACTAAAGAAATTCTCGACCGTTAACCGGAATTAGCCCCAAATCGTGCATAAAATGCGCTACTGTATTGCAAAACGTTGCTCCGTTGTGCATAACCAGCCATAGCAACGGACGGCGTTTTGATGGTTCGGATCGGATTGCCTCGACATGTGTCCGACTGAACATTTCTTTGTCCTATCTCATAAGGAGGATGGCATGGCTGATTCTATGTTCCACCAGCCCGTTATGGGTCGTCGCGCCTTTGTTGGCGGCACCCTCGCTGCGAGCTCCATGGCTTTTCTTGCCGCATGCGGCAAGAAGGGCGGCGACGCTTCCGGTTCTGAGTCCGGTTCGACGCTGAACTTCTACATCAACAACCCGGTCTGCATCGACCCCTACAATGTCCAGGAGGACCAGGGCACTCAGGTCGAGTACCAGCTCTTTGACGCTCTGACCTCTTATGACGCCGAGAAGGGCGAGATCGTTCCGCTGGCTTGCGAGTCCTTCGAGGCCAACGACGACGCCACCGAGTTCACCTTCAAGATCAAGAAGGCCAAGTTCCACAACGGTGACGACGTCACTTCCAAGTCCTTCAAGCTCGGTTGGGAGCGTCTGGTCAACACCAAGTCGGCCATCGCTACCGAGTACGGCCCTTCTGAGGTCTCCTATCACCTTTCCATGGTCGAGGGCTATGACGACCTGCTTGCCGGTAACGCCACCGAGCTCAGCGGTGTTACTTGCCCCGACGATGAGACCCTCGTCGTCAAGCTGTCTTCCGCTTACGCCGACTTCCCCTTCGTCGCCTCTCACCCGGCTCTGTCCCCGGTTCCCGAGTGCGCCGAGTCCGATGCCAAGAGCTTCTATCTTGCACCGGTCGGTAACGGCCCGTTCATGATGGACGGCAAGTGGGAGGATGGTCAGGAGATCAACCTCAAGAAGTTCGACGATTACTATGGCGACAAGGCCAAGATCGATGGCATCCACTTCCAGGTCATCAAGGACATGGAGACCGCTTACAAAGAGTTCCAGGCCGGTAACCTCGATGTCTGCGACGTTCCCGTTGCTCAGATCGATGCCGCCAAGAAGGATCGCGGCGTGTCCAAGGACGGCTACACCATGGGCGACGGCGAGCGCATGCTGCTCGGCGCCGAGCCTTCCACCTACTATCTGACCTGCAACAACACGGCCGAGCCGTTCAACAACGCCGACCTGCGCAGGGGTATCTCCCTGGCCATCAACCGTGAGGCCATCTGCAAGACCATCTTCAAGGGTACCCGTACCCCCGCCGACGGCATTGTTCCTCCGGGCATCGATGGCTACAAGGAGGGCGCATGGGAGTTCTGCGCCTACGACGTCGACAAGGCTAACGAGTACCTCGACAAGGTTGCTCCCGCTGGCGCTGACGGCGATCGTGGCATTAACGTGACTCTGTCCTACAACCAGGACGGTGGCCACAAGGAGATCATGGAGTCTATCATCGGCGACCTCGCCAAGGTTGGCGTTACCGCTGTCTCCGATACCCCCGAGTGGTCTGCCCTGCTCGAGCAGTATCAGAACTTTAACTATCAGTTCGGTCGTCTGGGTTGGATTGCCGACTACCCGATTATGGACAACTTCCTGTATCCGCTGTTCCACTCCGACTCCCTCGGTGGCGACAACCGCTCCGGTTACAACAACCCCGAGTTCGACGCCAAGGTCGACGAGGCTCGCACTACTGTTGACGACGAAGAGCGCGTCGCTAAGATGCAGGAGGCTGACGCTATGGTCGCTGCCGACTGCCCGGTCATCCCGGTGATGTTCTACACGCACACCATCGTCGGCTCCGATCGCATCAAGCACCTCTATGTCGATCCGCAGAAGCATGCCGAGCTGGGTACCGCTGAGCTCGCCTAAGAGTTTGCAGCTTCCGTGAGGGTCAAGTATTTACGTAGACCTCATGGGAAACATACAGTTCTCCCTAACCTGGGGTAAACTGGCTGATGGTAATTTTGGGATGCCGGTCTGGCGATCGGCATCCCATTTAGGTTAATCCCTAGATAGGGGAGTGGTATGGGTAAGTACATCGTTAAACGTGTGCTTCAGTTCATCCCGGTGTTTTTGGGCGTTACGCTGATTCTGTTCGCCCTCCAGAATATCGTGCCGGGAGATCCGATCAAGCTGATCGGTGGAGACAAGGCTCTGTCCCCCGAGGTGGAGCTTCAGCTTCGCGTCCGCTATCACCTGGTCCAGTCGGACGAGGACGGCAACGCGATCCTTGACGAGAACGGCGATCCCGTTCAAACGTCGCTCGTGGACCGTTACTTGTATTACATGAACGGCCTGCTTCATGGCGATCTGGGCAATTCGTATCAGCGCAAGCTGCCGGTTACGGATATCTTTGCCCAGAAGTATCCGTATACGATCAAACTTGCCGCGTGCGCCATCGTGCTCGAGGCAATCATGGGTATCGGTGCGGGTATCATTTCGGCGGTAAAGCGTTATTCCTTCTGGGATATTTTGGTAACGCTCACCACGTCGATCCTCGTTGCGGTCCCGGCCTTCTGGCTCGGTATGTTGCTGCAGCTGTTCTTTGGCGTCATCCTCAAGGACGCCACGGGCGGTGCAATCTCCATGCCGATCTCGGGTGCCGGCGGTTCCAGCTCTCAGTATCAGGATTGGATGCACTATGTGCTTCCGACCATTACGCTGGCTTCGGTTTCGACCGCTTACGCCGCCCGCATTATGCGCTCGCAGCTGCTTGACGTCATGAACCAGGATTACATCCGTACGGCAAAGGCCAAGGGTCTCTCCAATCGCGCGATCATCGTCAAGCATGCGCTTAAGAATGCACTCATCCCCGTCGTTACCTATATTGGTGTCGACTTTGGCGGCATGCTTTCGGGCGCCATCCTGACCGAGACGGTCTTTAACTGGCCCGGTATCGGCTATGAGGTCTATCGCGCCATTAGCATGCGTGACTGGCCCATCGTTATGGGCGGCGTTACGCTCATCGTTGTCGTCGTCATGGTGATCAACCTGCTCGTCGACATTAGCTATGCATTCCTCGACCCGCGCATCCGCCTTGGCGGTCCGTCGGATAAGGCCTAAGGGAGGTACGTCTCATGCAGGAAACTGATTCTCAGTCTCAGGAGCAGGCTACCGCCACCAAGGCCGCATCTGCTCCCGCGAAGTCCCGCACGCTGTGGGGCGACGCTTTTAAGCGTCTTCGTAAGAACAAACTCGCCGTTATCGGTGTCTGTTGGATCATCATCGTCGTTGTGGTTGCCCTGACCGCAGATCTGTGGGCTAAGCCCTGGCTCGGTTCTCCGACGGCTTCCGACTCGACCACCATGGCCGAGACGTCGCTGCTGGCTCCGTGTGCAGAGCACCCGTTTGGCACCGACGCCCTTGGTCGTGACATTCTCGTCCGCGTTATCTACGGTGCGCGCGTTTCGCTGTCTGTCGGCATTATGGCCACCGCGATTTCCACGCTGATCGGTCTGGTCATGGGTGCTCTGGCCGGTTTCTACGGCGGCATCTGGGATACGATCATCATGCGCTGTGCGGACATCTTCCTGGCGTTCCCGTACGTGCTGTTCGTTGTCGCCATGATCGCCGTTATCGGCCGCGGTCTTCAGAACGTCTTTATCGCCATCGGTATTCTCGGCTGGCCTTCGATTGCGCGCGTCTTCCGCTCTGCGATCTTGACCGTCAAGGAAAACGACTATGTTGATGCTGCGCGCGCGATGGGTGCATCTGATGCTCGTATCGTCGTGCGTCACATCTTCCCGAACTCCGTCGCCTCCATCGTGGTCTACGCGACCATGAACATTGGTGGCGCCATCCTGACCGAGTCTGCTCTGTCCTTCCTCGGCATGGGCGTTATTCCGCCTACGCCTTCGTGGGGCTCCATGATTCAGGACGGTCAGCAGTATCTGCTGACTGCTCCCTGGATGATGATCATGCCCGGTCTGGCAATTCTCTCGACGGTGCTCGCCTTCACCCTGCTGGGTGACGGTTTGCGCGACGCCCTCGACGTCAAGATGAAGGACGCATAAGGATGAAGAAGAACAAGAACTATGTGGACCTGAAGGACCAGCCGGTTCCCGAGGGCCAGCATCTGCTCGAGGTCGATGACCTTAAGATGTATTTCCATACCGAGGACGGCGTCGTTCGCGCTGTCGACGGTGTGTCCTACACGCTCGATCGCGGCGAGACCCTGGGTGTCGTCGGTGAGTCCGGCTCCGGTAAGTCCGTGACCGCCATGACCATCATGGGCCTCATCTCGATGCCTCCGGGAAAGATTGAGGGCGGCGACGTTCGCTATCGCGGTCGTTCTATCCTCGAAATGACCGAGGAAGAGATGCAGCACATTCGCGGTAACGATATCGCGATGATCTTCCAGGATCCTATGACCTCCTTGAACCCGGTCTATAAGATCGGCAAGCAGGTGGGCGAGGGCCTTCGTCTGCACCGTGGCTACTCCAAGCAGGAGGCACTCAAGCGCGCTACCGAGCTTTTGGACCTCGTGGGTATCCCCGAGCCCGAGAAGCGCGTCAATGAGTATCCGCATCAGTTCTCGGGCGGTATGCGTCAGCGTGTCATGATTGCTATGGCTCTTGCCTGCGATCCCGATATTCTGATTGCCGACGAGCCCACGACGGCTCTGGACGTTACCATTCAGGCTCAGATTATCGAGCTCATGCAGGAAATGCAGGAGAAGAACGGCAACGCCATCATCATGATTACCCATGACCTGGGCGTCGTCGCCGACATGGCCGACAAGATCATGGTTATGTACGCCGGCCGTCCCGTCGAGTTCGGTACTGCTGAGGAAATCTTCTACGAGAGCCGTCACCCCTACACCTGGGGCCTTATCCGCTCCATCCCGGAGCAGGCCATCGAAGAGAAGAAGCCGCTTACGCCGATTCACGGCAACCCGCCTTCGCTCATGAACCTGCCCGAGGGCTGCGTGTTCTCGCCTCGTTGTCCCTATGCGACCGATAAGTGTCGCAAGCAGCGCCCCGAGCGCGTTGTCACCGAGTCTGGTCATTACTCTGCGTGCCACTACTCCGGTGACCCCGAGTTCCTCAAGAACGCTCCTGAGACGTCCCGTACGCGCAAGGATTCCAAGAAGGGAGGCGAGGCGTAATGGCAGATACCAACGAGCGTACTCCGCTGCTGAAGGTCGAGCACCTCTCTAAGGAGTTTCCCGCTGAGTCCGGCATGTTCGCCAAGCGCTTCTCCAAGCGTGTCGTCTCTGCTGTGAATGACATTTCGTTCGAGATTTATCCGGGCGAGACCTTTGGCCTGGTCGGCGAGTCTGGTTGCGGTAAGTCCACCACGGGCCGCACCATCATGCGCCTGACCAAGCCGACGGCAGGAAAAGTGTTCTTCCAGGGCAAAGACGTTGCCGAGATGAGCAAGCACGAGATCAAGGATATGCGTCGCGAGATGCAGTTCATCTTCCAGGACCCCTATGCTTCGCTGAATCCTCGTATGACCATCGGCGAGATTGTCTCTGAGCCCATGACCATTCATGGCGTGGGCACCAAGGAAGAGCGTATCGAGCGTGTCCGCGAGCTGCTGGACGTCGTCGGTCTGAACCCCGAGCACATCAACCGCTATCCGCACGAGTTCTCGGGCGGCCAGCGCCAGCGTGTCGGCATTGCCCGCGCATTTGCGCTGAAGCCCAAGCTGATTATCTGCGACGAGCCGGTTTCCGCTCTGGATGTTTCCATCCAAGCACAGGTCCTGAACCTGCTTAAGGAACTTCAGGACAAGTTCGGTACGGCTTATCTGTTTATCGCCCACGACCTGTCCGTCGTGCAGCACATCTCCGATCGCGTTGCCGTTATGTATCTGGGTAAGATGGTCGAGGTTTCGGACTGGAAGACGCTCTACAGCGAGCCCCACCATCCGTACACGCAGTCGCTGCTGTCTGCCGTGCCGGTTCCCGATCCTGATATCCAGAAGACCCGCAAGCGCATTATCCTCGCTGGCGATCCGCCGTCGCCGCTGGATCCGCCGACCGGCTGCCGTTTCCACACGCGCTGCCCGATCGCTCAGGGCATCTGCTCCGAGAAGCTGCCTGAGTTTAAGGAAGTTGCCCCGGGCCACTGCTGCGCGTGCCACTTCGCGGAGCCGTTCCCGATCAAGGAATCGCACATCGACCTGTAGCTGGTGATCGTTCGGGCCCGTGCTGGACTTAGTTTTCAGAACGTCCTCGACCATGGAAGCCCCCTTATCCTGCTCCTTCGGAGCTGCGGATAAGGGGGTTTCCTGGTCTGCGGAATGTTCTGAAAACTAAGTCCAGTACGGGTCCTGTGTTACCACTGCAGAGGGGTGCGATTTCTAGATCGCTCACTTAATCTAATGAGAAACTTTGTGAGGTCGGAGCTTTAGCTCCGGCCTCCTTATATAAGGGCTCGGCAAAGCCGAGCCACTAAATTTATATCAGCCCCCAGAACATGTTTGAGAACTGTGCCTGAAGTACGTATTTGCAGGCCCCGAATCGTTGTTGCCTTCCGGCGCATTCCGCAGGGGGAGCGATATTTTGCAGCACGAAGTGCGCAGCAAAATATCGCTCATGCCCGAGGACGCGCCGGGAGGCAACAACGATTCGGGGCCGGACACACGGATCTACCTGCGCATTTACAAATTCGTAAACTTTTTTGAAAAAAGTGCTTGCACAGTTCTCGAATCATAGGTTATTATCTTCCTCGTTGAACGCGCGGGTCCAACAAAACGAACCGTGAATCAACAACATAGCATGTCGGAGTGGCGGAATTGGCAGACGCGTTAGCTTGAGGTGCTAGTGACCGCTTTTTGGTCATGCGGGTTCAAGTCCCGCCTCCGACACCATCGCATTTGAAAAGCCTCTTCGGAGGCTTTTTTGTTACCGATAGACGGTGGGGTCCACGATGGAAACGCTTGAACGCAACGAGTGGGCAGACGTTGCCCAACTAGTCGAGATCACGAGCGATGCTGTCATCATCTGCGAACTCGACGGAACCATTCTGCATGTGAATAATCGCTTACTTGGCTTGATGTGCGAGGAACGCGCCGATGTCATCGGTGGAGACGTTAAAGACGTCCTGTACTCGTCCGCTTTTGAACGTGCGACGGAACATCGTCTGCCATTTGAAACTGATGGCTCAGAGAACGAACTGATGCTCAAGCTGAGTGATGGCTCTTTTATCCCCGTCTTGGTTCGCGCGGGCTCCGTAACGCCTCCACGCATCTTTGGGCGCCGCGCACCACGTGTCCTAGTGGCGCTTCACAGTATCGAGGAACAGTATTCTCACGACCGTCAACTTAAGCGTGCGTTATCGGAGCTTAGAGCGGCGAACAAGCGTCTCTCTGGCACGCTCTCGGTCATTATGAGCACTGTGGGCTCCGATGAGTTACCCAGCCTGCTTGATACTGTTTTGAACCAGCTTGTAGGAACACTCGATGCTTCGGGTGCCGCTATCTATTTTTCTGAGAGCGGCGGTTTTAAGCTGCGCGGTGTTTCCAAGGAGCTGTACGACAGCTACCTGCCCGAGTTCTTGCCGTATGGCGCTGGTATTCCGACGTATGTTCTTCGGGAGTCGCGTGCCTGTCGCTTGTCGATTCAACAGGACCTTGAGGGCGATAGGGCCGCCTCCGGTATGTTCATGGACCTGGACAATCGTTCTAAGCACCTGTTGCGCGTGCAGGATATGCCTCCGTACCGCAGCGAGATCTGTCTTCCCGTTTTTTACGGTACGCAGATCCTTGGCGTGCTGGAAGTTGGTTGGAAACGCCCTCAGGCACCGCTCGCCTATGACGTTAATGTACTCGAGGTCATTTGCGATTACCTGTCTATACAGCTGGTCGGCATGGCATCGAGCCTTCGCTCTCGTCGTACGGCCGAGCTTGGCCGCTCGCTCAATTTGCTTCGCGATGAGCTTTTTACCTATCTTGATGATCCGGTCGCCGCTTCGCACGCCGTCTCGTCCGAAATCTGCGCCGTGCTCAATTGCCATTTCTGCCCCGTGGAGTACGATGCGGGCCTCGAAGCCTATGTCATCGATTTTGAGGGCGGCAGTCGCGTGGCGCTACCGGGAGACCCTGAGTCGCTCTTCTTTTCTGTCACGGCGCCAGCAGCGCGCCTGGGGGCAGCCCCCGACGGGTTTGAGACATCGGTGTTGGGCGGGACGAGCGCTGACGACCTCAAGCACGTGCGCCTTACACGTGTGGACGAATCCACGTCTATGGGTGCATGGTTGAGGGCCCACGGCCTACCGTGTCAGGGACTTTATGTCGACTCCGGCATCGAAGCGGGGCGCTACCACTCGGAAGCGGATGGCAAACGAAGCAACGATGCAATCGTTCCCGCTGATATCGCCAAGGGGCCGACGAGGCGCGCTTTGCTGCTCCGCGATGGCAGCCAAGAACCAATTGACGACCTTGAATACGACTACCTGGTGCATCTGGCGCATGACTTTGAGCTGATCTATGAAGGCGAATCTCAAAAGCGCGAGGAGCGTCATATCGCTCAGACGCTTCAGATTGGCATGAGAAATTCGCTTGGTGACGTTCCGGGCATTGCAACCGATTCGGTATACCTATCGGCAACGAATTCTGCGTTGGTCGGCGGTGACTTCTATACGCTTGTCCGACTTCCCGACGATTGTGCCGTTATGATTTTGGGCGATGTATCCGGCAAGGGAATCGAGGCGGCTTCGATGTCAGCACTCGTCAAGACAGCGCTGACGGCCTATGCCTGGGAGGGTGCGGGGCCTGCCCGTATGGCTCGCTCGCTCAATAGCATGCTCATGGGCTATTCGAGGGTCGAGACGTTTGTGACGGCGTTTATCGCCAAGATCGATCTAAAGGCGGGTCGCGCTACCTATTGCTCGGCGGGACATCCTCCCACTATGGTCATTAGGCCGTCGTCGACGCCGCTTGGCGGCGGCGAGACCTGCGGGGGAGAAGTGGAGCTCCTTGGGTGCCAATCGGGCGTGATCGGTGCCTTTGAGAGCATGGTCTACGAGACGGGCGTGTTTACATTCGCTCCTGGTGACATGCTATTTATGTATACCGACGGAACAATCGAAGCACGTGATCGCTCGGGTGCTTTCTTTGGCGAACAACGCCTTCGCGATCTTTTGCTCTCTGTCTCGGGTGAGGGCGTATCGGGGATCTGCGGTAAGGTCTTGGGCGAGCTTGACCGCTATACCGAGTCGGCGCTGAACGATGACATCGCGCTGGTCTCCCTTGAGTTTTTACGAGGTCGATCGTAGGTCACGACGCCTGACGGGCAAAATCCCTACGGTTGAAGAAACGTGTGCATCGAGCGAGCTCTTTTGGGGAACCATGGTCGTATGAATGAGTGGAATGACATAGCGGTTTTGACGCCACCGGGCGATATCGACATCGCCTCGGTGCCCGCACTGCGCCGACGGTTGGATAATTTGATCGACCGGGGCGTGCGTCGTGTTGTCATCAATTGCCAGACCGTGGGCTTTATCGACTCGACGGGCTTGGCGTTTTTGCTTACACGTGCCAGAGAGCTTATGAGGCATGAGGGGCTGCTTTCGCTCGTTAACGCCTCCGATGAGGTCGTTCGCTTTTTGGAGATTGCCCGACTTGTCGACATCCTGCATGTCGCGGGCCCGGCGCGGGAGTCGATTCCCGCCATTCCGGTGGGGGAGTTGCCGCGATGGAGCAAGAGCGTCGAAGTAAGGCGAGGCATCGAGAACCTCCCGTATTATCGGCACCGTGTGGCCGAGCTTCTCGAATCATTTCCCCTGAGGCGAGATGAACGTTATGACGTCGCATTGGCACTGGGGGAGGCATTGGGTAACGCGTATGACCATGCGGGCGGTGTTGGCTGCGTCCTGACGGTTCAGGCCTATGGGGATCGTGTTGTGCTCGAGGTGCTTGATCGGGGCGCTGGCTATTCTATCGATGGGGCGAGCGAGCCGGTGGCATCCGAGGAACGCGGACGTGGTATCAAGCTCATGCGCATGCTCGTCGATAATGTTGAGGTTGCCCGGCGCACGGATGGTGCCGGCACACGCGTTCGGATGGTGAAGCTGTTTGGCTCAGCATTGGAATCGTGCGCATAGCGCCTTGACTTGGCGTTATTTACCTGCGTGAACTTGCTTTGAGCAACTTTTTTGAAAAAAGTACTTGCGTCTTTTGGACAACTCGCGTAAATTAATAACCCGCAAGCGGACATGGCTCAGTTGGTAGAGCACAACCTTGCCAAGGTTGGGGTCGCGGGTTCGAGCCCCGTTGTCCGCTCCA
>CABUSV010000019.1 GCA_902494345.1 uncultured Collinsella sp.
AAAACAAAACAGCCCAGAGACATAGCCTCTGAGCTGCGAACATTTGGTGGGCGTTAGAAGATTTGAACTTCTGACCTCTTCCGTGTCAGGGAAGCGCTCTCCCCCTGAGCTAAACGCCCGATCAAGGGTGCGCGAATGCGCAGGGAATAATATAGCGGAGCCAGGACCTGGTGGCAAGAGCATTTTTAAAAATCGTTAGCTTGTGGAGTAAGGCTCCGCGTCGATCTTGTCTTTTTAAGAGCTCGTAGCCGTGGTCCGCTTGATGCATAATGCGTTAGTCGATACGTCATGGAGTCGTGGACGAACGTCATTGACGGATTTGTCTTACCGATAAACGGCCAAGCTGTCACCTTACGTCCTTACCGTGGTAAGGTAAGCCGAATTGTTTCCAGATTGTTTCGGGGGAGTGGAATGAGCAGAGAGCACGCTGAGCAGCTCGAAAACGCAAAAGCTTCGGTGCCTATGACCGACATTTCGAACGTTGAGGTGCCCGAAGGTACCGATGAGTTCAGTCGCAGCATTCGTCGCGCGTGGCGTGGACGTCTCAATAATGCCTCGACGCGCAAGATGATAACGGGCGTTCTGGCTACGCTGATGGGCGGTTCGTTTTGGGGCTTCTCGGGCACCAGCGCAAGTTTTCTGTTCGACACCTACCACGTCGACACGCTGTGGCTTATGAGCGTGCGACAGATTCTTGCCGGCCTGCTCTTTATGGCCGTGGTCGTCACGCGCGATCGCACGCGTCTGGTTAAGCTCTGGACCACGCCTGCCGACCGTAAGCAACTTTTGTTCTTTACCGCCTTTGGTCTGCTGTTCAACCAGTTTTGCTATCTTTCGGCCGTGCGCCTGACCAATGCCGGAACTGCGACGGTGCTCCAGTGCCTGCAGCTGGTCATCATTATGGGCTACACCTGCGTGATCGACCATCGAATGCCTCGCGTACGTGAGACCGTTGGCATTGGGCTGGCCCTGGGCGGCACCTTTTTAATCGCTACCGGCGGCGACCCGACCAGTCTGAGCATATCGCCGCTTGGCCTGGTCGCAGGCCTTATGTGTGCGGTCAGCGCCGCGTGTATGGCGGTGATTCCCGCCAAGATCCTACCCGAATACGGCAGCCCCATCGTCACGGGCTCGGCAATGCTCACGGCGGGCGTGATCTCATGTGTCTTCGTGCAGCCCTGGGCGCATGTGCCGGCACTCGACGCTGCCGGCGTCGAGGCGCTCGCGGTGTTCGTGGTTATCGGCTCGTTTTTTGCTTACATGCTCTATATGCAGGGCGTTAAGGACATCGGCTCGGTGCGTGCGAGTCTCATCGGAACCGTGGAGCCCGTCTCGGCGACCATCACCAGCGCCGTTATGCTGGGCACGGTGTTTTTGCCGACCGACCTTATCGGCTTTGCCATGATCATCGTGATGATGTTCCTCACGGTGTAGCTGGCGCCGCTGCCAAGACGGAAAAGGTGTTGTGCCGCATTTTCGCCAATTGATGTCCGTGTCTGGAGTTTAGCTGTCGATGCTCAAAATGCCATAAACTAGTAACGTTATGGACTTTTTCATTGCGACTCAATTGCGAGGATTTCTTTATGGCTGGTAATCACTTTAAGGGCAGCGATAGCGGCCGCCCTGCAGTTCCGCCGCGTCCGAACGGGGCTGGTAAGGCCGGCACGCCGGGCGGCGCTGGACAGGGCGGTTCCGGTAAGCGCGTGTCCCCGGGCGAGACAGCGATGTTTACCGCTCTGTACGAGCAGTCTCAAAAGGCAAAAAAGACCGGCCGTGCAAGAGGGAATGTCTTTGCGGGCGGTGCAACCTCCACGTCGCAGCCGAGCGGGGCTCCTTCGGTACCCGCGAACAACGCAGGTGCTGCCAACGCCGCGAATGCCGCCGGCAACGTTAATGCCGACAAGGCCGCCAACAATACTCCCTCTGCCGGTGGCGCGGGGCTTACGGGTAACCTTGGCACGATTTACACCGGCGCCTCCGAGACTGGCACGTTCGCCCGCCTGGATGATAGCGGTGCCGAGTTTGCGGGCTCGGGTTCCAAGGAAGATTATTACGATTTTGGCTTGAACTACGGTGGCGACGCTTCGCCGAGTTCGACCTCTGACGGTCTGGTCCGTCATCGCCATCGCAAGGGCGAGCGCAAAAAGCGTCACACCGGCGCCATTATTGCCGTTGTAGTCGCGGTGCTTCTCGTTGCGCTTGGCGCAAGCGGCTTTATGCTGCTTAACTCGGCAAAGACCGTAAAGAGCGAAGCGAAGGAGGCTGTCGAGATCGTCGGTGGCCTTAAGGACAAGGTCACGTCGGGCGATTTTTCGACGCTGCCTGACGACGCGAAGAAGATCGATGAGCTCTGCGACAGCATGAAGGCGGAGACCTCGAGCCCGCTGTGGACGGCGGCATCGTTTATCCCGGTGTATGGCAGTGACATCAACGCAGCCCGCACCATGATCGACGCCCTGTCCGATGTCTCGAGCAACGCGCTGGTTCCCATGGCCGACAACCTTTCGCAGGCCACGCCCGGCAAGCTGTTCCAGGACGGCATGATTAACGTGTCCGCGCTGCAGGCGGTCGCCGATTCGCTTTCCAGCAGCTCGAAGGTGTTCAAGAGCGCCAATGAGAAGATCCAGGGCATTGGCGATACTCATATTTCCCAGGTGACCGAGCTGGTCGATAAGGCCAAGGACGGCTTTGCCACCCTCAACGGCGCGGTTGACGCGGCGGAGAAGGTCGCCCCCATCCTTCCCCAGATGCTCGGCGCCAACGGCCAGACGCGCAACTACCTTGTGTACGCCATGAACAACGTCGAGATTCGTGCTTGCGGCGGCTTTGGCGGTTCGCAGGGCCTGATTTCGGTCACTGACGGCCAGATGTCGATTGGCGAGTTTGTTCCCCGCATTGGACTCAGTGAGGATGAGGCAGTCGAGAGCGTCGACGAAGAGGACGAGGCGCTGTTCGGCAACCACAGTAACCTGTACAACTCGGGCAATACCTATTCGCCTGATTGGCCCCGCAACTCGCAGCGTGTCGCCGCGCTGTGGAAGTCCCAGTATGGACAGGACGTTGATGGCGTCATCGGTATCGACCCGGTGTTCCTGCAGTATCTGCTGGGCCTGGTCGGTAACGTGTCGCTGCCCGACGGAACGGTTGTCGACGGCACCAACGCCGCAAAGGTCCTCATGCACGATGTGTACTGGAACTATCCGGTCGAGGAGTCGGACGGCATCTTTGCATCCGTCGCCAGCGCTGCCTTCGACAAGATCCTTGGCGGTATCGGCGATGTCGATGTTGCGAAGCTTGTCAGCGCCGTTGAGCGCGGTGCCGAAGAGGGCCGCCTGATCGCTTGGATGAGAAACGATGATGAGCAGAATGCCATCAAAGAGACGGGCATTGACGCTTCGCTGCCCGATCCGGATGATCCGAGTGCCGATCCCGTTGCCGGCGTTTACTTTAACAACCTGAGCTTCTCCAAGCTCGACTGGTATCTGAACGCCGACACGCAGATTGGCCAGGGCGTGAAGAACGGCGACGGCACGTGCTCCTATCGCATCACCGTTACCCTGACGAACATCATGACGCAGGAGGAGGCCGGCAAGCTGCCCGACTACGTCGCGGCGAGCGCGCCCGATGCCGCGCGCGACGACGAGCGTCTGAATGTCTCACTGTTTGCCCCGACGGGCGGCAACATCAGTGACCTTACGGTTGAGGGCACCCAGTTTGGTCTTGGCGCCGCTACGTGGCATGGAATCCCCTTCTATTCGGGTACCGTTGACCTGCATGCTGGCGAGACGACGACGATCACGTATACGCTGACCACGTCGGCCGAGGCGGGGGACAAGCCGCTTACACTGCGTCAGACTCCTACATGCCAGGCGGCTCGCGACAGCGCGTCGGCGTAGGGTTTTTCTGGTAGTGCAGATAATCGAGTACCATTTTGGGGCGGACAGGCAATCTGTCCGCCCCTATTTTGTAAGGAGAGCGCATGAAGTACTTTGGCACCGACGGCTTTCGCGGTGAGGCCAACGTTGGGCTGACGGTAGAGCACGCTTATAAGATTGGCCGTTTTGCGGGCTGGTATTACGGCGCCAACCGCAGTGCTAAGGCGCGCGTCATCGTGGGCAAGGACACACGCCGCTCGAGCTATATGTTCGAGGCGGCGCTGGTGAGCGGCCTGGTCGCGAGCGGTGCGGATGCCTATATGCTGCACGTGATCCCCACGCCGGGCGTGGCGCATCAGACCGTGGAGGGCTGCTTCGATTGCGGCATCATGATCAGCGCGAGCCACAACCCGTTTTGCGATAACGGCATTAAGCTCGTTAACAGCGACGGTTTTAAGATGGACGAGGACGTACTGGAGCTTATCGAAGACTACATCGATGGCAAGAGCGAGGTGCCGCTGGCAACGGGCAATCACATCGGCGCCACGGTGGACTACATGCAGGGCCGCAACCGCTACATTGCTTCGCTCATCGCCAGCGCGAACTTTTCGCTGCAGGGCGTCAAGATCGGTATTGACTGCGCCAACGGCTCGGCTTCCTCGGTGGCCAAGCCGGTGTTTGACGCGCTCGGCGCCGACGTGCGCGTGATCAATGCCGCGCCCGATGGTTTTAACATCAACGTCGACTGCGGCTCCACGCATATGGAGCGCCTACAACGCCACGTGGTGGAGCAGGGCCTGGACGTGGGCTTTGCCTACGACGGCGATGCCGACCGCTGCCTGGCCGTGGATGAGCGCGGTCGCGTGGTAGACGGCGACCAGATCCTGTACGTGTGCGGCGTGTATCTGAACAAGCACGGGCGACTCTCGGGCGGTACCGTGGTGCCGACGATTGCCAGCAACTTTGGCCTGGTCAAGTCGCTGGAGCTTGCCGGTCTGAGCGCCGTGACCAGCGGCGTGGGCGACCGTCACGTGTATGCCAAGATGCGCGAGGGCGGCTACAGCTTGGGCGGCGAGCAGACGGGCCATACGATCTTTGGCGATATCGAGCGCACGGGCGACGGCATTATGACTTCGCTGCGCGTGATGGAAGTGATTCGTGCCGAGCGCGAGACGCTCTCGCAGCTCACGGCTCCGTGCAAGCTGCTGCCGCAGGCGCAGGTGGCCGTGCACGTGGCGGACAAGGACGCCGCGCTCGAGAACATGGGCGTGCAGAACGCCATCGCCGAGGCCGAGGCCGCGCTGGCAGGCGAGGGCCGCGTACTGGTGCGCAAGAGCGGAACCGAGTCGGTGATCCGCGTTTTGGCCGAAGCCCCCGACCAAGCCGCCGCCGACGCCGCCATGAAGCGCATCGCAAGCGCTCTGGAAGCTTTTTAGTTACGCGGTTTTACCAAACCGCGTAACTGCTCGACGCTGCAAACGGCCCCAAGCGGCAGTCTGACGTTCAATTTCAAGGGCGCGACCAGAAGGTCAGCGCCCTTTCATTTCACGTCACCTTGCTCGCTTAGGGTCGTTTTCGCTGACGTTGCCAAGACATTAGCGTCAACGAACTAGTCATTGGGTACCTAGTTATTGGGTGAAAAAAGGGGACGCTGCGGATTGGTTCCGCGGCGCCCCCTTTGCGTTGGCGTGTCGGTTATGCCTTACAGCTCGTAGAGCGTGGTGAACTTGTCCTGCAGGTAGCTGCAGTAGTAGCGGGCATCGAACGCCATGCCGCAGGCGCCCTTGATGAGCTCCGGCGCGTCCTTGGCGCGGCCCCACTGCCAAATGCGCTCGCCCAGCCAGGCGCGGACGGGCGCCAGGTCGCCGCTCGCACAGGCGCCGTTAAGGTCGACACCGTCGCGGCACATGGCCGGCACAAACATGGCATCGTAGGCACTGCCCAGCGCATACGTAGGGAAGTAGCCAAACGAGCCGCCGCTCCAGTGCGTATCCTGCAGGCAACCACGCGTGTCGTCGGGAACGGAAATGCCCAGGTACTCGTTCATAAAGCGATTCCAAAGCGCGGGGATGTCCTTGGCCGTGGCCTCGCCGGCAAACAGCATGCGCTCGATCTCGTAGCGCACCATAACGTGCAGCGGATAGGTGAGCTCGTCGGCCTCGGTGCGGATCAGCGAAGGCTGCGCGATGTTCACGGCGTGGTAGAGCGTGTCCTCGTCGACGTCGCCGTAGACCTCGGGTGCGTGGCGGCGCAGCACCTCGAGCAGCGGTCCCATAAAGGCGCGGCTGCGACCCACGGTGTTCTCGAAAAAGCGGCTCTGGCTCTCGTGGATGCCCATGGAGGTGCCACCCTCCAGGCACGTGCGCGCATAGGCGGGGTTCACGCCCAGCTCGTACATGGCGTGACCTGCCTCATGGATGATGCTGAAGACGTTGGAGATACAGTCGTTCTCGTAGATGTGCGTCGCGATGCGCGCATCGCCCACGGCAAAGCCCTCGCTAAACGGATGCTCGGTAAAGGCAAGCGTGGTGTCGTCCAGGTTCAGGCCGACGAGCTTCATGAGGTCGAAGCTCATGGCGCGCTGGGCGGCCTCGGGCACGCGGGCGTGCAAAAAGTCGGCAGCGGGCTGCTGGCCGCGCTCGCCGATGGCGTGCACGAGCGGCACGACCGTCGCCTTGACCTCATCGCAAAACGCATCGAAGCTCTTGGCGGAAAGGCCGCGCTCGTACTGGTCGAGCCAAACATCGTATGGGTCGCGCTTGGGGTCCATGAGCTCGGCCTGATGCTTAAGTTGGGCGACGATTCTATCCACATAGGGCTCAAAGCTCGCCCAGTCATTGGCCGTCTTGGCTTTGTGCCACACGGCATCGGCCTCGCAGGTGAGCCTGGTCCAGGCCTCGGCCTCCTCGGTGGGGATGACGCTTGCCTCGCGCTGGTCACGGCCGAGCACGCGGATCTCGTCGAGCAGCTGCGGGTCGTTGATCTTGCCGCCGACGACGGTCTCGCGTGCCAGCGAACGTACAAGTTCGACAGACTTTTCGCTGGTCAGGAGCTTATGGTGCTCGCCGGCAAGGGTGCCCATGGCGTCGGCACGGGCGGCGGCACCGTTGGCGGGAGCAATGGTCGCGCCGTCAAACTCGGCAATCTTGAGCAGGTACTCGCGGGTCCACAGTTTGCCTTCGAGCTTGCGGAATTTTTTGACGGCCTTATCGACCTTCATGCCTTTGGGCGTCTTGCCCGCTGCGGGCTTGGCCTTCTTATCGTGCTTCTTTTCCATACCATATCCTTGATCTCGCGAGCCGAACGCCACGGCTGGGCGCACGGCCAGTTTGCACAGCTACCTGCCTTGTACCCAGCACGAACAAAACGGAACGCGGCGATACGCCCACACAATGTGGTATCCTATAGCCCAATGCGTTGACGGAGAGGGTTTTGCCCGCCGCGTCGCCGGCAAGAGAGGGAAGGTCATGGGCTGCAAGCCTTCCTGCGGTGGCAAGGGCCAAGCGTTCACTCCCGAGCAGCGACCTCAACGGGCACGCGGCCGGCGGCGGCGATGTCCCCAGTAGGGAAGCCGTGAGCCTCGCGACAAGGGGCAAAGAGTGGGCGCGGCGGGCCAGACATCCGCCGGGTCAAACAAGGTGGTACCGCGGAATTCAACCGTCCTTGGGCAATGCACATGCCCGAGGACGGTTTTTTGTTACCGAACCGGGCCGCGTTTTCGCAACGTCAGACGGCGGCAGCCGCCTCGGCAAGCGGGGAGCGCGAGAGACGAAAGGGAAGACATGAGTCTGATTGATGATCTGGTCAAACTCGAGGAAGAGGCCAAGGAGCTCGTCGCAGGCGCCGACGACGCCGCAAAGCTCGAGGCCGCGCGCGTTGAGCTGCTCGGCCGCAAGGGCCGCATCACCGGCCTGATGCGCATGATGGGCAAGCTCGCCCCCGAGGATCGTCCCGTGATGGGCAAGCGCGCCAACGAGATGCGCCAGCTGATCGAGGGCATGCTCGACGAGCGCACCACCGAGATGAAGGCCGCCGCCCTCAAGCACGCACTCGAGCACGAGGCCGTCGACATCACGCTACCGGGTATCCGTCCGCAGATCGGCCACCAGCACCTGATCAAGCAGATCATCGAGGAGGCCGAGGACATCTTCTGCGGCATCGGCTACACCGTCGAGTCTGGCCCCATGGTCGACACCTCCTATTACAACTTCACCGCGCTCAACGCCCCCATGGATCACCCGAGCCGCTCGGCCCGCGATACCTTCTATGTGGTCGACAACAACCCCGGCAGCGTCGCGCACCCCGAGGCTCACGCCCACGGCGAGTCCGACGTGCTGCTGCGCACCCAGACCTCGGGCGTGCAGATCCACACCATGGAGTCGCAGAAGCCGCCCATCTACATGATCTGCCCGGGCACCGTCTACCGTCCCGACACGGCCGACGCCTGCCACCTGCCGCAGTTCAACCAGATCGAGGGCCTGGTCGTCGACGAGGGCATCACCTTTGGCGACCTCAAGGGCACGCTCGACTACTTTGTTAAGTGCATGTTTGGCGAGGACCGCAAGACGCGTTACCGCCCGCACTTCTTCCCCTTCACCGAGCCGAGCTGCGAGGTAGACGTGAGCTGCCACGTGTGCGGCG
The DNA here is from genome assembly GCA_902494345.1 of uncultured Collinsella sp. Taxonomy (GTDB): domain Bacteria; phylum Actinomycetota; class Coriobacteriia; order Coriobacteriales; family Coriobacteriaceae; genus Collinsella. The sequence continues at coordinate 8,517 of CABUSV010000019.1, forward strand.
GCAAGGGCTGCAACTTCTGCAAGCACAGCGGCTGGATCGAGATTCTGGGCTGCGGCATGGTCGACCCCAACGTCCTGATTAACTGCGGCATCGACCCCGAGAAGTACACCGGCTTCGCCTTTGGTATTGGCGCCGAGCGCGTCGCGGCCCTGCGCTACGACCTGCCCGACCTGCGCACGCTCATGACAGGCGATATGCGCTTCCTGAACCAATTTTAGGCTGCGGCTTGCCCAAGCACGGCACCTCGGCGCTCATTCGTCGCTTGCGTACCAAAGTACGCGGCGCTCCTCTTTCGGGCCGATCTGCCGCACTTGGACAACCCTCGCTTTGTAAGGAATGTTCACAAAGTTGAAGTTTCCACCTGCATCTCTTCGCAGGCTTTCAGTATGAAAGGAGAGCTAGATGCGTGTTTCTTACGACTGGCTCAAGACCATGATCGATATTCCGGAGGATCCCAAGACCCTTTCGGACGAATATATCCGTACCGGCACCGAGGTCGAGGCGATCGACACCGTGGGCGAGTCCTTCGACCACGTGGTGACCGCCAAGGTGCTCACCAAGACCCCGCACCCCGATAGCGACCATATGTATGTGTGCTCGGTCGACGTGGGCGACAAGAACCTCGACGCCGACGGCAACCCCGCTCCGCTGCAGATCGTCTGCGGCGCGCAGAACTTCGAGGCCGGCGACCACATCGTCACGGCCATGATTGGCGCTGTCCTGCCCGGCGACGTCAAGATCAAGAAGAGCAAGCTTCGCGGCGTCGTGTCCATGGGCATGAACTGCTCCGCGCGCGAGCTCGGCCTGGGCGGCGACCACTCCGGCATCATGATCCTGCCCGAGGATACGCCCTGCGGCATGCCGTTTGCCGAGTACGTGGGCTCGAGCGATACCGTGCTTGACTGCGAGATCACGCCCAACCGTCCCGATTGCCTGTCCATGATCGGCATGGCCCGCGAGACCGGCGCCATCTTCGACCGCGATTTCCACGTTGAGCTGCCTGCCATCAAGGCCGAGACCGGCCGCGCGACCGACGACGAGCTTTCGGTCGAGATTGCCGACGAGGGCCTGTGCGACCGCTACGTCGCCCGCATCGTGCGCAACGTGAAGGTCGGCCCCTCGCCCGACTGGATGGTCAAGCGCCTCAACGCCCTGGGCGTGCGCCCGCACAACAACATTGTCGATATCACCAACTACGTGATGATGCTCACCGGTCAGCCGCTGCACGCCTTTGACCTGGACACCTTTGCCGAGCGCGATGGCCGCCGTCGTGTGGTGGTCCGCGCCGCCCAGCAGGATGAGAAGTTCACGACGCTCGACGGCGAGGAGCGCACGCTCGACGCCGGCATGGGTCTCATCACCGACGGCGAGCGCCCCGTGGCGCTGGCCGGCGTTATGGGCGGCATGGATTCCGAGATCGAGGACGACACCGTCGATGTGATGGTCGAGAGTGCCTGCTTCAACGCCGGTCGCACCTCGCACACCAGCCGCGACCTGTCCCTGATCTCCGACGCCTCCATTCGCTTTGAGCGCCAGGTTGACGAGACCGGCTGCGTGGACGTCGCCAACGTTGCCTGCGCGCTCATCGAGGAGATCGCCGGCGGCGAGGTTGCTCCCGGCTATGTCGACGTTTTCCCTGCGCCCAAGACTATCGACAGCATCAAGCTGCGCCTGGCCCGCGTGCATGCCATCTGCGGTGCCGACATCGAGCCCGAGTTTATCGAGCGTTCGCTCACCCGCCTGGGCTGCACCGTCGAGCGCGACGGCGATGACTTCATGGTCACCCCGCCGAGCTTCCGTCCCGACCTGCCGCGCGAGATCGACCTGATCGAGGAGGTCCTGCGCCTGTGGGGCATGGGCCGTGTGACGGCGACCATCCCGGCTGCCAAGAACCACATCGGCGGCCTGACCCGCGAGCAGAAGCTCACCCGCAAGGTCGGCGAGATCCTGCGCGCCTGCGGCCTCAACGAGACCACGACTTTCGGCTTTGCCGCCCCGGGCGACCTGGAGAAGATCGGTATGTCCACCGAGGGTCGCGGTTGCCCCGTGGTGCTCATGAACCCGCTGGTAGCCGAGCAGACCGAGATGCGTCGTTCGCTGTTGCCGGGCCTGCTGCAGTCCGTGGCCTATAACGAGGCCCACGGCACGCCCAACGTGCACCTGTACGAGGTCGGCAGCCTGTTCCACGGTCGCGAGAACGCCAGCCTGCCCAAGGAGACCAAGTCCGTGGCGGGCGTGCTCTCGGGCCAGTGGAGCGAGCAGTCCTGGAACATGAAGTACCGCAAGCTGCGTTTCTTCTTTGGCAAGGGCATTGTCGAGGAGCTGCTCGCCCAGCTGCGCATCGAGAAGGTTCGCTTCCGTCCCGTCGAGGGCGAGGGCTACGCTTTCTTGCAGCCGGGTCGTGCGGCCGAGGTTCTGTCCGGCGGCACCGTACTGGGCTGGGTCGGCGAGATTCACCCCGAGGCGCGCGAGGCGATGGGCATCGATGAGGTCGTCGTTGCCTTTGAGCTCGATCTGGACAAGCTGATCAAGGGCGCCCGCAATCAGGAGAACTACCGCGAGTTCTCGCAGTACCCGGCTGTTGAGCACGACCTTGCTATCGTGGTCGACAATGCTGTGACCTGCGAGGATCTTGAGCGCCGCATTACCAGCGCCGGCGGCAAGCTGCTCGAGGGCGTGCGCCTGTTCGACGTCTACCGCGATCCCATCCGCATCGGAGCGGGCAAGAAGTCCATGGCCTTTGCGCTTACGTATCGCTCCGACGACCACACGCTCACCAGCGAAGAGGTCGAGAAGGCGCACCAGAAGATCGTCACCAAGGTATGCAAGGGCGTAAACGGCGAGGTCCGCGGATAGGGCTTGCGCTGGGGTATGGGTCAGCGGTGGTTGCCGCCGAGTCTTACGTGACCGCTATGCTCGATATAAGGCACCGTTGAGCCTTCATATATGACACGCGCATTACATAACGGCGTGCTGCTTTGTCGGCAGTGCGCCGTTTTGCTATGATAGCCCGCGGCGTGTTACGAATCTTACAATGCGTAACACTGACAAGGTGATTTAAGCGGCGTTGCAATTCTGTGCGCCGATAACCGGGAGGCGCCCATGCACATTCCAGATAATTATCTGTCCCCGCAGACGGATGCCGTCATGGCAGTGGCAATGGTGCCCGTTTGGGTCCACTGCATCAAAAAGGTGCGTGCCACGCTCGATCGCGAGCACATGGCTTTCCTGGGCATCTGCGCCGCATTTTCCTTCTTGCTCATGATGTTCAACGTGCCGCTGCCCGGCGGCACCACGGGTCACGCCGTCGGCGGCGCGCTCATCGCGCTGCTGCTGGGCCCGGAGGCCGCGGCCATTGCTGTCTCGGTCGCGCTGGCGCTACAGGCACTACTGTTTGGCGACGGCGGCATCCTGTCCTTTGGCGCCAACTGCTTTAACATGGCCTTCGTGCTGCCGTTTGCCGCTGCTATCGTGTTCCGTGCGCTCAACAGCCGTCTGCACGACAAGAGCTGGGGCACCTCGGTTTCGGCCATCGTAAGCGGCTGGGTCGGCCTGTGCCTGGCGGCCCTGTGCGCGGCAATCGAGTTTGGTATTCAGCCGATGCTCTTTACCAACGCTTCGGGCGCGCCGCTGTACTGCCCCTTCCCGTTGTCTATTGCCATTCCTGCCATGATGATCCCGCATATGCTGGTTGCCGGCGTGGTCGAGGGCGTGGCGACGGCTGCGATTTACGGTTTCATTAAGAAGACGGCGCCGAGCGTTATCGTCGGGCCCGAGGCCGTCGATGGCCAGCTTGCTGCCGAGGGCGCTGCTGCCAAGAAGACCTCGCTGGTCCCCACACTCATCCTGGTTGCCGTGCTTGTCGTGGCCACGCCGCTGGGCCTGCTGGCCACGGGTGACGCCTGGGGTGAGTGGGACGCCGAGGGCGCCGCGACCGCCGTTCAGGAGGCTGGTGACAACAGTCTGCAGACTTCGGTCGGCCTCGATACCCCGACCTTTGCCGACGCTCTGCCCACGGGCGATTATCTGCAGGCCTATTCCGAGGAGCAGGGTCTTGGCTTTGCCGGCCAGGCCGCGATGTATATTCTTTCGGGCGTGATTGGCGTGGCGGTGCTCACCATCGCATTCCGTCTGATTTCGCTGACGGTCAAGGAAAGCGGTGCTCATGGCGATAGCCAAGCTGCCTAGCTGGCTTGCGGCCGAGGAGCGATACGAGCCCGCGGGGGTTCGGCATCGAGTGATGCAAAAGAATGTCCTGCACCTGGCGAGCCTGCTTGAGCGGGTTCGCCTGGGTGGAGGCGCGCACGAGGGCGGGTCGATGGTCGACCGCGCCCTTTCTTGCGTTTCGGCTCCGGTGCGCCTGGTGGGGATGTTCGTTTGCGTCCTGTGCGTGTGTCTGACGCAGAGCCCGCTGTACCTCATGCTGATGGCGGCTATCGCACTGGTGCTCGTTGCCGTGCGCCCCGTACGCGGACTGCGGGCAACCTTTGTGCCGGCGCTTGGCGCTGCGGGGCTCGCGGTGGTTCTGGCGCTGCCCGCCTTGCTGCTGGACGCTTCTGCCGCGGGCGCCATGCTCAAGATTGCGCTCAAGACCTTCATTAATGTGTCGCTAGTGCTGGGCGTTTCGTGGACCCTCACGTGGAGCCGCATGTCGGCGTCGCTCAAGATGCTGCATCTACCCGACGAAGTTATCTTTACGTTTGATATGGCGCTCAAGCACATCGAGGTGCTGGGTCGCACGGCGCACAATCTGTGCGAATCGGTCATGCTGCGCAGCGTGGGTCGTGCGCCTGCGGGTTTTTCGCGCACCGACTCGCTGGCGGGTATCATGGGCATGACGTTTATCAAGGCGATGGAATGCAGCCGCGCGATGGACGAGGCTATGCTTTGCCGCGGCTTTGCCGGTGCGTATCCGGCGCCCGCGCGTGTCGGGTTTGGCTGGCGCGATGCGGTCTATGCGGCCGGCGTGGCGCTGCTGGCAGTGTTGTGCGCCGTGCTGTAGACGCTGCTGGTTTCGACTGGGGATGCAAATAGGGAAGGGCGACGTTTTGACGATCGATATGAATAGTGCGGCGGGCACGAACGGCGCGCGCGCCGAGGCCATGCCGCTCATCGAGCTGCGCGACGTGGTGTTCTCCTATGCGGGGCATACGGTTGTCGATGGTGTGTCGCTGCAGGTCGATCGTGGTGAACTCGTTGCCCTGCTCGGTCCCAACGGCTGCGGCAAGACGACGATCATGCGCCTTATCAACGGCCTTGAACTCGCGGACGCAGGGGCATACCTGTTTGACGGGCACGTGGTCGATGCGGCGTATCTGAAGGATTCTGCTGCTGCTCAGAAGTTCCACCAGCGTGTGGGCTTCGTATTCCAAAACGCCGATGCACAGCTGTTCTGCGCCACGGTGGGCGAGGAAGTTGCTTTTGGTCCCGCGCAGATGGGGCTGCCGGCAGACGAGCTCGAGCGCCGCGTGAGCGATGCCATGGGGTTGTTCCAGGTTGCCGACCTTGCCGACGCCTCTCCCTATCAGCTCTCGGGCGGGCAAAAGAAGCGCGTTGCGCTGGCTGCGGTGGTGTCGATGAACCCGGATATCTTGGTTCTTGACGAGCCTACCAATGGGCTCGACGAGGATTCATGCGACATCGTGGTCAACTTCTTGCTGGCCTACGTCGCGGCGGGTAAGACGGTCTTGATGAGCACACATCACCAGGATTTGGTGCGACGCCTGGGTGCCCGTGCAATCTATATCGATCGATATCACCATGTGGTCGAGGCGCCTTCGCCGTCGTATGGAACCGAAAGCGGTGCTACGGACTAGTTGCTGCGTAGAGCGTGCGTAGCCGCCCGCGCGGCTTTGCCGTGATGGTATAGTTATCCAGGTTTTTTATGGGGGTGGCTATGCCAAGCTGGAACATTCATATCGCTCAGACGGAGCGTTTGCTGGAGCGCACCGGTGCGCTTGCCAAGAGCGTGCGCGACCGCAATGCCTTTTTGTTTGGCTGCGTGGTTCCGGATATTTTCGTGGGCTATATGGTCCCTGGCATCGCCGATCCCATCCCGTACCGCATTACGCACTTTGCCAAGCCCGAGCCTATCCCTAAGCCGCGTGAGCACGAGTTCTGGGATACCTATGTGGCACCGTTGCTTAAAAGTTCGCCCACCGGTGCGCCAGCCGCGGCGACCTCGATTATCGAGGAGCGCGAGCGACTGAATCGCGTGCACTATCCCCAGCGCTACAGGGATGCTGAGCCGGTTGTCGGTCCCGGCGCTCGTGAGTTCTCGCTTGCGTCCGAAGATGTGGCGCAGTCGTTGCTCGATTTGACACTGGGTGTCTGGTCGCATCTGGTGGCCGATACCGTATGGAATACGCGCGTGAATCAGTACCTGGAGGCGCACGGCGGCAAGCCGTGCGAGGAGTTCCGCATTAAAAAGCAAGGCGACTTTGACTGGTTCGGCAAGACGCTCGGCATTGTTTCGATTCCGCGCGCGACCGATCGCCTGTATACTGCGGCGACGCGTTTTGGGCAGTATCCCATCCATAAGGAGTATGTGCTCAAGACCATCGGCGTTATGCACGAGATCGTGCGCGAAAACCCCGGCGAACCCGACCATCCGCCATACCGCCTGCTGACCGAGGAATTCTTCGACGCAACGTTTACCGAGGTCATCGAGCTGACCGAGGCGGGTTTTGCCGCCCGTGTCGAATCGCCCGATGTGCCTGCTCTGCCCCTGATTGCTAGCTGCTAGCTGGCCGGCCCGGCAGTGAATAGCTCAACCCAATCGACAAGTAGCTCTTGCCGTAAGGTATCTTCGGCAATGCGCTCCTGTTTGGTCTTTGGGATGTGGGGAAGCCCGGCCTTTTTATGGATGAGCTCGGCTATGTGGTCGAAGCTCTTCTTCTCCTTGATCTGGTCATAGGTAATTTGGATGACGTCGTAGCCCATGCTTGTGAGTGCGGTGGCGCGCTCGGCATCGGAGAGGCTCGCGGCTTCGCTGTCGTGGGCAGAGCGGCCTTGGCATTCCAGAATGACGCCCATGCTGTCGGTGGCGCTTTCGATGAGGATATCGGCGTAGCAGCAGGTTTTGTCATACAGCGAACGTGCGGCTTCACTGAGCGGGATGCGCGCGTTGTTGGCGATCTCGATGCCCTGGCCGCCCTCGTCGCGGGGGAGCGAGATAAGCATGGAGGTCTGTACTTCGAAGGGCGAGGCGGCCTGCCCCGTCATGTGCTCGGCCGCCCAGCGCAGTTGTTTGACGCCGCGCAGGCCTGCGGCTTGCTTGGCGAACGCGGCGATATCCGTTGCGGTAAGAAGCGGCGTGCGCTTCCACAAGTTGGTGTCATTGCCCTTGGTGTCGTTAACTCGCTCCCAGCCGCAGTTGGGTGGAATGAACTTAAGCGAAATAGCTTCATCGAGTTGTTGTTGCGTTCGCTCGCAGGGCTTAAACACTGCAAAGGAGCCGCACATCTCGTAGCACGCCATGAGTAACTGGTTGCGTGAGGCCTGCGTGGCAAGGCTGAGCAGCGTGAACTCCGGTGAAGTGACATCAAACCCATGTTCAGTCTGCCTAAACGACCCCGGAGGTGGTTCTTGGGTCAGGAGGTGCGATTTAAACAGGCTTCGCGACCCGGATTGTGCCCGAGTGAATACAAGCCTGTGAAGTGGTGCGTGAAGCAGGTCTTTTACAACTGCATGACTTCCGAGACCACAACATCTGCGATCCATATTGCCAAGGCTAATGGCGGGGTAAAGGCCTAATACCTGCGGCGGGATGCGGTAGTAGTTAAAGGCGGATTGCCCACAAAGCGTCAGGTCCATAATGCCCTCCTGGCCGAAATCATCTCTTTGAAGCGAGTGATGCCAGCGTCAATCCGGAAGTATGCGGCAAAATCTGAACCCTATGAGCGGACCTGGCTTTTGAGGCTAGTTTATCAGGCATTTTGTTGCGAAAAAACAGGGTGTGCTCGGAGGTTCCAGAATTTGCCGCATACTTCCGAAAACCAGGTCGATTTGGTTCTTGCTAAAACGATTTATCAGCCCTGTGTGAGGTGTGGGTTTGCCACCGGGCGAACACTTTTAGCGCTTGGGGCTTTATTTTTTGGGCCTCGAAGGGCGGATTTCGCGCTTTTGGTAATGAAATGGGTGCGTGCCATGCCGTGCGGTAGGCATCGGTGCACAGAAAAGGGGCCCGGAAGGCAATGCCTTCCGGGCCCCTTTGCAATGCAAATTTGCTTGCAAGTACGATTTAGCGCACCTGAGCGACGTAAGCGACGTTGGTCGAGGAGACCTTATCCTCGAGCTGGACGCTCATGCGGGGATCGCCAGCGGTAGCGACGGTCAGATCGCCGGCCTTGACGTAGCCGAGCTCCTTAGCGGTCTCGATCGCCTTGACGATCGTGCCGTTGACGGTGCCCTGGGTAATCTCGGCCTGGTGCGGGATAACGCCCCAGTACATAATCATCTGCTGGACGGCCCACTCGTGGCGGGAGAACGCGCAGATCGGCATGTTGGGACGGAAGTGCGAAATCAGGCGAGCGGTACGACCGGTGGTCGTCGGCACGGTGATGCACTTGGCGCCAACGGTGGTGGCCATGTTCACAGCGGACATACCCACAACGTTGTTAACAACGCGGGTGCCATGAGCGTCGGCCGGAACCTCGAGCGGAGCGTGGGCCGGGAGGTACTTCTCGGTCTCGAGAGCAATGCTGGCCTGCATCTTGACGGCCTCGACCGGGTACTTACCGGCAGCGGACTCGCCAGAGAGCATAACGGCGTCGGTGCCGTCGTAAATGGCGTTAGCAACGTCGGCAACCTCGGCGCGCGTCGGGCGCGGGTTCTGCTGCATGGAGTCGAGCATCTGCGTAGCGGTGATAACGGGCTTGTAGGCCGCGTTGCACTTAGCGATGATCTCCTTCTGGATGTGCGGAACGAGCTCGGGCTTGATCTCGATGCCCAGGTCGCCACGGGCGACCATGATGCCGTCGGAAGCCTCGAGGATCTCGTCGAAGTTCTCGACGCCCAGGGCGCATTCGATCTTCGGGAAGATCGTCACGTGCTCGCCGCCGTTCTCGCGGCAAAGCTCGCGGATGCCGCGGACGGACTCGCCGTCACGGATGAAGGAAGCGGCGATGTAGTCGATGTTCTCGGTCAGGCCAAAGAGGATGTCCTGACGATCGCGCTCGGTGATGGCGGGCAGCGAGATGTTGACGTTGGGCATGTTGACGCCCTTGCGCTCGCCGATCAGGCCGTCATTCTTGACGACGCAGGTCATGTCCTGGCCGCTGACGGACTCGACCTCAAGGGCAACCAGGCCGTCATCGATCAGGATGAGGGAGCCCTTCTCGACCTCGGAGGGCAGAGCCAGGTAGTCGAGGGAGATGTGCTCAGCGGTGCCGTGGAAATCCTCGGTCGTGGGCTGAGCAGTAACGACGATCTTGTCGCCGGTCTTGACGGCAACCTTCTTGCCGTCGACCAGAAGGCCGGTGCGGACCTCGGGGCCCTTGGTGTCGAGCAGGATGCCGACGGGCATATCGAGCTCCTTGGAAATACGACGGACGCGCTCGATGCGACCGTGGTGCTCGTCGTAGGATCCGTGCGAGAAGTTAAAACGGGCGACGTTCATGCCCGCCTTGATCATCTCGCGGATGGTCTCGTCGCTATCGCAGGCGGGACCCATGGTGCATACAATCTTGGTGCGCTTGTACATTCAGACCTCCATCTGACATCGTCTTGCGCTGATAGATAAACCATAAGAAATAAAACTGAGATGATTATAACGAAATGACGACCGAATACCCTCAAAAATCGACCGTATGCCGAATTAGAAGTTCTTTTTTTGTGGTAAAAACGGTATATGAAAAATCTTTACCAACCGTTCTGACCGCTGCTATCTGGGCGATATTTCAGTTTGATGATGCACCGAAGAAAAAGCGTTTTATCAATGTTGAGCATCACACGGTCTGCATCGTTGCACTCGAGCCGTGTTTCCAATTGGAATGTTTTGGCTAGACGCGCCGCTTTGGGGTACCATAGCCCCACTATCAACTGCCGCTCAGCACGGCAGCCTTGATGAGCCCTTGCCCTTCTCCTGGGAATTATGATCGGGCATCAATCTGCTGAGTGGCCCGAATCCCAGGAGGGGACTCTATATGCAAAAGGAATACCTGTCCGCCGCGGCGGAGGTACTCAGCGACCAAGGTGTCGATGAGAACCTCGGCCTGAGCAACGACGAGGCGTCGTCGCGCCTCGCCAAGACAGGCCCTAACAAGCTCGAGGAAGCCGAGAAGACACCGTTGTGGAAGCGCTTCTTTGAGCAGATGGCCGACCCCATGGTCATCATGTTGATCGTTGCCGCCGTTATCAGCGCGCTCACGGGTATGGTCAAGGGCGAGCCCGACTTTGCCGATGTCGCCATCATCATGTTCGTCGTTATCGTCAACTCGGTGCTGGGCGTGGTCCAGGAGGCTAAAAGCGAGGAGGCCCTCGAGGCCCTGCAGGAGATGAGCGCGGCGCAGTCCAAGGTGCTGCGCGACGGCAAGCTCGTGCACCTGCCGAGCGCCGAGCTCGTGCCCGGCGATGTGATCATGCTCGAGGCGGGCGACTCCGTCCCGGCCGACTGCCGTGTGCTCGAGAGCGCCACGATGAAGATCGAAGAGGCCGCACTCACCGGCGAGTCCGTGCCTGTCGAGAAGCATGCCAACGTGATCGAGCTTGCCGCGGGCACCGATGACGTGCCGCTCGGCGACCGCAAGAACATGTGCTACATGGGCTCCACCGTGGTGTACGGCCGCGGCCGCGCCGTCGTGGTCGGCACCGGCATGGACACCGAGATGGGCAAGATTGCCGGCGCCCTGGCTGAGGCCAAGGAAGAGCTTACGCCGCTGCAGGTGAAGCTTGCCGAGCTCAGCCGCATCCTCACCATTATGGTGATCGTCATCTGCGTCGTGATCTTTGGCGTTGACATCCTCCGCCACGGCGTGGGCAACGTCCTTACCGACCCGACTGCCTTGCTCGACACCTTTATGGTCGCCGTCTCGCTCGCCGTCGCTGCCATCCCCGAGGGCCTGGTCGCCGTCGTGACCATCGTGCTGTCGCTCGGCGTGACCAAGATGGCCAAGCGCCAGGCGATTATCCGCAAGCTCTCTGCCGTCGAGACCCTCGGCTGCACACAGACTATCTGCTCCGACAAGACCGGTACCCTTACCCAAAACAAGATGACCGTCGTCAAGCATGAGCTCGCCGCGCCTAAGGAGAAGTTCCTGGCCGGTATGGCGCTGTGCTCCGATGCCCAGTGGGACGAGGAACTGGGCGAGGCCGTGGGCGAGCCGACCGAGTGCGCGCTCGTCAACGATGCCGGCAAGGCGGGTCTCACTGGCCTGACCGCCGAGCACCCGCGCGTGGGCGAGGCCCCGTTCGACTCTGGCCGCAAGATGATGTCCGTGGTCGTCGAGACCCTGGACGGCGAGTATGAGCAGTACACCAAGGGCGCGCCCGACGTGGTGATCGGCCTGTGCACCCATATCTACGACGGCGACAAGGTCGTTCCGCTGACCGAGGAGCGTCGTGCCGAGCTCGTGGCCGCCAACAAGGTCATGGCCGACGAGGCCCTGCGCGTGCTGGCGCTGGCAAGCCGCACCTACACCGAGGTCCCGAGCGACTGCAGCCCCGCTGCGCTCGAGCACGACCTGGTCTTCTGCGGCCTGTCCGGCATGATTGACCCTGTCCGCCCCGAGGTCGCCGACGCCATCCGCGAGGCCCACGATGCCGGTATTCGCACCGTCATGATCACGGGCGACCACATCGACACCGCCGTGGCCATCGCCAAGCAGCTGGGCATCGTCACCGATCGCAACCATGCCATCACCGGTGCCGACCTCGATCGCATGAGCGACGAGGAACTCGACGCGCACATCGAGGACTACGGCGTGTACGCCCGCGTCCAACCCGAGCACAAGACACGCATCGTCGAGGCTTGGAAGTCGCGCGACCAGATCGTGGCCATGACGGGCGACGGCGTCAACGACGCCCCGTCCATCAAGCGCGCCGACATCGGCGTTGGCATGGGCATCACCGGCACCGACGTCACCAAGAACGTCGCCGACATGGTGCTTGCCGATGACAACTTCGCCACCATCATCGGTGCCTGCGAAGAGGGTCGCCGCATCTACGACAACATCCGCAAGGTCATCCAGTTCCTGCTTTCGGCCAACCTTGCCGAGGTATTCTCGGTGTTTATCGCCACGCTCATCGGCTTTACCATCTTCCAGCCGGTGCAGCTGCTGTGGGTGAACCTGGTCACCGACTGCTTCCCCGCGCTCGCGCTGGGCATGGAGGATGCCGAGGGCGACATCATGAAGCGCAAGCCGCGCAACGCCAAGGACGGTGTCTTTGCCGGACATATGGGTCTGGACTGCGTGGTCCAGGGCCTAATCATCACCGTGCTGGTGCTGGCGAGCTTCTTTGTGGGCGTGTACTTTGACATGGGCTACATCCACATCGCCGATATGATCGCCGGCAATGCCGACGAGGAAGGCGTGATGATGGCGTTCATCACGCTCAACATGGTCGAGATTTTCCACTGCTTCAATATGCGCAGCCGTCGTGCGTCGCTGTTCACCATGAAGAAGCAGAACAAGTGGCTGTGGGCTTCCGCCGCGCTGGCACTGGTGCTGACGGTGATCGTGACCGTGCAGCCGACGCTTGCCGAGATGTTCTTTGGTCCTGTGACGCTTGAGCTCAAGGGCGTTCTTGCCGCGCTGGGCCTGGCCTTCCTGATCATCCCGCTGATGGAGATCTACAAGGCGATCATGCGCGCGGTCGAGAAGGAGTAAGTTAACCTGTCCGGGCCCGCCCCTGCGTGTTTTCTTCTTCGCTGGTCCTCGCGCTTCGCGCTGCGGGATCGCTCAGAAGAAACCCCTCTCGGCGGTCGGGCCTTCGGACAACCTCTCGGGACCATGAGCTGAGGGAAAGTATGTGAGCTGGTCGGGCTTTGCCCGGCCAGCTCTTTTTGATTTAAAATACCTGCTCAGTTGTGATTTTGGCTGCTGGGAGGCGTTTGTGGCTAAGGCTAAGGCTAAAGCGAAGAAAAAGACGACGGGGGCGCGGGCTAAGCGCGGTCGTCGTCGGAAACTCGCGACCGAAGCGCCCGTGTCTGCCGAGGAGTTGTTGGCGAGCGTACCGGGGCTCGATGCGCTGCAGGATGTCCCGGCGTTTGATGATCTGCCGGTCGATGAAACCCAGCAGACTGCCTTTGATGATTTCTGCGCACATGCCGAGGAGCCCGAGCAGATGCAGCTCGGTGCCGTGGTACGCCTGGATCGCGGGTTTCCGCTGGTGGCCACTGCCGACGACACCTTTCGCGCCGAGCATGCCGTGGGGTTTGCCAAGTCGCGCGGCGAGGACGAGGTCCTGCTGCCTGCCGTGGGCGACCGTGTGGCGGTACGCCGCGCTCCCGGGCACGATATGGGCGTGATTGAGTACGTGCTGCCGCGCCGTACGAGCTTTGAGCGTTGGCGCGGCCGCGCCCGTGGAGAGCGCCAGGTGCTCTGCTCCAACGTGGATAGCGTGCTAATCGTGCAGGCGCTCGGTGCCGGTGAGGTGCTGCTCGACCGCGTGGCGCGCTCGCTGGTGTTGGCGCTCGACTGCGATGCCGAGCCAGTGGTGGTGCTCACCAAAGCTGACCGCTGCGATGCCGAGGAACTCGAGCGCGATTTGGACCGCGTGCGCCGCCTGGTGGGTCCGGACGTGCGCGTAATCGTGACGTCCTCTGCCGAGGGCCGCGGCCTGGACGAGGTCCGTGCCTGCGTGCCTGCCGGGAGCTGTGCCATGATTCTGGGCGAGTCGGGTGCCGGCAAGTCGACGCTGCTCAATGCACTGCTGGGCCACGATACGTTGGCGACCGGCGGTGTGCGTGAACGCGACGACCAGGGCCGTCACACTACCGTCGCGCGCGTGATGGTGGCGCTGCCGGGCGACGCCGGCGTGATCGCCGATGCTCCGGGCCTGCGCAGCCTACCGCTCGTGGGTCACGAGCGAGGTCTGGCGCGCGCTTTCCCCGAGATTGTCGAGGCATCGCGCGCGTGCCGGTTTGGCGATTGCACACATACCCATGAGCCGGGCTGCGCCGTTCGCGAGGCCGAGGACGCCGGGCAGATCGACAGCCTACGGCTGGAAACGTTCCAAAACTTGGCGTCATCCATGCGCGTGAGCGCTCAAATGCTCGATCCCGATGTTCATCTGTAATTGATTTTTCCTATGACAGCCGTCTCCCAACTGTTCAGGAGACGGCTTTTTTGCTGCGGAAAAGCCTCGAAACATGCAGTTTGCTGACGTGCTGACCAAAACCTTGCCACGAGCTTGACGGGCTGGTCAGCTTTTGGTCAGCGATTGGTTTGACATCGAAAACCAAGATTGCGATTGCGCCGCTTTGCACTCTGACCGCCCAGACAATGGTGGTACGGGCATTCGCCCGGCACTGCCATGAGAGGAGCGGCCGTGAACAAGAGCAAGCGCATCGCCATCAGTCTGGTCGCGGGCGTGCTCGCTGCTCTGCTCTGCATGGTTTACGGCTCGTCGATCCGCTCGCAAGCCGAACAGGTCCAGGCTGAGACCTTGGCCAAGTACGGTGGCGATCGCGTCGAGGTATGCGTCGCGGCGCGCGATATCGATGTGGGCGAGACCCTCGATGAGACCAATGTCATAACCCAGGAATGGCTGACGAGTCTGCTGCCACGTGACGCGGCGACCGAGCTGCGCCAGGTGCGCGGCGACGTGACGACTTCGCGTATTCCCAAAAACGCCGTGATCTGCAATGTCTACACCAAGGCCGAGAGCCACAAGCTCGAGGTGCCTAAGGGCAAGGTTGCCGTTTCGGTGGCGGTCGATGCCGAGCACTCGGTCGGCGGCGCCACGGGCGTGGGCAGCTACGTGGATGTGTATGTGCAAAAAGACGGCGTAACCGATCGGCTGTGCGGCGCGTACGTGATCGATACCAGTGAGGATTCCGGTGCCACGCGCGAGGGCAAGATCGAATGGGTGACGCTGGCGGCTGACCCCGAAGACGTCAAGGAACTGCTGGGGGCATCGGGCAAGGGGACGGTCAGCTTGACGATTCCCGCCACGGCGCGCGGCAAAAAGAGCGGAGGCGACGAGTGATGAAGGCGATCTGGCTTGCGTGCTGCGCGTGCGGCGATTACGGGCTGCTGCAGCGGGAAGTCGAGGGCCGTGATGCGGGTGCACAGGTGCTTCGCGTGGGTGACCTGGACGGGCTGATTTCCATGGCGCGGGCGTTTCCGTCGCGCCGCGGGGCTGCCATCATCGCGGCGTCTCTGTTTGATACCGAAGATGTGCGCAAGACTGTTGCGCGCCTGACGGCCGAAGGCCGCGTGAGCCGCGTGGTCGTGTTGATAGAAGCACTCGATCCGTCGGATATCGAGGGGTTGTTTCGCGCAGGGGCGACCGAGGTCATCGCTGCGCACAGTATATGCGGCAACGGGCGCGCGGGCGAGGGAGCGGTTGATTCCGATCGGCACATGACGATTGAGCCCGATGCTTTTGTTGATAGGGAACCCGGGGCGCCTCGCGCTACAAGAGGCCCGCGTGTTGATGATTATGGAAAAGCGGAAGCCGAGCATGGTCGGCGCCCCCGGAACCCCCTTGTATACGATGACGCTGGAGGGCCGGCGCAGCATGCTGGCGACTCCCCGGCTGTAGATATGGGATACGTGCACGGCGTGAATCTGGCGGATGAACTCGACGAAGTTGAGGGCTTTGCCGGGTGCGGCGAGTTGTCGCTGATGCAGCATGAGCAGATTGCGCAGAACGAACCTGCCTCGCAGACCGAACAAGCTGCCATGCCGGCTTGGACGCAGCGTGTGGTTGCGGCGGGGGAGACGGGGACGCTGCCACCGACGCCCGCTCCGCCTCCTCCGATGCCGCCGGCAGACGCTGCCGCTCCGCAGCATCGAGCTCCGGTCATCTGTGCCATTTCGGGTTCGGGCGGTTGCGGCAAGTCGACGATCGTTGCCACCATGGCACACACATCGTCGCTGTTGGGCTTGCGTGCCGCCGTGCTCGACCTGGACCTGATGTTTGGAAACCTTTACGACTTGTTAGGCGTCGATGCTCCGCGCGATATGGCGGCACTTATCGAGCCGTCGGCGGCGGGCGCGCTTGCCGAGCCGGATATCGTGGCCACATCGATGCGCGTGGCGCCGGGCGTTACGCTTTGGGGCCCCGTCGCGGCGCCCGAGCAAGCCGAGCTCATGGCACGTCCGGTGGAGCTACTGCTTGATGTTCTGCGTCGCGAATCCGACGTGGTCTTTATCGATACCTCGGTCTTTTGGGGCGACGCCGTGGCGGCTGCGGTGGCGGCGAGCGACCGTTGCCTGGTCGTTGGCGATGCGGCGGTATCGTCCGCGACATCGGCATCGCGCGTCATTGAACTGGCAAGTCGAGTAGGTGTGCCGCGCACGCGCATGAGCGCCGTGTTCAACCGGTTCGGTGCGCGCGGGGCAGACGAGGACGTCGCCATGCGCTTTGAGATTGCCTGTGCGTTGAGCTCCAAGATTCGTATCGCCGATGGCGGGCAGGATCTCGCCGCGCTCATGGCGTTTGGGCGCGCTGACGAGGCAGTGGGGCAGACCAGCGCTTTTGCGACCAGCGTGCGCGAGGCCACGCGCGAGATGCTCGTGGAACTGGGGTGCGCCGTCGGCCCTTGGAGCGATATGGTCGCCGACCGTGCAACGCGCACCGAACGCCCGCGTATCCGCCTTCCCTGGTCGCGCGAGGGTGATCAGCGATGAGCCTGCAAACGAGGATTAAGGCTGCCGGCGCTGCAGCGGCGGCAGCGCCTGTAGATGCGGGGCGTCGCCGCGCGGTGAAACGACGCACTAAGCGCGCCGTGATGGACCGCATAGGTTACGACGAAGTGGCGCGTATCAGCGCCTAAGTCGACCCGGCACTTGCCCGCTCGGAATTGCGTCCCGCGGTGGAGGCGGCGCTCAATGTTGAGGAGCCGACCGATCTCGCGACGCCCGAGCGCGAGACCATCATCGACGAGATTTTGGATGACGTGGTGGGCCTGGGCCGTTGCAGCCGCTCATCGAGGACGACACCGTTACCGAGATCATGATCAACGGCTGCCGCTCGGCCTTCTTTGAACGCGGCGGCGTCTTGTACCCTATCGAGCATGCGTTTGAGGATGATGAGCAGATCCGTGTGCTTATCGACCGCATCATCTCGCCACTTGGCCGCCGTATCGACGAGCGCAGCCCCATCGTCAACGCTCGCCTTAAAACGGGCTATCGCGTCAACGCGGTGATTCCGCCTGTGGCGATTGACGGACCGATTCTCACCATCCGAAAGTTCTCGGACCGCATCTGCTCGCTGGACGAGCTTGTGGGGCTGGGGTCACTGCCGCTTTGGTATGCGCAGCTGCTGTCGTGCGCGGTGTCGCTGCGACAGGACCTGGCGGTTGCGGGAGGCACGGGATCTGGTAAGACCACCCTGCTCAACGCGCTGTCATGCGAGATTTCCACCGGCGAGCGCATCGTGACGATCGAGGACTCTGCCGAGCTCAAGTTTGCGCATCATCCGCACGTGGTGCGCCTAGAGGCGCGCGAGGCTTCAATTGAGGGCGAGGGCGCGGTGACGATCCGCGACCTGGTGACCAATGCCCTGCGCATGCGCCCCGACCGCATCGTGGTGGGTGAGGTGCGCGGTGCCGAGTGCTGCGACATGTTGCAGGCCATGAACACGGGCCACGACGGGTCGCTCACCACACTTCATGCGGGCTCAGAACAGGAGACCGTGGTGCGTCTGACGTTGCTTGCACGTTATGGCATCGATCTGCCGAGCGAGCTCATCGAGGAGCAGATTGCCATGGCGCTCGACGGCATCGTGATGTCCGAGCGCCACGCCGATGGCAGGCGCTTCGTCTCCTCGTATTCGGGGGTGCGTCGCGCCGCGTCGGGCGGCGTAGAGCTCGAGCGCTATGTGACTTTCGATGCCGCCGAGCGCACCTGGACGCTTGACCGCGAGCCGCCGTTTATCGCAGAAGGCCTGCGGTCGGGGACGCTCACACAAGAGGAGGTGGACGAATGGAGGTCGCTGTGCCCCTCGTCGTAGGGGGTTTGGCAGGGTTTTCTGTTGCGACGGCGTGCGGGGCGGAACCTCGTGTGCCGCAGGTGCTGCCGGCGGAGCTGGCGCGTCAGGCGCTCGAGACGGTGGCAGAGAGGCTGCCGCGTGAGCTGGTGGAAAACGATCTGCTGAAAAAGATCGCCCGTTCGTGGACATCGCTGGCTCCGGCGCATCGCCTTGGCCTCGTGATCGAAGATGCTTCGGGGCGTTTGGCGTTTCTGCTGCTATCGAGCGGTGTCTGCTGCGTTTTACTAACGATGGTGTCGTTATCGCCACTCGGATTTGCCTTGGGACTTGTTGCTCCGATTGCCGTTGGCGCCGCTCGGAACGGCTTTGAGAGCCGGCGCGAGCAACGCGATGCAGAAGAGGCCATGCCCGAGGCGTTTACCGCACTTTCCATGTCGCTTGCCTCGGGACATTCGCTGGCCCAGGGCATGCGCTTTGTGGGCGCTCATGCGCAAGAGCCGGTACATACCGAGTTTTTGCGGGTGGCGGCGGCGATCGATTGCGGCATCTCGGCGACCGACGCGCTCGATGACTTGCTCGTGCGCATCGACGCCCCCGGTCTTTCGCTTGTGACCTTGGCGCTTAAGGTATCTCAGCGCACCGGCGCTCCGCTTGCCGACTTACTGTCCGAGGCGTCGAGCATGGTGGGGGAGCGCATTGAGCTCAAGCGCCGCCTGGATGTCAAGACGTCGCAGGCTCGCATGTCTGCGCATATGGTCGCGGCGATGCCGGCGGGCATGTGCGCGGTGTTGGCGCTGCTTTCGGCAGATTTTCGTCGCGGTCTTGCGACGCCTGCCGGCGCGGGCGCTGTGGTGCTGGGCCTTGCCTTCAACGCCGTTGCCCTGGTGGTTATCCGGCGCATTATGCGGGTGGAGCTATGAGCGCCCCGGTTGCAGTTGCGGCTTGCCTGTGCGCCCTGAGTGTATTTATCGCGACGGGTTTGGATCGGGCGGATGCACGCAAGATCGCAGGGGCCTGCAAGCGCGAGACGGTGCTGGTCGCTGTCGCGGGTCGCTCGGTGGTCGATGCTCTGACCGCGCGAGTGAAGGGCGCGGTTGGAGCGGGCGGCCCGGCGCGAGTGTCGCTCGGCGAAGTGTCCGAGATGATCGATGTTGTGCGCTTGGGTCTTTCGGCCGGTCTTTCGTTTGATGCGGCGCTTGAGATTTTCTGCGCCAACCGCCGGTCAGTGCTGGCTCTTCGACTTGAGCGGGCCTGCATGGCGTGGCAGGTGGGCGTGGGCACACGTGAGGACGAGTTGTTGGCCGCCGCGCGCGTTCTGGACGTGCGAGCGCTCGAGACCTTTGCCATCACGGTGGGGCAGGCGCTCGCCCTGGGTGCCCCACTTGCCGAGACGCTGGCCGCTCAAAGTCGCGAGATCCGTGCGGCTCATCGCGCCGCGGTCGAGCGTGAGATCGAGCGTGCGCCCGTCAAGCTGCTGATTCCCACCGGCACGCTCATCTTGCCGGCGTTGCTTCTGTCCATATTGGGCCCGCTGCTGGGAGCAGGCGGGATGATGTAGGGAGGAATACATGAACACGATGGTCGAAGTTGCTGACAAGGCTTGGAACCGGGCTTTTTGCCGGGCGATTCGCGCTCGCCAGCATGCCAAGGAGCTGTTGCAGGAGGAGAGCGCGCAGGGTACCACCGAGTACGCCATTTTGGTGGGTGTGCTTGTGGTGATCGCGATTATTGCCATCGTTGCATTTAAAGGCAAGGTCCAAGATCTATGGAACGCTATCAGCGAGGGCATCAACAGCCTGTAGAGGGCGAGCGCCCCATCGGGGTGCTGCTGGTGTTTGCTTGCCTGACCGTGGCGATAGCGGCGGTGCTTTGGGGGCTTAACGCCGCGCGGCAGCAGCGTCCTGGGGCCGCCTTCGATTCGGGCTCAGATTCGGCGGTGGCGTCTCAAAAAGATGAGATGCGAGATGCGGACGATTCGGATGTCGCTGTCACGGCGCAAACCTTTCTGCGGACGCTCGACAAGCGGTCCGGCACTGCGACGGATTCGCCTGAGGACAACGCGATTGCGGTCCGGCTTGCATGGTCCGAGGACCGACCGATGACCGAGGCAGCGGCGGATATGTTACGCGCCTACCGCGAGGTGCCAACGGCCCAGCTCGCCCTGAGCGGCTATCTCGATATTAAGGGCAACGTATGGGGCGCCATCGTGCGCGATGGGCGCGGCTGGGTCGATATGGTGACGGTTGCCGCGGATGCTGGCGATGCTTCGTGTCGTCTGCGCGCCGTGCGTCTGGTCCCGCAAACAATAAGCTCAAAGGAGGGATCGTGAAATGCATGGCGTGCTGCGTGAAGAGGTTGCCCAAGCGACTGTGGAATACGCCATCGTCACGGTGGCGCTGTTATCGATCGTGCTGGCGATTGTGGGACTTTGGCGTGCTGGCACCGATGGACGCTTGGCGGCGCTGGTTGAGCGGGCGGCATCCCATGGCGTTGCCTCGACGTCGGTTATCGACGCCGCTGCGGGCGCTAAGGACATCGCGTTGTATTGATATCGCGCGCGAGGACCGGGCACAGTCTACGGTCGAGGCCGCTTTTTTGCTGCCGACGTTTCTGACGCTCATCCTTCTCGCACTGCAACCGGTGTGCCTGCTTTATGCGCGCGCGGTCATGGAGTCTGCTGCCGCCGAGACCGCGCGACTCATGACCACGACGACGGCGGAGGACGACGATCTTAAGGAGTTCACCCGCCGCCGGCTTGCCGCAGTGCCCAACGTTTCGATTTTTCATGCCGGCGGGCCGTTGTCGTGGGATATCGAGCTTGGCCGGGCCGATGCGGGTGGCGTCTCGTCCGTGTCCGTTTCCGGCGAGGTCAAGCCGTTGCCTGTGATCGGTGCGTTTGCGCAGGCTATGGGTGGTACCGCCGAGGGCGGCTACGTTGAGCTCAAGGTCGATGTCTCGTATCAATCACGTCCCGAATGGCTGGAGGGAGATTATGATTCGTGGATTGCTGCATGGGATTAAGCGTTTCTGGTCTAGATGCGTTTTGACGCGCCGTCCGAGCTGCCATCGCAAGCGAGGCGGCTTTATGGGCCGCGCCGGTGTTGATTTGTTTATCGAAGACGGCGCCTATACCACGCTTTCTTCTGCCGTGGTCATCCTAGTGGTGCTCACGTTGTTGTTTTCGTCGACCGCGGCGATATGGAGCATGTCGCGCGCGGGGGACACCCAGATGGCTGCCGATAGCGGCGCGCTGGCAGGCGCCAATGTGGTGTCGTCCTATCACACGGCTGCCACGGTGGTGGATGCGAGCATTTTGAGTTTGGGCCTGGCGGGGTTTGCCACGATCGGGACGGGCCTGGTCGCCATCCTCATCCCGGGTGCCGAACCAGTTGCCGGCAATATGGTCGACACCGGGATTGAGATCATTAAAACGCGCAACAAGTTTGCCAAAAGCGCATCGGAAGGCTTACAGAAAATCGAGACGGCTCTGCCGTATCTGATCGCCGCTCGTGCCACGCAGGCGGTCTCGGCGCAGGATACCGATAATGTGACCTATACCGGTACGGCGCTTGCCGTGCCCAGGACATCCGAATCAGACTTCGCCGCGCTCAAAGGATCAGAGATCTCGACCGATACCATTAAAGGCACATCAGATGATTTAGAACATGCGGCCGAGGAGCTGCGGAAGGCTTCTGAGGACACGGCGAAGGCTAAAGAGCGCGCTTGGCTGGCGGATTGTGACGGGTCTGACAAGGGCTCGGTCAGCAGCTGTTCTTGCATGTGGGAGCGCGTGAAAAGTCTAACGGATCTCTCTGGTGCTCAAAATCCGCATTACGTTTCGAGCGTTACGTGGGAACCGCAAGTGGCGCTCGATCGCGCGAAGGCCTACTATCGCCAGCGCCTGGCAAATGAGAAACCGCTTGGCGAGGGTCCGGAAAAACAGGCAGATTCTGCTGCACGAAAGGTGTTCTTCGCTTATGCGAGCGAAGAAGTCGAGCGGGCATATATAACTGAAAAGGACGGCAAAGTTTCCGCCCGCATCCCTTTCCTTCCGCGAAATCCAGATGAGGCGCGGACGACTGAACTCTATACCGATGCGCGTTGGCCCACGAGTGAAGTAGATAAAGTTACCTATTTGCATTATGGGACTGACTGTCCAAATTACAAAAAAGGAAAGCCGGGTGGGCTGGCATCCGTCGCAGATTTTGACGGTCACGAAACGTGTAGCGAATGCCATTTCGGTGTGTCGTCTTTAGGGTACGTTGCGATTGCAACGACTTCTGTCGAAAGGGGCTTCGAGTACCACTTCGATAAGTTCAAAGAGGCCCTGGAAGACTACGTCGAATGCCGCAACAAAGAACTCGAACTTGAGCGTCAGACCGAGGATGAGGCCGACCGTGCGGGCAATGCGTTTGACCAGGCCATTAAAGCGCTTTCGGGCGAGCGTCCGCGTATCGCTCCGCCCGGTCGCAACGGCGTGGTCGCCTTTGCGGTTTCGGGTGCCATCTCGAGCCCCGACGAGCTCAACTCTTCGTTTAACACGGCAGTCAGGCTTGGCGATCGCGGTGCTATCTCTGCCGCGGTGTTGGCACTCGATGACGCGACGGCGCAAAACAACGTGCTTTCGCGATTTTTCTCGACATTGAAGGAACGCTCGGGCGGCGTTGCCGGCGTGCTCGACGGCGTCATGGATGTTTGGGGACGGCTGCTCGTAGGATACGGTGATATCCAAGGTTCGGCCGACGAACTTATGGACGAGATGATTAAAGGCCTAGGAGGGGGCAGCGGCGCGTTGGGTTCCATCGCATCGTGGCTCGGCGATACCGTTTCGGCGTCCGTAGCGGCGTTGGGTCTGGAACCGTGCGACTTGCGCCTGCGAAAGCCAGTGCTGACCGATTCCGCCAACGTCATTAAGAGTCCGGGGTCTGACATTGCTGGTCCCTCTCAAGCGCAAGACAAGCTGCGAAGTATTCCGTTGGGCGTGACCGATCCCAAGGCGCTTTGCGAGGCGTTGGAATATCAAGTCGAACGCACCATTAGCGGTACGGTGTTCACGCTTGCGGAGATTCCGCTGCCCGGCGGCGGCTCCATCCCACTCACCGTCGATGTCGCCACGCTGGTTGGCGCTCTGGGCGGTGGGTCGTAATGAGTATCCGCATGCGTCTGCGCGAGGAGCGCGCCCAAGCGACGGTGGAGATGGCAGTGGTTACGCCCGTTTTGCTGGTGCTGGCACTCATCGTGTACAACGTCATGATCTTTGCCAGCGCTGTCGCGCGCTTCGACCGCGTGGTACCCGACATCGTGTTGGCGCACGCCGTGGCGTCGGAGGGGGAGGGCGACGAAAGCTCTGCCGATGCCTCGGCGACGGTTCAGACTCAAATTCTGAATGCCATGGAAGGCTATGACTTGCGGATCGAAGTGTCGAGCGAGCAAGGCGCGGAGGCATCGGATGGTGGCCTGCTCTCCCTATCCGGTACGTTTAGGACCTACACCTGCACCATGCACTATGAGCCGTGGCCGACTTCTCTCAGCATCGCTGGCGTTTCGCTGGGGGCGCCGACAACGTTGTCGCACGAGCGCGCGGTGACGGTCGATCCATGGCGTCCGGGGGTGGTCATGTGACCGCGGTCTCGTCCTACATCGCCTACGCGCGGGCACTCAACAGACTGGGTTGGACGCCGGCCGAGTTTGCGGTGGCGGAGTCGTTTGTCGTGCGCCTGCGCGGCATGCTGGGACGGCGTCCGGTTGCCGCCAACGGCCTGCCGCTCGTCATGGCGTTTCCACGCTGCTCTTCGGTCCATACGTGTTTTATGGCCTATCCCATCGACATCGCCTTCATCGATCGCGACGGCAATATCCTCGCGCGCTACGAAAACGTTTGTCCTTGGCGCATGTGCTCCTGCCCCGGCGCCTGGGCCGTACTAGAGCGTCCTTCAATCATTGTTTCGACCCCTGCTCTCCAACGCGTGCCGGCTTAAGGGACTGAGCGAAAAACTTCTTGCTGCCGGCTAATGCCTCTGACGTGCCGATTTATAGAACCGAGGCTGTGCTCAAAAACTTTTTTAAAATTCTCGGTTGACCGGAACGCGTCCTTGGTTATACTAATCAAGCCTTGAAACAAGGCACACCTCAAATGGCTGGGTAGCTCAGTTGGTAGAGCAGAGGACTGAAAATCCTCGTGTCAGGGGTTCGATTCCCTTCCCCGCCACCTTGAATTGTTTAGGACCTCTGCAAAGGGGTCCTTTTCTTTTATGCAGCCCCCACATGGAATCGAACCCCGTGAGGGCGCGGAGCTGAGTAAACGCGTAAGCGTTTGCCAGCGTAGCTCGCAAGGCGCGTAAGCGCCGCAGCGGTCCGTCCGCGCAGCGCGCGGACGCGATTCCCTTCCCCGCCACCTTGAATTGACTAGGACCTCTGCAAAGGGGTCCTTTTCTTTTATGTAGGGTTCTGCGGAAAATGCGCCCCATTATTGAGCGATAGAACGGGACATGCTTTCCGGTGCCTGCCTCCGGCGCGCGTACACACCTCGTCGCACCATTCCGAGCTCGTCTGCTCCCAGACATTCCTCCCCACTTTCGCGTCACTTTACAGACCGTTCGGTCGCCTGTCCGCACACGCGGGTATACTCAAAACAATACTTATCCTATGCAGTACGATGCAGGCTCGGCCTGCACGATCCGAAGGGGGCAGTGATGGAGAGGATACTCGGCGTTAATCTCTCTGGCTGGTTTATTCCCGAGCCTTGGGTGACCCCGTCGCTATACGCGGCGACCGGTGCATCCAACGCGGCCGAGCTGCAGGAGGCCATGGGCACCGCCGCCTATAACGAGCGCATGCGCCGTCATTACGAGACGTTTGTGAGCGAGGACGATTTCCGTCGCATGGCGCAGATCGGCCTCAACGCCGTGCGTCTGCCGGTGCCCTGGTATGCCTTTGGCTCGCAGGAGTCCGATGCGTCCTACATCTCGGTTGTCGACTACATCGACCGTGCAATTGAGTGGGCTGCCAAGTACAACATCCGCGTGCTGCTTGACCTGGCGACTGTGCCCGGTGGCCAGGGCGATTCCAACGATTCGCCCACCACGCCGGAGGCTGTCGCCGAGTGGCATTCGTCCGCTAACGGCCGCCATGTCGCACTCGACGTGCTCGAGCGCTTGGCCGAGCGTTACGGCGAGGCCGAGAGCCTGCTGGGCATTGAGCTGCTGGACACGCCGCAGATGAGCGTTCGCAAGAGCCTCTTCACCATGACGGATGGCATTCCGGCTCACTACCTGCGCAATTTCTATCGCGATGCCTACGAGCTCGTCCGTTCGTATATGCCCGAGGATAAAATCGTCGTCTTTTCGTCTTCGGGGCATCCCAGCGAGTGGAAGCATTTTATGCGCGGCGCCAAGTACAAGAACGTCTACATGGACCTTCACCTGTACCATTACCGTGACGAGTATGCGCTCGACATCACGAGCCCCCGCGGGCTGACGACGGCGATTTCGCGCAACAAGCGCGAGCTTAAAGAAGCGATTTCGACTGGGTTCCCCGTGCTGGTGGGCGAATGGTCGGGCGCGGCGATCTTTGCCAACTCGTCGGTTACGCCCGAGGGCCGCAATGCCTACGAGCGCGTGTTTATCGCCAACCAGCTGGCTTCGTTTGCGCCGGCTGCCGGCTGGTTCTTCCAAACGTGGAAGACCGAGAAGCGCATTGCAGCATGGGACGCCCGCGCGGCGCTCGGTACGCTCGAGCGCGGCATGATTGAATAGGTTGATATGACGCAAAACAGCGCCCATACGGGCAAACTCTATGTGGTCGGTACGCCCATCGGCAACCTGGGCGACCTGTCCCCGCGCGTTGGCGAGGCGTTTGCCGCCGCCGATGCCATTTGCTGCGAAGACACGCGTGTGACGTCAAAGCTGCTGATGCACCTGGGCATTTCCAAGCCACTTGTCCGTTGCGACGAGAATGTGATCGCCAGCCGCGCCGCCGGTCTGGTCGACCGTCTGCTGGCGGGGGAGACCCTCGCCTTTGCCTCGGATGCCGGCATGCCGAGCGTGTCCGATCCCGGCCAGGCGCTGGTCGAGGCGGCGCGTGAGGCCGATGTGCCCGTCGAAGTTATTCCCGGGCCCTCTGCTTGCGTCACGGCACTCGTTTCGTCCGGCATTCCCTGCGAGCATTTCTTCTTCGAGGGCTTTTTGGGCCGAAAGCACGGCGACCGTGTGCGCCGTTTGCAGCGCCTTGCCGTGGTGCCCGGCGCGCTCATCTTCTACGAGTCTCCACATCGCATCGTGGCGACGCTCGAGGCCGTGGCGGAGGTCTTTCCCCAGCGTGAGGTTGCCGTCTGCCGCGAACTCACCAAGCTGCACGAGGAGGTCTTGCGCGGGCCCGCTGCCCAGCTTGCCGAGGAGCTGCGTGTTCGCGGCGAGGTAAAGGGCGAGATTGCGCTGGTCATCGCGCCGCCGAGCGAGGATGAGGAGGCCGGTATCGTGCCGGTTGGCGCCGCGGCAGCGGATCCCGATGAAGCCCTGCGCGCGGATATCCGCGCCGCGCTCGAGGAGGGGGAGCCCGCCTCTGCGGTGGCCAAGCGCCTGTCTCAGAAGTATTCGCGCCGCAAGCGCGATGTCTATGCCATGGTGCTCGATATGCAATAGATGGAGGATATCCAGCCCTTGCGCTAGAATCATCCTCTGTATGCAACGTTTTTCTGGAGGACAAACCCCATGGATCAAAGCAAGCCTTCGTTCTTTATCACGACGCCCATCTACTACGTCAACGCCGATCCGCACCTGGGCACGGCTTATTCCACCATCATCGCCGACGTTCAGGCCCGTTATCGCCGCTCCGCCGGCTATAACGTCAAGTTCCTGACCGGCATGGACGAGCACGGCGAGAAGGTCGCCGAGGCCGCAGCCAAGCATGGCATGACGCCGCAGGAGTGGACCGATAGCCAGGCTCCGCACTTCAAGGAGCTTTGGAGCAAGCTCGAGATTTCCAATGATGACTTCATCCGCACCACCGAGCCGCGCCAGCACCATGCCGTGCAGTACCTGTGGGAGCGCATGAAGGAGTCCGGCTACCTGTATAAGGGCAGCTACGACGGCTGGTATTGCGTGCCTGACGAGACCTACTTTACCGATACGCAGGTCCAGAAGGGTGACGAGGAGTACGGCAGCGTCGGCCAGCACCTGTGCCCCGACTGCCACCGTCCGCTTGAGCGCGTGCAGGAGGAGTCCTACTTCTTTAAGCTTTCCGCCTTCCAGGACAAGCTGCTTAAGCTCTATGACGAGCATCCCGACTTTGTCGAGCCTGCGTTTCGCATGAACGAGGTTCGCAGCTTTGTCGAGGGCGGCCTTAACGACCTTTCCGTGAGCCGTACGAGCTTTGACTGGGGCATTCAGGTCCCGTTTGACGAGGGTCACGTGACCTACGTGTGGTTCGATGCGCTGCTCAACTATATGACGGCCGTCGGCTACGGTGTCGACACCGACGAGGCGCGTGCCGAGCTGGCCTATCGCTGGCCCGCGCAGTTCCACATCGTGGGTAAGGACATCATCCGCTTCCACTGCGTCATTTGGCCCGCCATGCTCATGGCCATCGGCGAGGCCCTGCCCGAGCACGTCTTTGCCCACGGCTTCCTGACCGTGCGCAATGCCGAGACCGGCAAGGCCGAGAAGATGTCCAAGAGCCGCGGCAACGCCATCGCTCCGCAGGACGTTATCGACATGCTGGGCGTCGAGGGCTATCGCTACTACTTTATGACCGACGTCGTCCCCGGCACCGACGGTGCCATCAGCTTTGACCGCATGGAGCAGGTCTACAACGCCGATCTGGCCAACAGCTGGGGCAACCTCATCTCGCGTTCGCTCAACATGAGCGGCAAGTATTTTGACGGTTGCGCGCCCGCCAAGCCCGCATCGTTCGATGCGTTCGACAACCCGCTGGCAAAGATTGCCGACGGTTTGGTCGAGCGCTACATGGCCAAGATGGACGTGCTCGATTACGGTGGAGCCAAGGACGAGGTCATGGAGCTCATCCACGCCGCCAACCACTACATCGAGGACTCCGAGCCTTGGGCACTTGCCAAGGACGAGGCCAAGGCTGACGAGCTGGCGTTTGTGATCTACAACCTGCTCGAGGCCATCCGCATTGCCGCTCACCTGCTGATGCCGCTCATGCCCCAGACTTCTGCCGAGGCTCTGCGCCGCCTGTCCTGCGAGGACGAGGCCGCGAGCGACGACCTCAAGGGCATTTGCGCTTGGGGCTTGCTTGCTGGTGGTCAGCCCGTCGAGAAGGGCGATCCGCTGTTCCCGCGTCTGGCGTAGAGACCGCGCGAGCGCCATATCGGCAATTTGCTGTTTAGCTGTAAGGGCATGGCCGCCACGGTCCATGCCCTTTTGTTTCAAGACGCCGCCATCATGCTAAGGAGGCAACCATGACAACTTCGCCTTTGGCAAACCCCACGGCCACCAGGGAGCTGCTGGAGGAGTTTGGCCTTGCGACCAAGCATCGCCTGGGCCAGAACTTTCTAGTCGACAATCATGTGATCGAGCGTATCTGCGAGCTTGCCGAGCTTGCAGGTGACGAGCGCGTACTCGAGGTGGGTCCGGGCGTTGGTACGCTCACGCTTGCGCTGCTGCAGGAGGCGGCGTGCGTCACGTCGATCGAGGCCGACCCCGAGCTCGAGCCGGTGCTCGATGCCCATGCCGCCGACTATGCCAACTTCCGCTTTATCATGGGCGACGCGCTTAAGGTGGGCCCGGAGCAGATTGAGCAGGCTGCCGGCGGCGAGCCCACGGTATTTGTCGCGAACTTGCCCTATAACGTGGCGGCGACGATCATTTTGCAATTTTTCCAGACGATGCCGGCGCTCAAGCGTGCCGTCGTCATGGTGCAAAAGGAGGTTGCCGATCGCATTGCCGCAGTGCCGGACAACAAGACCTATGGCGGCTATACGGCAAAGCTCGGCCTGTATGCGCAGGTGACGGGTCGTTTTGAGGTACCGCCGCGTTGCTTTATGCCGGCGCCGCACGTGGATTCGGCCGTCGTGCGTATCGACCGTGTTGACGGCGTGGTGCCCGAAGGGCTCGATCGCGACTTTGTGGCTCGCGTGATTGATGCTGCATTTGCCCAGCGTCGCAAGACCATCCGCAATTCCATGAGCGCCAACGGCTTTGCCAAGGACGTGCTCGATGCCGCCTTTGAGGCTTGCGGTATCGCACCCACCACGCGCGCCGAGACGCTTGATGTTGCCGACTTTGTTCGCCTGGCCCAGGAGCTAATCCATGATGCCTAATGCCGAACGCGTGACGTTTACCAAGAAAAAGAAGACGGTTGCTTGTCCCGTGCCCTTGGCACCGCTTGCCGACACGCATGCGCATCTGCTTTCGTTCTGGGGCAAGGATGTGCCTGAGACGCTCGTGCGTGCCAAGGCGGCGGGCGTCGACCTGTTGGTGACGATGTTCGACCCCATCGCTGATAAACGCAGCGTGACGGACTATAGCGACTGGCTGACGCGCGAGATTCTGCCGATGCAGGATATCCCGCAGATCAAGTATCTTGCCGGCGTGCATCCGTATGGCGCGCCGGACTATGCCGACGACGTTCACGCACAGGTCGTTGCCGCACTCGATGATCCCTTATGCGCCGGTATTGGCGAAATCGGCCTGGACTACCACATGGACTATGACGACGATATCGCGCCGGCACCCCATAACGTGCAGATTGACTGCATGGCGCGCCAGCTCGAGCTTGCCGTGTGCCGTAACGTGCCGGTGGAGCTACACCTGCGTCACGAGGACACGGACCAGGAGCGTACCTCGCACGTGGACGCCTACAACGTGCTTCGTGAGGTGGGCGTGCCCCAGGCCGGTTGTGTGCTGCACTGCTTTGGCGAGGATCGCGCCACGATGGAGCGCTTTGTGGAGCTGGGCTGCTATATCGCCTATGGTGGTGCGGCCACCTTTAAGCGCAACGACGACGTGCGCGAGGCATTTGCGGCAACCCCACTCGATCGAATTTTGTTCGAGACGGATTGCCCGTATATGGCTCCGGAGCCCATCCGCGGTCTTGAATGCGAGCCCGCAATGATCTCCATTACGGCAAACACGCTGGTCAACGACCGTGTCGATCGTACCGGCGAGGATGCTGAGGCAATCGCGCGAGCAGCTTGGGAAAATGCCTGCAAACTTTTTCAAAAATAGTTCTTGCGTTCGCGATGGCGCTCCGTTATTCTAATTCCTGCACGCGGGCGTGGCGGAATTGGCAGACGCGTACGGTTCAGGTCCGTATGGGGGCAACCCCATGAAGGTTCAAGTCCTTTCGCCCGCACCATTGAATGAAAGAGCTCCCAGCAATGGGAGCTTTTTTGTTATGGGCCGTTTTGGCAGATTTGACATATCGATTTCGCGCGGTAGATGTCCCTGTGGTCAAAAAGTGGCAAATATGAGTACTGACATGAAAATAGAGACATTTCATGAAGCCATTTTTGCGCATTTTGCGCAACAGATGTACGCTAATTTGGCTCAACCTTGAGACAAAATGAAGTAATTTCGATAGACCTCGGGTTCAACGAGGCGATTTTGACCCAAATACGCTGTTACTAAACTGGTAACAGTACTCATATTTGGCCTTTTTTGACCACGGGTCCTCTTGTTGGTGTCACACAGCTGCTTCGTGCGGGTATCCTAGTCCCAACGTGTGCCTATCAGAGGAGAGACCATGCTGTTGTCCGGTATCATCGCCGCCCTTACCAGCCTTTTGATTCCCATCATCATTCTGTTGCTGCTGCTTCCCAGCGCCTGCTATGTCGTTGAACAGCAGCATGCTGTGATCATCGAACGCTTAGGCAAGTTCAATCGCATCGTCAACGCGGGCTTCCACATGAAGGTACCCGTGATTGACCGCAAAGCCGCCACGGTGAGCCTGCGAACCATGAAAAACGGTTTTGGCATCGACGTTAAGACCCAGGACAACGTGACCATCGGCCTTGAGGTCTCTGCTCAGTACCACGTGAGCTATGACATGGGCGCCGGCCCGGCAGATTCGGGCATCTACAAGAGCTACTATATGCTGCAGGAGCCCGTCGACCAGATGCGTGACTTCATCACCGACGCCCTGCGCTCTTCGATTCCCGTCTACACACTCGATGAGGTCTTTGCCAAGAAGGACGACATCGCCAAGGATGTCAACGCTACCGTTTCCGAGCAGATGGCCGCCTACGGCTTCACCCTCGTGTCGACGCTCATCACCAAAATCGCACTGCCGACCGAGGTTGAGAACTCCATGAACGACATCAACGCCGCCCAGCGCAAGCGCGCTGCGGCACAGGAGCTCGCCGAGGCCGACCGCATCAAGCGCGTCACCGAGGCGACCGCCGAGGCTGAGGCTATGGAAAAGGCGGGCGAGGGCATCGCCAACCAGCGCAAGGCCATCGCGCTGGGTATCAAAGATTCGCTCGAGATCATCCAGGAGACGGGTGTCGGCAATGACGAGGCCAACCAACTGTTCATGTTTACGCAGTGGTCCGAGATGATGACGGAGTTCGCTCGCACGGGTAAAACCTCGACGGTCGTGCTGCCGAGCGACTTTTCGCAGTCGGCCTCTATGTTCGAGCAGATGCTGACAGCCAGCAAAGTTCAAAACGATTCGAAGGAGTAGACACGCGTGAAATACACCGTCGTTTGCGTCGGTAAGCTCAAGGAGCGCTTTTGGAAGGACGCGTGCGCCGAGTACACCAAGCGCCTAGGTGCCTATGCCAAGGTGGATATCCGCGAGGTGGCCGATATCGACCCGGCTAAGGCGGGCGGCGTGGATGCCGCGCGCGACAAGGAGGGAGCGGCGATACTTGCAGCCCTGCCGTCTCGAGCGCATGTGATCCTGCTGGCCATTGAGGGCAAAGAGCGCTCGAGCGAGGAGTTTTCGGCGCGGCTCGATGATCTTATGCTGCGTGGTAACAGCGACATCGCCTTTGTGATTGGCGGATCGGACGGCGTGAGCGATGACGTGCGCGCACGAGCCGACGAGATGCTCAGCTTTGGACGCATTACCTTGCCGCATAACTTGGCGCGTGTGGTGCTGCTAGAGCAGATTTACCGTGCCTGCAAGATCAGTCGTGGCGAGCCGTATCACAAATAGGTCGGCAATACGAAACAATGGCGTGGGACAATAACTTTCGTTTTGAGGAATGTGTCTGAAAGGACTATGAGATATGAAGATTGGATTTGTCGGTTTTGGCAATATGGCGAGCGCTATGGCTGATGGCTGGATTGCTGCCGGTGTAGCTGCGAGCGACATGTGCGCCTGCGCGGGTCGCTACGACGCACTGGTTGAGCGCTGCGAGGCGCGCGGCATGGTCGCCTGCCACGATGCCGCCGAGGTTGTCGCCGCATCCGATATCGTGGTCGCCGCGGTCAAACCGTACATGATCGAGAAGATATTCGCCCCGCTCAAGGATGCTCTTGCCAAAAAGGTCGTTCTGTCGGTTGCCTGGACCTGGGACAGTGCTAAGTGGGAGCAGGTCCTGCCGGGCGTCGCGCACATCTCGACGGTGCCCAACACGCCGGTTTCGGTGGGCGAGGGCGTCATCGCCTGCGAGAAATCCTCTACGCTCAGCGACGAGCAGCGTGCTGTTGTGCTCGACCTGCTCGGTAAGCTTGGCACCGTCGTCGAGCTCGATACGAGCCTGCTGTTTGTGGGCGGCACGGTGGGTGGTTGCGCTCCGGCATTTGTCGCCATGGCAATCGAGGCCCTGGGCGATGCGGCGGTCAAGCACGGTATCCCGCGTGCCGATGCCTATCGCATTGTGAGCCAGATGGTGCTGGGTACGGCAAAGCTGCAGCTTGCAACTGGCCAGCATCCTGCGGCGATGAAGGATACCGTATGCTCGCCCGGTGGTGCCACCATCAAGGGCGTCGTTGCGCTCGAGGACGCCGGCATGCGCAGCGCTCTGGTCAAGGCAATCGACGCAACTCTCCAGTAAAACCGACCAAAAAAAGACAGGTTTATTTTTGGCAGGTATTTTCTGCGGTTTTGTCCTTTTAGCGAAAAGCGCCCCGCAACTGGCTAATTCCAGTTGCGGGGCGCTTGCGTTTGTCCAGATAAAACCGACCAAAATAAACCTGTCCCTTTTTGGCAGGTTAGTCCCAGAAGCTGTCTTCCTCATCCTCGGACTTGGGTCCGCGGTCGACGTACATCTTATGGGTACGCTTCTCCATTACAAAGGCAAGAATCGCAAATAACAGGATGCCGCCGGCGAAAAGGATGGCAAAACCGGTGCGGGTGCCAAACAAAAAGGAAAAAACTGCGTCCATTGGGTGCCTTCTTGCGTAGTTGAGTTGGGTCGTAAACGCTCATAAGTATATACTTGCCCATACATGTACAAGGTTGCAACCTAAATGGAATGTATATCGCCGGAGGATCTAATGCTTGATATCAAGTTTGTTCGCGAGAACCCCGATGCCATCGATGTCGCCATGGCTAACCGCCAGACGTCTTGGGATCGCGAGAAGTTCTTTGAGCTCGACGACGAGCGTCGTGCCGTCATCACCGAGGTCGAGGAGCTCCAGGCTACGCGTAATGCCGAGTCCAAGAAGATCGGCGCCCTGATGAAGGAGGGCAAGAAGGACGAGGCCGAGGCCGCCAAGGAGGCCGTGCGCGCCGTCAACGAGAAGATTGACGGTCTGGCCGAGCGCCGTACTGCTCTCGAGCAGGAGCAGTACGACTTCATGGCTCACCTGCCCAACATTCCTTGCGAGGCCACGCCGTACGGCAAGGACGAGGACGAGAATATTGAGCGCCGTCGTTGGGGCACCCCGCGCGAGTTCGACTTCGACTTTAAGCCGCATTGGGATCTGGGCACCGATCTGGACATCCTCGACTTCGAGCGCGGCAACAAGCTCTCCGGCAGCCGTTTTACCGTTCTCGGTGGCGCTGGCGCCCGCCTGGAGCGCGCCCTCATCAACTTCTTCCTCGATACGCACACCAGCCGTGGTTTTAAGGAGTGGTGGCCGCCCATCATCGTCAAGCGTCAGACCATGTTTGGCACGGGTCAGCTGCCCAAGTTCGAGGACGACGCCTATCACGTCTCGGGTGACAACTTCCTGATCCCCACCGCCGAGGTCGTGCTCACCAACCTGCACGCCGGCGAGGTCCTCGACGCCGACACCCTGCCGCGCCGCTACACCGCCTTCACCCCCTGCTTCCGCGAGGAGGCCGGTTCCGCCGGTCGCGACACCCGCGGCATCATCCGTCAGCACGAGTTCGACAAGGTCGAGATGGTCAAGTTCGCTAAGCCGGAGGAGTCCGACGAGGAGCTCGAGAGCATGACCGCCGAGGCCGAGTACCTGCTGCAGCAGCTGGGCCTTCCGTATCGCGTGATTAGCCTGTGCACCGGCGACTTGGGCTTCTCTGCCCGTCAGACCTACGACGTCGAGGTCTGGCTGCCGAGCTACAACGCCTACAAGGAGATCAGCTCCTGCTCCAACTGCGGTGACTTCCAGGCTCGCCGCGCCAACATCAAGTATCGCGACCCCGAGAACTTCAAGGGTTCGCGCTACCTGCACACCCTCAATGGTTCCGGCCTGCCGGCCGGCCGCACCATGGCCGCCATTCTGGAGAACTACCAGAACGCCGACGGCACCATCACGATCCCCGAGGTTCTGCGTCCTTACATGGGTGGTCTCGAGAAGATCGAGCCGGTCGCGTAAGTTGGCTGCATAGGGAATATGCAAGGGCGCTCCTTCGGGGGCGCCCTATTTCGTGCGCAGGTCCATACCATGCCGTGCGGACAGCTCAATAGAAAACACACGAACAGCTGTTCTGTATACAGCCATCTACCTGCTATGCTTTTGCTAAATAAGAGCGAGAGAAAGGGGACGCGATGGAGCTGTTTGATGATCGGGTGGTTTTGTTTGAGAGCGACGAGGGTGGGGAGTACCTGCTTGTAACGTGTGAGCCGTCTGGCATGGGTGGCCTGGTGGTTCGACAGACGAGTGAGGGTCCGTTGACCCAATGGTGTTTTGAGGAGTCGCCGCATGTGGTCGAGACCTTTGTGACGCACGTGGGGCTTGTGGCGCTGGAGCACTTCTATGGAGTTGGGACTTCCAACCAGGTCGCGCGCATGCTGAGCATCTCGTTTGCCGATTATGATTGTGCCCAGCGGGTGAGATCGCTCCTGAGGGAACTTGATGCCAAGTTTGACGTGATCGAAAAGCCAATCGATCGTACGGGGAACGGTGGTATATGCGGAGCAGCATGACAAAACTGCGTTTCACAAAAAAGTTTGAGATTGAGCTTGACTCCAATAAGCTAAAGTGGTTTTATATGTCTTGCGCTGCGGCGTTACCTCAGCTGGATAGAGGGTCTGACTACGAATCAGAACGTCATAGGTTCGAATCCTATACGCCGCACCAATTGAACTTGAAGCCTCCGGCAACGGGGGCTTTTCTTTTATG
>CABUSV010000020.1 GCA_902494345.1 uncultured Collinsella sp.
ACCAACGACGTGCTGTACAAGGAGGGCCTGGACCTTCTCGTCGTGCCCTCCGCCGAGCTCTCCCGCGGCCGCGGCGGCCCGCGCTGCATGAGCATGCCCTTCTGGCGCGAGGACCTCTAAGTCTTTCCGTTTCCGGTGCGGTCCCCCTACAACCGCACCGGCTTCGCCCGTTAAACGGGCAACACTAATACTTACGTAATTCATTTCTTCGAAAGGAATCGAACCATGGGTGTTAACCTCTCCGGCCGTAGCTTCCTCAAGCTTCTCGACCTCACCACCGAGGAGATCGAGTACCTGCTCAAGCTCTCCAAGAACTTCAAGGACATGAAGCGCGCTGGCGTTCCGCACCGCTATCTCGAGGGCAAGAACATCGTTCTGCTCTTCCAGAAGACCTCCACTCGTACCCGCTGCGCCTTTGAGGTCGGCGGCATGGATCTGGGCATGGGCGTCACCTACCTCGATCCGGGTTCGTCGCAGATGGGCAAGAAGGAGTCCATCGAGGACACCGCCCGCGTTCTCGGCCGCATGTATGACGGCATCGAGTTCCGTGGCTTTGCCCAGGACGATGTCGAGGAGCTCGCTGCTAAGTCCGGCGTGCCCGTGTGGAACGGCCTGACCACTGAGTGGCATCCCACCCAGATGCTCGCCGACATCCTGACCGTCCAGGAGAACTTCAACTACGACATCAAGGGCAAGACTCTCGTTTTCATGGGCGACTGCAAGAACAACGTTGCTCGCTCCCTCATGGTCGTCTGCTCCAAGCTCGGCATGAATTTCGTGGCCTGCGGCCCCGAGGAGTGCATGCCCGCCGACGACGTCATCGAGGCCTGCAAGCCCATCGCCGAGGCCAACGGCTGCACCATCAAGCTGACCACCGACGTCAAGGACGGCGTCACCGGTGCCGACGTTATCTACACCGACGTGTGGGTCTCCATGGGCGAGCCCGACGAGGTCTGGGCCGAGCGCATCGCTCAGCTCACCCCGTATCGTGTTACTTCCGAGGTCATGGCTATGGCCAACCCGGGTGCCATCTTCCTGCACTGCCTGCCCAGCTTCCACGACACCAACACTACGATTGGCGCCGAGAAGTGCGAGCAGTTCGGCATCACCGAGCAGGAGGTCACCGACGAGGTCTTCGAGAGCCCCGCTTCCAAGGTCTTCGACGAGGCCGAGAACCGCATGCACACCATCAAGGCTGTCATGTACGCCACGCTCAAGTAAGAGCATCTAGCATCTCGCTCGGGGTGTATTGCTGCTCACCCCGAGCGGTTTTGTCTGGTAAATATCTTGCGTCGGGCGGTGGGCACGGCACGGAAAATCCGCTTCGCGCGAGAAAGTTAAATGATTTATGAAGGGGGGATGAGAACCATGACTGAGACCGCTAAGAAAAAGCGCGGTATGCCTTCATCGTTCACCATTCTTCTAGCTCTGCTGGCAATTGTTGCAGTTGTTACCGTTATCGTCTCCGGCACGTCCGGCGGCGCGGTTACTGCCGCCCGTCTGAGCGATTTCTGCACCGCCCCGATTAAGGGCTTCGCTGACGCTCTGCCCGTCTGCCTCTTCGTTATGATCCTGGGCGGCTTCCTCGGTATGATGACCGAGACCGGCGCTCTGGACAACGGCATCGCCGTCCTGGTGCAGAAGCTTAAGGGCAACGAGATCATGCTCATTCCCGTGCTGATGCTCATCTTCTCCCTCGGTGGTACCACCTATGGTATGTGCGAGGAGACCGTTCCCTTCTACGCCCTGCTCGCCGCTACCATGATGGCTGCCGGCTTCGACCCGATGGTCGGCGCCGCTACCGTCCTGCTCGGCGCTGGCTGCGGCTGCCTCGGCTCCACGGTTAACCCGTTCGCCGTCGGCGCTGCCGTCGACGCCCTGACCGGCGTTGACATTGCCGTGAACCAGTCCATCATCATCGGCCTCGGTGCCGTCCTGTGGCTTGTTACCACCGTCATGTCCATCGTCTTCGTGATGAACTATGCCAAGAAGGTCAAGGCTGACAAGGGTTCCACCATCCTCTCGATGCAGGAGCTCAAGGACGCCGAAGAGGCTCACGGCAAGGCTGCTTCCGAGGTCCACAAGGAGGTCAAGCTCACCGGTCGTCAGAAGGGTGTTCTGATCGCCTTCGCCTTCACCTTCGTCGTCATGATCGTCGGCTTCATCCCGCTGGCCGACCTCAACGAGGGCATCGCCAACTTCTTTGACGCTGGCGCTGTCTACGATGCCGACGGTAACGCCGTCGTTCAGGGCTGGTCTGCCCTGATCACCGGCCTGCCCATTGGCCAGTGGTACTTCGACGAGGCTTCCACCTGGTTCTTCCTCATGGCCGTCCTGATCGGTATCATCGGTGGCCTGTCCGAGAAGCAGATCGTCAACACCTTCATCACCGGCGCTGCCGACATGATGTCCGTTGTTCTCGTCATCGCCCTTGCTCGTGGTATCTCCGTCCTCATGGCTAACACCGGCCTCGACGTCTACGTCCTCGACGCTGCTGCCAATGCTCTGGCTGGCCTGTCCGGCGTGATCTTCGCTCCCATGAGCTTCCTGGTCTACTTCGGCCTGTCCTTCCTGATCCCCTCGACCTCCGGTATGGCTACCGTTTCCATGCCCATCATGGGACCGCTGGCTGTTAAGCTCGGCTTCTCGCCCGAGGTCATGGTCATGATCTTCTCCGCCGCCATCGGTGTCGTGAACCTGTTCACCCCGACCTCCGGCGCCATCATGGGCGGTCTCGCCCTGGCCAAGATCGAGTGGACGACCTGGCTCAAGTTTGCCCTTAAGCTCATCGTCGCTCTCTCCGTCGTCTGCGCCGTCATCCTGACCGTCGCCTGCGTGCTGCTCTAAGTACCCAACGGGTACCCCACGGAAACCTTGACGATCCTGTAGAGGATCACCTGGTCATCGTCTGTCCGGTGGGGTGAACCCACCGGTAGACTCCTACCTTTAGCCCCCTTCCGTTCCGTGCGCGGGAGGGGGCGCTCTTGTGTTCCGGCGTTTTCCAAACGCCGGAACCGCTCGACGCTGCAAGCCCGCCAGAGCGGCAATCTGACGTTCAATCGTCGGGCATGGCCAAAAGGCCTATGCCCTTCTCTTTCACGTCACCTTGCTCGCTCTGGCGGGCTTTCGCTGGCTTATGCTCAACCTGCGGCGCTGCCATTGTTGGTGCTGAGTGCCTTGTTTCCCGCCACAAATTAGCTATCCCGGGTCCCCAGTGGTCGCGGTGGGCGTGTTTGGTTGGTGCCAGTTGATTGCTTGGGCGTTGGGGAGGGTCTGCTCCGTTATAATCGCCTAGAACATTAATTGGAAACGGGACGGGAGCCATACATGCGCCAGGGTTTCGACAACGCGAAGTATATCGAGCTGCAGGCTGCTCACATTAAGGAGCGCATCTCGCAGTTTGGTGGCAAGCTCTATTTGGAGTTTGGCGGTAAGCTGTTCGATGACTATCATGCGAGCCGCGTGCTGCCGGGTTTTGAACCGGACAGCAAGTTCCGCATGCTCAAGAGCATCGCCGACGATGTCGAGGTTATCATCGCGATCAACGCGAACCACATCGAGAAAAACAAGGCTCGCGGTGACCTTGGCATTACCTATGACGAGGATGTGCTGCGCCTGGTTGACCTGTTCCGCGGCAACGGCTTTGCCGTCGCGGCCGTGGTCATCACCCAGTACGCCGGCCAGCCCGCTGCCGATGTGTTCCGCAACCGCCTGAACGCGCTCGGTATTCCCGCCAAGCTGCACTATCCCATCGAGGGGTATCCGCACGATGTCGATCTGATCGTGTCCGACGATGGCTACGGCAAGAACGAGTTTGTCGAGACCACGCGTCCGCTCGTTGTCGTGACGGCACCCGGCCCCGGCTCGGGCAAGCTTGCCACTTGCCTCTCGCAGCTGTATCACGAGCATAAGCACGGTACCGCTGCCGGCTATGCCAAGTTTGAGACCTTCCCGGTCTGGAATCTTCCTCTGACGCATCCGGTCAATATCGCCTACGAGGCCGCCACGGCAGACCTCGATGACGCCAACATCATCGATTCGTTCCACCTTGAGGCCTACAACAAGACCACGGTCAACTATAACCGTGACGTCGAGGCCTTCCCGGTAGTCCGTGCCCTGATGGAAAAGATCCTGGGCAAGAGCCCCTACCAGAGCCCTACGGACATGGGCGTCAATATGGTCGGCTTTGCCATCACCGATGACGATGCCTGCCGCGACGCTTCCAAGATGGAGATCGTCCGCCGTTACTTTACCGCGGTCGAAAATGTGCGCCGTACCGGCGTGGGCGATGAGCAAGTCGACCGTCTCAAGATTATTATGAAGAAAGCCGGCATCGATAAGAACTACTCACCGGCGCGCTCGGCGGCCCTCACTAGGGAGCAGCTGACGGGTGGTCCCGTGGGTGCCATGGTCATGCCCGATGGCTCCGTGGTGACCGGTAAGACCTCCACGCGCCTGGGCGCCGCAAGTTCGCTTATTATGAACGCCCTCAAGCATGTCTCGGGCGTCGACCTTGAGCTCGAGGTCATTAGCGATGAGGCGATCGAGCCCATCAGCAAGCTCAAGACGCATTTCCTGGGAAGCAAAAACCCGCGCCTCCACACCGATGAGACGCTTATGGCGCTGTCGATCACCTCGGCCACGAGTGAGACGGCCGCTCGCGTCCTTTCGGGCCTGGAGCAGCTGCGCGGTTGCGATGCCTTCTTTAGCGTGATCATCTCGCCGACGGACGAGACGGTACTGCGCAAACTGGGTATCAACGTGTGCTGCGAGCCCAAGTTCGAGCGCCGCGGTTTCTTCCATCGCTAAGTTTGAAGCACCGCGGTAATTGCATTGCATTTTGGCCGTATCGGGTTAGCGCCCGGTACGGCTTTTTGATCAATAAAGCGCCTATTTCGGCGAAAAATAGCCGTTTACCTGCCTAGAAACAATTCGAGCGGTATACAATAACCGTAACTGTTTCATCCTTAGCGGGATGCCGCATGATGGATATTACCTGCCATCGTGAGGTGTGTCGGTCGCGCACGGCGCGTTAGATGCTCGTGCTCGGTTTGAGGAGGCTGCTATGGCGGGCAAGGGTCGTGCGAGTGTCAACGATATGAAGCGTGTCGAGGTGCTGGTGTTGATGGAGATCGACCAGCAAACCGAAGACAATGGCGGGCCGTATGGTTTCTCGCGCAAAACGCTTGCCGAGCGCGTGGGGGTTTCGCCGTATCGTGCCCGCGCCGCAATCGATCGCTTGGATTCCGAAGGCATGATTGATGTCGTCTCGCGTTATAGCGACGACGGCGGTCAGCTTGCAAATGGCATTTGCCTCACCGAACATGGCAAGTGGTATCTTGAGGGCGTCCGTACCGGCATGCTCGTTCAAGAAATGCTTGAGGACGAGGCTGCTGATCGATAGCAGCATGTAACCCTTGCCATAGCGACGCCGCCTGGGAAACCGGGCGGCGTTTTGTTTCAAGATTGAGAAATGCAATCGCACGCGAGAAAAATTGCGAACGGTTCGCGGTGCGAGTATTACAATGAAGACCCGTAAGATGTGGATAAACAACTTCTACGGGAAGCGCAGGTAACTCAATATGACCAAGCATGTGTTCGTAACCGGTGGCGTGGTTTCGTCCCTGGGCAAGGGTATCACCGCGGCCTCGCTGGGCCGTCTGCTCAAGTCGCGTGGCTACAAAGTAACGATGCAGAAGGCCGACCCGTATCTGAACGTCGACCCCGGTACCATGAGCCCGTTCCAGCATGGTGAGGTCTTCGTTACCGAGGACGGTTACGAGTCCGACCTGGACCTGGGTCATTACGAGCGCTTTATTGATGAGAACCTGACCCGCGATTCCAACTTTACGACCGGTGCCATCTACAAAAGCCTAATCGCCCGCGAGCGTCGCGGCGACTTTTTGGGCGGTACCGTGCAGGTGATTCCTCACGTCACCAATGCCATTAAGGACAAGTTCCGCCGCATCGAGGAGCAGACCGGCTCCGATGTAGTCATCACCGAGCTGGGCGGCACGATCGGCGACATCGAGTCCCAACCGTTTGTCGAGGCCATCCGTCAGTACCGCAAGGAGGCCGGCCCCGAGAACGTCTGCTACATCCACGTGTCGCTCGTTCCCTATATCGCCGCCGCCCATGAGGTCAAGACCAAGCCCACGCAGCATTCCGTCAAGGAGCTCCGCAGCTTTGGCATCCAGCCCGATATCATCGTGCTGCGCTCCGACCACCATATCGATGACGCTATCCGCGGAAAGATCGCAAGCTTCTGCGACGTCGACACCGATTGCGTCTTTACCAACGAGGACTGCGCGAGCATTTACGATGTTCCGCAGCTGCTTGCCGAGCAGGACTTTGACCTGCGCATTTGCGAGCGCCTGGGTCTGGATCCGCGTGAGCGCGACATGAGCGAGTGGAACGAGTTCCTGCGCAAACAGAATCACGCCAACCATCACGCCGACAAGGTGAAGATCGCCGTCGTGGGTAAGTATACGCAGCTGCCCGATGCGTACCTGTCGGTTATCGAGGCCCTGCACCATGCGGGCGTCTTCTACGATCGCCATGTGGACGTCCAGCTGGTCGACGGCGAGAGTCTCGACGAGCAGAATGTCTCCGAGGTTCTGGGCGACGCCTCGGGCATCCTGGTCCCCGGCGGCTTTGGCAAGCGCGCCCTGGAGGGTAAGATCCTCGCGGCCGAGTTTGCCCGTGAGCACAAGATTCCGTATCTGGGCATTTGCCTGGGTATGCAGGTCGCCGTGTGCGAGTTCGCCCGCAATGTCGTTGGCCTTGCCGGCGCCAGCTCCTCTGAGT
This sequence comes from uncultured Collinsella sp., assembly GCA_902494345.1. Classification (GTDB taxonomy): domain Bacteria; phylum Actinomycetota; class Coriobacteriia; order Coriobacteriales; family Coriobacteriaceae; genus Collinsella. Next base: position 6,808 of record CABUSV010000020.1, read on the forward strand.
TCGATCCGGATGGCCCGTATAGTGTCATCGATCTGATGAGCTCGCAGGAGGACGTGACCGAGAAGGGCGGCACCATGCGCCTGGGCGCCTATCCGTGCAAGCTCGCCGCCGATACTCTTGCTCGCGAGGCATATGGCGAGGAACTCGTCTACGAGCGTCACCGTCACCGCTTTGAGTTCAACAACGCCTTCCGTGACCAGCTCGAGGACGCCGGTTTGGTTATCTCGGGTCTGTCGCCTGACGAGCGCTTGGTCGAGATGGTCGAGCTGCCGCGCGACGTGCATCCGTGGTATGTGGCAACCCAGGCTCATCCCGAGTTCAAGAGCCGCCCGACCAACCCGCAGCCGCTGTTCCGCGAGTTCGTGCGCGCCTCGATCGGCCAGCACGAGGGCGTCGACCGTCTGCAGGTGACGCCCATGAACCTCGCTACGGACTAAGGGTGCCGGCGAATAAGGAACATACCGAAGCTACTCCCTCGTCGCTCGCCGTGGCGGCGGGGGAGTATCTCGATTATCTCGCGGTCGAGCGGGGCTTGGCGCGCAACACGATTGTGGCCTATCGTCGTGACCTGACGACGTACTGCGCCTATCTGGAGCGGGCGGGTATTGTGTCTTTTGAAGAGGTGACCCGTCAGGTCGTGGAGGGCTTTGTCGCCGATCGCCGCGACGGAGGCTATTCCGACGCCTCGGTGGAGCGCGCGCTTGCTGCCGTGAAGGGCCTGCATGCCTTTTTGGTGCGCGATGGGGCCGTGGCCCAAAACCCGACGGCGGCGTTGCGCCTGCCTAAAAAGGCTGAGCGTTTGCCGGAGTATCTATCGGTGGAGGATGTCTCGGCGCTGCTCGATCAAGACTTCCCCGAGGGCGAGATGGGACTGCGCGACCATGCCATCTTGGAAGTGCTCTACGGATGCGGTTTGCGTGTGAGTGAGCTGGTTGGGCTCGATGTGGGCGATATCCATATCGACGATGGCTTTGTACTCGTTCGCGGTAAGGGCTCAAAGGAACGCCTGTCCCCGCTGGTGGGAAGCGCGGCGCGAGCTCTGACGCTCTATGTAACTGAGGGGCGTTCTCGCTTGGCGGCCCATGCCCGCGGAACCGAGACCTCGGCGGTCTTTTTAAATAAGAACGGACGTCGCCTGTCGCGCCAGGCCGTGCATGCGATATGCGAGCGGTATGGGCGTCAGGTGGGGCTGGTGGGGCTCCATCCCCATACCTTGCGCCACTCCTTTGCCACTCACATGCTCGCGGGCGGTGCCGACCTGCGTGTGCTGCAGGAGATTTTGGGCCATGCCGATATTTCGACCACGCAGGTCTACACGCATGTCGACCGAACGCAACTGACCGAGGTCTATCTGGCGGCGCATCCGCTAGCACATCGCTAGCACCTCGCTGACCTGCATATTTATAAATATTAAATGGGACGGGCCCCAGATTGCCGAGACGCACTTTTGCGCGCATGGGCAATCTGGGGCCCGTCCCATTTTTCGCCAGACACCGACGCGGTGGTGGGCCGTGTGTACCGTGGGTGGGGGAGTTTGGGGGCGATGTGAACGGCATGTAAAGGGACGCAAAAATCGCCTCAAGGTCAACTTGAAGGTTGAGGTTCGCGGGCGTGGTTCTACAGGTGGCATCCCGCCTTTGCTGCAAACACAACATATTGTGTTTTCGAACATATGCTTGGGGGTGTTTTGCGATATATGGTGGGTGGAGTGGTGGGGCTGGGTGGGGGAAGGGGTGGGGAAAGGTGTTGAAAAATGGGGCGGTTCCCCATATTATTAATGACGTCGACAGGCGGGGTGGTTCCCCGCGTACGTGCCATCTGAGTAACCGAGGGGAGGGCGCACATGGGAATGACTGGTGCATACGAGCGCAATCTCGATGCAAAAGGTCGTCTGTCCCTGCCTGCACCCCTTCGCGAGGAGCTTGGAGAGCACGTTCGCGTGTTCAAGGCCCTGGATGTCGATGCTCTGTACGTGTTCTCTGCCGAGGCCTTCGATAAGTGGGTCGAAGGACTCTTCGCGGGTCGTGAGGGCCACGAGGGTTTTAACCCGCGTGACATTAATGACCAGAAGCTCATGAGGGCGATCAACAAGCGCACCACGTCGATGGACGTGGACAGCGCCGGTCGTATCGGTCTTTCCGAGTCTCTCCGCAAGCAGGCGAACCTCGACCGCGAGGTCACGGTTGTGGGCAACTACGACCACCTTGAGGTTTGGGATCGCGCCGCGGCCGATGAGGACGATGACGATGAGGCCCTGCTGGACCTCTTCTTCTCGTAAGGGCAAGGCACGGGTAACGGATGGAGCGTGGGATCTTGACACAAGAATATCGGCATGAACCTGTCATGCTCGGCGAAGTGCTTGAGTCGCTGCGGCTAAAGAGCGGCTCCGTTGTCTGCGATTGCACCCTTGGCGGTGCCGGCCATTCGGTAAAGATGGCCGCGCAGGTGGGGGAGACGGGCCTTTTGCTCGGCGTCGATCAGGACGACATGGCCCTCGAGGCCGCTGGCGCCCGTCTGGACCGCGAGGTTCCCGGCGTTCCGCACCAGCTGCTGAAGGGCAACTTCGGCGACTTGGACGAGCTGCTTTGCTCGGCCGAGGTGCCCGGGGTCGATGGCTTCCTGTTCGATTTGGGCGTTTCGTCACCGCAACTCGATATCCCTGGCAGGGGCTTTTCGTATAACGAGGACGCCCCATTGGACATGCGGATGGATCCGGGTAATAACACCTTAAACGCAGCTGAGGTCATCAACACCTATAACGAACACGACCTCGCCCGGATTCTACGCGTCTACGGCGAAGAGAAGTTCGCCTCGCAGATCGCGCGCGAGATCGTGCGCCGCCGCGAGCAAGAACCGATCGAAACCACCGGCCAATTTGTCGAGATCATCAAGGCGGGTATCCCGGCTGCCGCTCGTCGGCATGGCGGACACCCGGCCAAGAAAAGTTTCCAGGCCATTCGCATCGAGGTCAATCACGAACTCGATGTGCTCGAACGAGGGCTTGATGCCGCCACCAGGTGGCTCAACCCCGGCGGACGTATCTGCGTCATCTCGTATCACTCGCTCGAGGACCGTATCGTAAAGAACCACTTTAAGGAGATGAGCCAGGGGTGCACGTGTCCGCCGGAGATTCCGGTGTGCGTGTGCGGCAACGTGCCGATACTCAAGGTCATCACCCGCAAACCCTTGGTTGCCCAGCCTGATGAGGTTGAGCGCAACCCTCGGGCGAGATCAGCCAAAATCCGCGTGGCGCAGCGTCTGTAGGCGCGACCGCGCGATATTGGACCTCCCGCTCGCACCATAAACGAAGCTTAAACACACTACCAACGTACTCGGGATGGGAGGCGGCATATCATGGGCTACAACACTTCAAGCGCAGCACTCGCCTATGATATGAACGCCATGCCCGCCTATCGTGAGACGCCGCAGGCCCCCGTTGCTCCCCGTGAGCAGCGCACGCCGCGCTTTGATGTCTACACGGGCGCGGGCCGTCAGGCAAACCAGGCGGTAAGTCCGGTTTTCATGAGCGTTCTTAAAACGTTTTGCATCATTGCGGCTATCTTCATGACGATCGGCGTCGCCCGCGTGGCGCTCGCCGGCGTTACGGCCCAGGTGCTCAACAGCAACGCCGAGCTTACCAACACGCTCGAAAAGGCGACCGACGAGAGCTCCGACCTGGAGGTCATGCATTCGGTCTATGGCGCCGACACGCGCATTCGCGACCTTGCGGGCGCTTATGGCATGGTGGAGCCCAGCGAGAGCGTTACACTTGACTTTTCGCAGGATGCAGCCGCGGGCGCCAACGCGACCGCGACCGCTCAGTAGCAAGACGGTAGCTGAGTATGACAAATGACTATCGCCGCGGTTCCGATGGGGGCCGCGGTTCTGGACGTCCCTCGTCGCGGGGACGTTCTGGTTATCAAGGAACGGGTCGGCAATCTTACAACGCCGGGCAGTCCCGTGGCAACGACCCGGCGTCGCGACTTCGCGGCTCGGGCGGCCCTCAAGTGCATAACAACAGGTCGCGCAAGAGTTCGTCGACCGAATGGCTCACAGGCGCGCCTCTGCCTCGCCGCAAAGCCGTCATGGGATTCATTGGGTTTGGCTTGGGCTTGGGCGTCTTTCGCCTTGCCGACTATCAAATTGTCGAAGCCGATAAACTGCGCGAGCGTGCCGATGCGCGCCGCCTGCTTGCGCAGACCCTCTATGCCAAACGCGGCACCATCTACGACCGCAACGGTAACGTGCTAGCGTCGTCGGTCGAATGTCGCAACATCGCCGTGAACCCGCAGCTTGTCGAGGATGTTGACAAGACGGTGTCGGCGCTGGTCAAGGCAACTGGGATCGATAAAAAGACCTGCCGCAAGCTCGTCGAGTCCGATGGCACCTGGGTGTATATCAAGCGCCAGGTGGACGAAGACGATGCTGCGGCGCTGGAGAAGAAGAACCTGCCCGGCGTGCTTTTTGAGCAGGCCATGAAGCGCGTATATCCATACGGCAATCTGGCATCGCAGGTGCTGGGTGTAGTGAATGTAGACAACGACGGCTTGACGGGTCTCGAGAAGCAATACAACAAGCTTCTGACCGGTACGAACGGTTCTCTTGTGCGCGAGCGCGCGAGGGACGGCAGCTATATCGCGGGCGGTGCCTATAAAAAGGTGGCTGCGGTCGACGGCGTTGATATCGTGACGACGCTCGACGTCAATATCCAGCGTGCGGCCGAGGATGCCCTGGCAGAGGCAGTTGAGAAGACTAAGGCCAAGAACGGCTCGGCGCTGGTCACCGATCCTACGACAGGCGAGATCTTGGCAGCCTGCTCGTATCCGACTTACGACCAGACCGATCTGGAAAACGCCAAGACCGAGGATATGAACTTGCGCCTGGTCACCGACGCCTACGAGCCCGGCTCGGTCTTTAAGACGCTCGTGGCGGGCGCCGGCTTCGACTTGGGCGTCGTGCGATCGAGTACGTCGTTTGAGGTGCCGGCGAGCATCAAGGTGGGTGACGATACCGTCACCGATGCCGACAAGCGCGACTATGCCATGACCATGGATGTGCGCGAGATGATGCGCCGTTCGTCCAACGTGGGCTTTGTCCTGGTGGGGCGCAAGATCGGTGCGGACGACTTTGCCGCCTATGTGGACAAGTGGGGCATAGGTCACAGCTCCGGTGTCGATTTTCCGGGCGAGAGCCTGGGCATCGTCAAGGAGCGTGACCAGTATGACGGCGCCACGCTGGGATCGATGAGCTTTGGACAGGCGCTGTCCGTCTCGCCGATTGAGATCGCACGTGCCGTGGGCGGCATCGCCAACGGCGGCGTGATGATGACCCCGCACTTCTATAAGTCCAGCAAAGGCGACGAGAAGGACTGGGGCGAAGGCGAGCGCGCGATTTCTGAGGACGCCGCATCCCAGGTGACATCGTGCATGCAGACGGTCGTGTCCGAGGGAACGGGCGTTGGCGGCGCGGTTGACGGCTATGACGTGGCGGGTAAGACCGGTACGGCCGAACGAGCCGACGAGAACGGCGGCTACCTCAAGGAGAACTACATGTCGTCCTTTATGGGCTTTGCGCCGGCACAATCGCCCAAGGTGCTGTGCTATATCACGCTCGACGGAACGCCGAGCGGCTCAGATGCCGCTGCGGTGCCGTTCCAGTCCATTATGGCCAACGCGCTCGACGTGCTGGGTATCCCGCACACGAAGTAGGGGGTTACAATCTTTGGGGCGTGGTTTGTTGTCCCATATGAGGGGTGTTCACATGCCCTGCACCACGCATGCGCGGCGCTGGGATACAATACGCCGATAGCATTATTAGGTTTACAGGGGAGCTGCAATGATAGAGATCGCCGTCAACAACCTCGCGGCCGCAACAGGGGCCCGAACCGTGACGGGAGAAGCCGATCGGGTATGCCGCGGGTGCGTTATCGACTCGCGCCAGGTCGAGGAAGGGACGATTTTCGTCGCCTTTCCCGGTGAAAACGTCGACGGCAATGATTTTGCTTCCCGTGCCGTCCAGTCGGGCGCCGGCGCCGTTGTGATGACGCGTGAGCCCGAGGCCGAGCTGGTCTCGCTGGCGCAGGACAAGGGCTGTGCCATCTTGCTGACCGATGATCCCGAGGAGTTTCTGCTGCGTTTGGCGCACACGTACCGTCTGGAGCTTGGCTGCCTGGTCGTTGGTATTACCGGTTCTATCGGCAAGACGACGACCAAGGACGTGCTCGCCGCCGTGCTCGCCAAGCGCTATCGTGTCTGGGCCACCAAGGGCAATTTCAATAACCTGATCGGCATGCCGCTCACGGTGCTTTCCGCTCCGGCCGATACCGAGGTCCTGGTGCTCGAGATGGGCATGAACCATTTCCACGAGATCGAGCGCCTGTCCCAGTCCGCCAATCCCAACCTTGCCATCGTGAGCAAGATTGGTACCTCTCATATCGGCATTTTGGGTAGCCGCGAGAACATCGCCCGCGCTAAGGCCGAGATTGTCCAGGGTATGTGCGCCGCTGGCGACTTCTTGCCGCTTCTGGTTTTGGGCGGCGAGGACGACTTTACGCCGTTCATTCGCGATACGTTCGCCCAGCCTGCTGGTATCGACGTGATGTTGGCCGGCGTCTCGGACGATGATGAGGTCCGCGCCCGCGACATTCGTGTTGATGACGAGGGCCGTCCGGTCTTTACGCTCGATTTTGGCCAGGGCGAGACAATCGATACCATGCTTGCCATCCCCGGCGTGCAGTCCGTTCCAAATGCCGTTAAGGCCGCCGCGGTTGCCTATCGCCTGGGCGTGACGCCCGAGCAGATCGATGCTGCCTTTAGAGGCCTCACGATCACCGGTCACCGCCAGGAGATCAAACGCGCCAAGAGCGGTGCCCGCGTCATTGACGATTCCTATAACGCCAGCGCCGAATCCATGGCTGCTGGCCTCGATCTACTGTGTTCGCTTTCCTGCACGGGGTCTCGCATGGCGATCTTGGGCGAGATGGGCGAGATGGGCGATGAGGCTCCTCGCATGCATGAGCTCGTGGGCGCCTATGCCGCCGCCAAGAAGCTCGACATGCTGGCGTGCGTGGGTGGTGAGCTGGCCCAGCTTATGGCCGATGCCGCGCGCATGATGGGCATGGACGAGGACCGCATCCAGGTGTTCTCCGATTATCAGCAGGTGCTCGACCGCATGGGCGGCGCGCTTGAAAAACATGATGTTGTACTGGTCAAGGGTTCCCGCTTTGTTGAGCTCGACCGCTTTGTGGAAGGTGTGTGCTAGCCCATGTTCGGCAATCCCTCGTATCCAACGTATCAGGCTTTTTTGGGGCTTGGCATCGCCGCCGCCATTGCGCTGCTGCTCATGCCGTGGTGGATCAAGCTACTCAAGGTCGAGGGTATCGGCCAGCAGGTTCGTGCCGACGGCCCCAAGCGTCATTTGGTTAAGCAGGGAACGCCCACCATGGGTGGTGTTGTCATCCTCGTCGCGATCTCGCTGACCTGCCTGCTGATGGGCAAACTCACCACCGAGCTCGTGCTCGTGCTCCTCGCCACGCTGGCGACCGGCGTGCTGGGCCTGATCGACGACCTGACCTCCGTTACGCATGGGCGCTCGCTCGGTCTGACGCCTCATGCCAAGATGATCGGCCTCACCATTATCTGTGTCACCTTTACGGTACTTGCCGTCAACTGGTGCGGCGTCGCCCCCGAGATTCGTTTTCCCGGCGGCCTGACGATTGACCTCGGTGTTCTTTCGACCACCATCTGCGGCCTTTCGTTCCCGTGGCTCTACATTGTCTTTTGCTGGCTGATGATCGCCGGTCTTTCTAATGCCGTGAACCTGACCGATGGCCTTGACGGTCTTGCTGGCGGCACCTCCATGATCGCCATGCTCGCCATGGCTGCCATGGCGTTTTTGCACGGAGACGTGAACCTGTCCATCTTCTGTACCGCGTGTGCCGGTGCCTGCTTGGGCTTTCTGTGGTTCAACTGCTATCCGGCGAGCATCTTTATGGGCGATACCGGCTCGCTTGCCCTGGGCGCCGCGTTTGCCTGCACGTCCATCATGACCAACACCGAGGTCGTCTCCCTCATCATCGGCGGCCTGTTTATCGTTGAGACCCTGTCGGTCATGATTCAGGTTGTCTACTTCCACTTTACGCACAAGCGCGTCTTCCTTATGGCGCCCATCCATCATCATTTCGAAAAGAAGGGCTGGGCCGAGACCAAGGTCGTCATCCGTTTTTGGATTATCGCTGCGGCCTTTGGTGCCGTTGGCCTTGCTTTGTTCTTCCAGTTGGGATAGTGGTCTTTCATGCCTCTTGCTGATGTCTTTAGCCTGCTCGTTTTGGGTCAGGGCAAATCCGGTCTCGATGTCGCCCGCTGGGCGCTGGCACATCCCGAGCGCGTAAGCGCCGTTACCGTGTATGGCGGCGGCACCTCTGAGCCCAATGACGCCACGCGTGCGCTCGAGGCTGCTAGTGCGTCGTTTGTCTATGGGACCGAACAGGTCGAGGGCGCCTATGACGTATGCGTGACGTGCCCGGGCATCTCGGAGTTCTCGGGCTTCTTTAAGGCCGGGCGCGAGCATGCCGCCCAGATTATGGGTGAGCCCGAGTTTGCCTATCGCCTGTCGCCCGATAACTGGATTGCCATTACGGGTACCAACGGCAAGACGACTACCACGTCGCTGACTGATTATCTGCTCAAGGCTGCCGGTGAGGCCAGCGTAGCTGTCGGCAACATCGGCGAGCCGCCGGTCAACGAGATTGACGGCCGAGCCCACAACGAGTGGTTTGTGGCTGAGCTCTCGAGCTATCAGATTGCTACGACCACCGAGCTCCACCCCCGCGTGGCGGTGCTGCTCAACATCACTCCCGACCACTTGGGCTGGCATAAGAGCCATAAGAACTATGCGCTTGCCAAGATCAAACTGTTTGACAATATGGTCGATGACGATCTGGCAGTTGTCGACGTCGAAGACGCCGGCATTCACGAGTTCGATGAGTACATCTACACGCCGGGTCGTCGCATCTGCAAGGTTGCCTTTGACGAGCCTGAGGGCGAGGATGCCGCATTTGTATGCGATGGCAAGATGATCGTGCGCCTGAAGGGCGTCGAGACCCCGCTCATCGCTACATCCGAGCTCAAGATCTCGGGCCATCACAATGTTATCAATGCCCTGTGCGCTGCCACGGCTGCCCTGGCAGTCGGTGCCGATGTCGATGGTGTCTGCCGCGGTCTGGCCTCGTTCCAGCCGCTCGAGCACCGTGTGGAGCCGTGTGGTGAGATTGACGGCGTGCGCTACGTCAACGATTCCAAGGCGACCAACACCGATGCGGTCGAGAAGGCGCTGACGGCATTTCCCGATGACGACGTGATCTTGCTGCTCGGCGGTCACGATAAGGGCACGCCGCTCACGGACTTCGCGCGCGTTGTTATGGATAACGTACGCTCGGTCGTCTGCTTTGGCGATGCGCGCGAGCGGTTCACCGCCGCTATGGACGAGGCCGATGTCGATGGCGATGTGGATATAGCCCAGGCGGATGACCTGCGCGATGCCGTGGACGTCGCCCGTTCGTTGTCGAGCCGTGGCGACGTGATCTTACTTTCTCCTGCCTGCTCTTCGTTCGATGAGTTCTCGGGCTATGAGGAGCGCGGCCGCGTGTTTAAGGACTATGTGGCCCAGCTTGCCGCTGCGGCGAAATCGCAAATGGAATAGGGGTTGCCGGTGAGAGAGGAGAGCCCCCGACAAGGTATGAGGAGGCCCGACTCGGACCGTGCTTCCTCGCGGCGCAGCACACCGCGTTCCGGTCGCGGCGGGCAGTCGTTTAGCGAACGCTATATTGCCGGCGTTCCCGCCCGCATCATGCGTCCCCGTTTGATATTCATGGCCTGCTTGTTTACCTTGGTATGCTTTGGCCTGCTGATGGTGTACTCGGCGTCTTCGGTCGAGGCGCTGCACGAGAATGGCTCGGCGACGTTTTTTCTGGGTCGACAGGCCGCGTTTGCCGTGGTCGGTGTTCTGGCGCTGATTGCCATCGTGCGCGTTTTGCCGGACAGCTGGTTTGGGGAGGATGTGCTCAGGATCTTCCTCATCGGCATGATAGGGCTACTGTTTCTGGTGTTCTTGGTGGGCAGCGGCAGCCGTGGCGCCACGCGCTGGCTCAACATCGCCGGCATTCAGTTCCAGCCTTCCGAGTTTTTAAAGCCATTTGCCATTGCGTATTCGGCCATCATGCTTGATCGCTTCTTTTCGCCCGGTGGCAACATCAACGAATTCCTTCGCAAGATGGGCATCTACCTGGGCATTTCGCTCTTTCTGATCTTTATCCAGCCCGATTTCGGTACTGTCCTGATCATCCTGTTGACCCTCATGTGCATGGCGTTGTTTGCGGGTCTCGACCCCAGATTTATCATCGGCGTGCTAATCTTCGGCATTCTCGTGATCGTGATTGCGCTTGTCGCAGAGCCGTACCGTATGGTGCGTATTCAGGTTGCCTTGAACCCTTGGGCCGACGAGTATGGTGATGGCTATCAGGCCACGCTTGCCATCATGGCCTTTGCCTCGGGCGGTCTGTTCGGCCGTGGCATCGGCAACTCAACCATGAAGTACTCGTATCTGCCCGAGGCGCACAATGACTACATCTTGGCCATCATTGGCGAGGAAGTCGGTTTTGTCGGAACCGTGCTGTTCTTCTTGGTGTTTGCGATGCTGATCTACTCGGCGTTTCGCATTGCCGAGCAGGCGACCGATCGTCGGGGCGCGCTTATGGCGTCTGGCTCCGCGGTCATTCTCGCGGTGCAGTTTTTGATTAACGCGTTGGGCATCCTCAACGTGTTTCCCATGACGGGCAAACCGTTGCCGTTTATTAGCTACGGCGGTTCGTCGATTATCGTGTCGCTTATGCTTGCCGGTCTGATCCTGCGCGTTTCGTATGAGAGCGCCCGCCGCGATGAGTATGACCGCCGCCGTGAGAGCTTTGCCGTTATGGATGAGAGTACCGCCGGCGTGCCCCACGTGCGCGGCGAGCGATCTTCGCGTAACGGTTTTACCGTCCTGGATGGCTCTGCGACCGAGCCGGCAGCCCGCCCGCGTCAGCGAACGGCGCCGCAAGGTCGTCCTCAGCGCCCCACTCCTCGCAATGCGGGCGGCGGATATAATCGAATCGATTTGAACTCGGACCCGTCGGCGCGTCTGCGCACCGACGACCAGGGACCGCGTGTACGAAGGGACTACCATGACCGATAAAATGACCGTTGCTATTGCAGCCGGCGGCACGGCAGGACATATCAACCCCGCGCTCGCCTTGGCCGAAGAGCTGCGTGACCGTGGCCACCATGTTGTGTTCGTGGGCCAGTCGCGCAAGCTCGAGGGTCGTCTGGTCCCCGAGGCTGGGTTTGATTTTGTGCCCATTACGGTCACGGGCTTCGACCGTTCCCGTCCTTGGACGGCGCTGACCTCGCTGTGGCGTGTCAACAAGGCCAAGCGTGCGCTCGCCAGTTATTTCTCAAAGGTCGGCAAGCCCGATGCTGCCGTCGGTTTTGGTGCCTATGTCGAGGTTCCGCTGCTGGGGTGGTGCAAGGGCGCGGGCGTTCCGTATCTGCTGCATGAGCAGAACTCTGTTCCGGGCCTGGCCAACAAGATGATGAACTCCCACGCCGCCCGCGTGTGCATCTCGGTGCCGGCAGCGCGCTCGGTCTTTGAGCGCGAAGGTGACCCTGGCCACGTGCTCATGACCGGCAACCCCGTACGTCGCTCGGTGATCGAGGGCGATCGCGCTCGCGGCCGCAAAGCACTTGGCGTTCCCGAGGACGCTACGCTGCTGCTCGTCTTTGGCGGTTCACTTGGCGCCCAGCACCTCAACGAGCGTGTGGTTTCGCTCAAAAACGAGCTGCTTTCGCGCAAGAACCTCTATGTGTTGCATTCGACGGGTGCCGACGGCTTTGAGGGGACCGAGCGCGCTTTGGCGCTGACGCCCGAGGAGGCGAAGCGTTACCGCGTCCAGCCTTACATCGACAACATGGGCGATATGCTGGCTGCTGCCGATTTGGTGCTCTCGCGTTCGGGCGCATCGAGCGTGGCCGAGATCGCGGCGCTCGCCGTGCCCTCGGTGCTCGTGCCGTATCCGCATGCGACGGCCGACCACCAAACCACCAATGCCCGTTATCTGGTCGACGCCGGGGCCGGCGTGCTCTGCGCCGATGCCGATATCGACGGTTCTGCTTTTGCCGATGAGCTGATGCACCTGGTCGATGACGCGGCGGCGCGCGACGCCATGCGCCAGGCGGCGCGTGGTCTGGCTCAGGATAGGGCCGCCGCTCTTCTGGCGGATGCGGTAGAGGGTTTGCGTTAGTTAGACGGGATATCGTCGGTCGCCCTCGCGCTGATGCGGTAGGTGCGGTACAGTTAACGGGTTACAGGCAGTGTTTACGCAAGGAGTACACGAGCACATGGCTGATTCCCAGACTGCAACCTCCGCGCCCGAGTTTAAGAGCGCCCACTTTATCGGTATCGGCGGCGCCGGCATGAGCGGCATCGCCCTCGTTCTGCACGAGCGCGGTTATGCCGTTACCGGCTCCGACCTTAAGACGTCACGCTATATCCGCCAGCTTACCCGCGCTGGTGTGAAGGTGCATGTGGGCCATGAGGCCGCCACGATCGACGAGGTCAAGCCCGACGTGGTTGTTGTCTCCACGGCTATTCCGGAGTCCAACCCTGAACTCGTGCGCGCTCGCGAGCTTGGTATTCCCGTGTGGCCCCGTGCCAAGATGCTCTCTGCATTGGGCCACGGCTACACCACCGTCGCTGTTGCCGGCACGCATGGCAAGACCACCACGTCTTCGATGTGCGCCACCATGCTCGACCGCATGGGTCTGGATCCGAGCTTCTTGATCGGTGGCATCGTCGAGGGCTATGACACGAACGGCAAGAACGGCTCGGGCGACTACTTTGTCGCCGAGGCCGACGAGTCCGACAGCTCCTTCCTGTTCCTGAACCCCAACGTGGTCATTGTGACCAACGTCGAGGCCGACCACCTCGATCACTACTCGGGTATCGAGGAGATCGAGGCGACTTTTGCCAAATTCATGAGCCTGGTGGGCGAGGACGGCACCGTCATCGTCTGCGGAGAGGACCCGCATCTGGTCGAGCTCGCCAAGTCGACGGGCCGTCACGTGCTTTCCTACGGCTTTGCCGAGGGCAACGACATCGTCTGCGTGCACCCGGATGTCAAGGGCATCCAGAGTGACTTTATCGTTCGCTTTGAGGACGGCACTGAGCATGCTGTGGAGATCAAGAGCAATCCCGGTCGCCACAATATGCTCAACGCCACGGCGGTGCTCACCGTCGCCCATGTCCTGGGCCTTGACATCGACGCCGCCGCCAAGGCGCTCTCGAGCTTTGAGGGCGTCCGCCGTCGCTTTACCCACGTGGGCGATATCGATGGCATTACCGTGGTCGATGATTACGGCCATCACCCCACCGAGATCAAGGCGACGCTTGCTGCCGCTTCGTCGCTGGGCTACAAGCACGTCGACGTCGTGTTCCAGCCGCACCGCTATTCGCGTCTGCAGGCCCTGTGCGACGACTTTGCCGATGCATTTACCAATGCCGATAAACTGCTGCTGATTGATGTGTTCTCGGCTGGCGAGATGCCCATTCCGGGTGTCACCTCTAAGATGCTCGCCGATACCGTGCGCGCCAAGCATCCTGACAAGGAGGTCGTGTACTGCTCCAGCCGTCTTGAGCTCAATCAGGAGCTCGAGCAGATGGTGGGCGAGGGCGACCTGCTGCTCACCATGGGTGCCGGTGACGTTACGACCGTCGGTCCCGAGTTCATTGAGTATCTGACTGCCAAGAAAGACGCTTAAGTCTAATGGGTCTGTTTAACGCCGTCATGGCGCTTTCGGGCATGATCGACACGGATGTGATCGAGGACGAGCGCCTTGCGCGTCATACGAGCTATCGTATCGGCGGCAAGGCCGACCTCTTTGTGACGTGCCATAGCTATCATGCCCTCCGACGCGCCGTGGCGGTGCTCGATCGCGAGCAGGTGCCGTGGGTTATCATCGGCAAGGGCTCCAATCTGCTGGTTGCCGATGGCGGTTATCGCGGTGCCGTCATTTCGCTCGGACGTGAGTTTCAGCGCACGGTTGTTGCCGATGACGGTTGTACGCTGACGGTCGGTGCGGGCGTGATGTTTGCGCGCCTGGTCAACGATGCCCTGTCGCGTAGCCTCTCGGGCCTTGAGTTTGCCGTTGGCATCCCTGGTTCGGTCGGCGGTGCGATATCTATGAATGCCGGCACACGGACCGAGTGGATTGGCTCGCTGGTTGAGGATGTCGTAACGTTTGACCCGGCATCCGGTATCAAGCATTATGCGGGGTCCGAGATCACTTGGGGCTACCGCGAATGTAGCCTTCCCCGCAATGAGATCATCCTCGAGTGCGTGCTCAAGCTTAAACCGGCGCCCAAGGCCGACATTCGCGAGCGCATGGAACGGTACCTGACGAGGCGCAAGCGTACGCAGCCCATGGGTCGCGCATCCTGCGGGTCGGTCTTTCGTAACCCGCCCGATGCGAGTGTGGGCAAGCTTATCGAGGATTGTGGATTAAAGGGTTTTTCGATTGGCGGCGCGGAAGTTTCGCCCGTTCACGCTAATTTTATCGTTAATAACGGAACTGCCTCGGCCGATGACGTTGCCGCGGTTATCAGACATGTGCACGGAAAGGTGAGGGAGGCGTATGGCATCGAGCTCAGACCGGAAGTTAAATTCCTCGGCTTCTAGAGCATCGAAACCCACCTTCCGCCGCGCCGGAGGGCGTTCCGGCGCGCCTGCCAAACCTCAACGTAATACCGTTGCGCACTCTAAGTCTGTCGGGCATGCTCGACAGGCCAGTCGTCCGGTCGTCGGCTCGCAGCTCGGTAATCGTCCGACCGCAAAAAAGTCCTCGCGTCCCTCGACGACGTCAAAGCCTGTTATGGGCGCCAAGCCTGCCCGTCCCATGGCAACTCCTAAGTCCTCGACGGGAACTAAAGCGCCGCGTCCAGGTCGCACGCTGGGCGCATCGAAACCGCGCTCGCTGACATCGGTGCCGGCTACCGTCAAGAAGCCTTCGAGTAAAAAAGACGTAAAACTGTTGTCTTCACTTGGGGCGATGGCAAATAAAACATCAGACGCCGCTTCTGTCGTTGCTGGCAAAGGCAAAATTGTGGGCGGCGTTCTGGCCGTCTTGGCCGTGCTCGTCGTCGTTGCCATCGTGGTGATCAACTCTGGATTGTTTACCGCCACTGATATTCAGATTCAAGGCAGCGAGCATGTGACGAAGCACGATGCTATCCAGCTGATCGATTTGCCCGAGGGAACGTCGCTTTTTAACGTCGATCCCGACCAGATTACCGAGGACCTCAAGCAGAACCCGTGGGTCTCGGGCGTGGATGTCCAGCGTCAGTTCCCGCATACGCTCATCATTACGCCGATGGAGCGCAAGGTCATCGCAATTGCCTATATCAGCTCCGATGACCTTGCCTGGGCCATTGGGGATGATGACACTTGGATCGCTCCGCTGTCGACGTCGGTCGAAGTGGACGACCAGGGCAACGTCATCACGACAGGGCAGGGCTCAAATACCTTGACCGGAATCGATGCCGCGCTGGCGCTCGCTAAGCATTATGGCGCGGTGTTGTTGACTGATGTCTCGGCGGATGTCGCTCCGGTTTCCGGCCAGGCGGTGAGCTCCAAGGCCGTTAAGGCCGGCCTGGATTATGTGCGTGGTTTTTCGAGCGAGTTCTTGGGACAAGTCAAGGATATTTCTACGCCTTCGGTCGAAGCCATCTCGGCAAACCTCAATAACGGCATTGAGGTGTCGCTGGGCGATTCGAACGATATCGCCAAGAAGGAACGCGTAGTCACCAAGTTGCTTTCGCAGGTAGAGGGCGTAACGTATATCAATGTGCGCTCTCCGGGCAACTACACATTTAGGAATGCTCCGACCTCGTAGCGCTGGTTGATGCTTTGTTGAGGGGCCATACCACGCCGTTTATCTGGTTTGTTTGGTTTTCACGGTCAATTATTTGACTGATACGTTCATAATGTGCAACCATAATACGGTTTACCTTTGCATTTACTTTCAACCTGAAGGTTAATGTGCGCAGGGGTCGACCCATGCTATGGCTATAACCTTTGTTCGGAGGACCGACATGCACGAGACAGAGATCAACAACTACCTTGCCGTCATTAAGGTGGTCGGCGTCGGCGGCGGTGGTACCAACGCGGTCAATCGAATGATCGAAGAGGGCATCCGCGGCGTCGAGTTTGTTGCCATCAACACCGATGCTCAGGCACTCGCGATCTCTGATGCCGATATCAAGGTGCACATCGGCACCGACCTTACCCGCGGCCTGGGCGCCGGCGCCAACCCCGAGGTTGGCCGCAAGGCTGCCGATGAGTCCCGCGACGACATTGCCGAGGCGCTCGCTGGCGCCGACATGGTGTTCATCACCTGCGGCGAGGGCGGTGGCACCGGTACCGGCGCTGCTCCCATCGTTGCCGATATCGCGATGAACGAGGTCGGTGCACTGACCGTCGCCGTCGTGACCAAGCCCTTCACCTTCGAGGGCCGCAAGCGCAAGAAGAGCGCCGAGGAGGGCATTAAGACCCTCTCCGATTGCGTTGACACCATGATCGTCATCCCTAACGATAAGCTGCTCGACATCGCCGAGAAGAAGACCACCATGCTCGAGGCCTTCGCGATTGCCGATGGCGTCCTTTCCCAGGGCACCCAGGGCATCACCGACCTCATCACCGTCCCCGGTATCATCAACCTGGACTTCGCCGATGTTAAGACCATCATGAAGCAGGCCGGTACCGCCATGATGGGTATCGGTACCTCTTCTGGGGATACCCGTGCCGTCGATGCTGCCCAGCAGGCCATCTCCAGCCCGCTGCTCGAGAGCTCCATCGATGGTGCCACGCGCGTGCTTCTCTCCATCGCCGGTTCCAAGGACCTGGGCATCCAGGAGATCAGCGACGCCGCCGACGTTGTCGCCAACGCCGTCGACCCCGAGGCCAACATCATCTTCGGTACCGTTGTCGACGAGTCCCTGGGCGATCAGGTGCGTATCACCGTCATCGCTACGGGCTTCTCCGACTCCAACGTCAACCGTCAGGACGAGCTCTTTGCCGCTCAGCAGTCTCAGAGCAAGGCCGCTGCCTCCGTTGAGCCGCAGCGCACCGCTCCGGCCACCAGCCCGGCTCAGGCCGCTCCGACCCGCAACTTCGGTGGCACCGAGCTTCCTAACTTCGGCAACGATCAGTTCGAGCTTCCCGACTTCCTGAAGCGCGGCAGCTTCTAAGTCGTTCTTTGCATTGTTGTGCACAGGGGCGTGTCCGTATGGACGCGCCCTTTTTATTTCGACTTTGTAAACTAGAACCTCCAATCTCTTTACGTTCCCTTTACGATTGCCTCCAGCGCAGCAGGTATCCTTTTAGAGAAGTATGACAGCCGTATAAACGCTGGCTGTAGCGGCGATGCCGCGGTACTTGTGTTATTAGGAGGCTTTAGTATGGCAGCACGTGCGGACAAAGTTTCGCGTGTCGACCATGATGGAGTTACGTTGGTGGAAGGCGCGACATCCGATGTTCGCTTTGCCTTCACCGAGCGCGCCGGTGGTGTTTCCGAAGATGCGTACTCCTCACTCAACTTGGGCTCGCATGTTGGCGATGATCCCTTTGCTGTTCAAGAAAATCGTCGTCGCGCGCTCGAGGCTATGGGTGCCGCCGAGTGCGAGCACAACCTGCTCGTTCCCAATCAGGTCCATGGTGACCATATCGTTGCGGTGACCTCGAACGGCGCCGATGACCTTGAGAACGTCCGCGAGCAGATTGCCGAGGGCTGCGATGCCATCGTCTGTACGGCGCATAACGTACCCGTGCTGCTCTGCTTTGCCGACTGCGTTCCCGTGGTGCTGGTGGCCCCTGGCGGATTTGCCGTGGTGCACTCCGGTTGGAAGGGCACGATTGCACGCATTTCCGCCAAGGCGTGCCAGGCGCTTTGCGATGCTGCCGGTTGCGATGCGAGCGGCGTTTCCGCCTATATCGGCCCCCATATCTTGGGTGACGAATATGAGGTATCCCAGGAACTCATGGATCGCTTTGCCGCCGAGTTCTCTTGCATCGATGCGAGTACCTCTCGCATGCTCGATCTTTCCGCTGCCATTCGCGAGGCGCTGGTAGATGTCGGTGTCGACGCGGATAATATCGTGGATACCCAGCTTTCGACCGTGCGTCAGAACGACCGCTTTTATTCCTACCGTAACGAGGGCGGCACCTGTGGGCGCCATGCTGCGATCGGCGTGATGCTATGAGAAAGATCGTATCGGTCCTGAGCGCCGCTGTGCTTACGCTTACGCTGTGCGCCTGTTCTTCGGGATCTTCTACCTCTTCCATTACCGTCGCCGGCTCCACGACCTGCCTTCCTATCGCCGAGATTGCGGCCGAGGGCTTTAAGGAGGAGACCGGCATCGACGTGCTCGTTTCCGGTTTGGGTTCTTCTGCTGGCATCGAGGCCGTCAGCGCCGGCACGGCCGATATCGCCAGCTCCTCCCGTGGACTCAATGCCGACGAACAGGATCTGGGCCTGACTCCCATCGTCATTGCCCACGACGGTATCGCGGTCATCGTGAACGACGATAACCCGGTCGATAACCTCTCGACCGAGCAGCTCCGCGATATTTACGCCGGCAAGATCACCAACTGGAAAGAAGTCGGTGGCGAGGACCTGAGGATTCAGGTTATCAACCGAGATGAGGCGTCCGGCACGCGTGAGGCCTTCCGTACCATCGTGATGGACGGCACGCCGTTCGATCGCCGCTCGGCCGTTCTTTCGGGCACGGGCCAGGTGCGCGACGTGGTATCTCGTTCGCGCGGTGCCATTGGCTACATTTCGCTGGGCTTCGTCGATAGCCTCAACGCCAAGACCTCGGTCAAGGCCGTCTCGGTCAATCATGTTGAGGCGTCCGAGAAGACGGTCGCGAGCGGCGGCTATCCCATCTCGCGCGACCTTTACTTCTTTGTGAAGGGTGCTCCTTCGCAGCAGGCGCAGGATTACATCGACTACGTGACGTCCGAAAAGATGGACAAGCAGATTCGCGAGGCGGGCTTTATTCCCGTCACCAACGACGAGAAGGGGAGTGAGTAGCATGGAAGCACAGGAAAACTCCCAGACTGAGCAGAATGCTCAGGCACCCAAGAAGCGCGAGCTGGCGCTCGTATCGCGCAGTACCTATATCAAGGAGAAGGCGCTGCAGTGGATCTTCTTTGCCTGCGCGTTCTTGGCGGTCGTTACCGTCATCCTGATTTTTGTCTTTACCACGTACTCGGCGCTGCCCGTCTTTACCGACATCGGTCTGGCGGACTTCTTTAGCTTTACGTGGGCGCCCTCTGAGGGCCACTACGGCATCATGTCGCTGCTTGCCGGCTCAGGTCTGGTGACCGTCGGTGCGCTCGCCATGGGCGTGCCGCTAGGTGTGGGCACGGCCGTGTACCTGGTCGAGATCGCCGGCAAGCGCGTGCGCAAGCTTATCAGCCCCGCCGTTGACCTGTTGGCCGGCATCCCTTCTATCATCTATGGCTTCTTTGGAATGATCATCATCCGTCCGTTTATCGCGCAACTGACCGGTGGTCTTGGTTTTGGTGCGCTGACGGCGTGGTTCGTGCTTGCCATCATGATCGTTCCTACCATCACCACACTCACCATCGATGCCCTCAATTCCATTCCCATGGGCATTCGCGAGGCATCGTATGCCATGGGCGCCACCAAGTGGCAGACCATCTATAAGGTCGTGCTACCTGCCGCTAAGCTGGGTATCGTGGATGCCATCGTGCTGGGTATGGGCCGTGCCATCGGAGAGACCATGGCCGTGCTCATGGTCGTGGGTAATGCCCCGGTTATTCCCGACAGCATTGCGAGCCCTATCTCGACGCTCACGAGCCAGATCGCACTCGACATGAGCTATTCCTCGGGTCTGCACCGCTCGGCGCTGTTCGGCATGGGCGTGGTCCTGTTTATCATCTCCGCCACGCTGGTGGGCATCGTCCGTCTGATTTCCAAGAAGAAGAGGGGGTAGGCTATGTCCGATTCCGTTGACACGACGGTCGATACGACCTCGTCGCGCGAGCGCATCAAGCGTGCCCTTTCCCACGGCAAGAAGGGCCGCATCAACAAGGACCTGTCCAACAAGATCATGCTTGGCGTGTTCCGTGCCGCGGCATACATCACCACGCTGGTGCTGGTCGCTATCATCGCCTACGTGGTCATTAACGGCCTGCCGCATATCTCACTCGACTTTATCTTCGGTTGGCCCCAGGGCGTCAACGCCGAGGGCGGAATTTGGCCCACAATCGTCTCGACCGTCTATGTGACGGCACTCGCCATGCTTATCTGCACGCCGATCGCTGTGCTGGCAGCCGTCTATCTGGCCGAGTACGCCAAGCAGGGCAAGGTCGTCGAGCTCATTCGCTACGCTGCTGACGCTTTGGCCTCGGTGCCCTCCATCGTTATGGGCCTGTTTGGCTACGCCTTGTTTGTCGAGGCTATGGGTCTGGGCCTTTCGATGGTCTCGGCCGCCCTGGCACTCGCGCTCTTGATGCTTCCCATCGTCATGCGCACCACCGAAGAGGCCATTCGCGCCGTTCCGCGCTATATCCGGTGGGGTGCGTACGGCCTGGGCGCCACCAAGTGGCAGGTCGTCTCCAAGATCGTGCTTCCTTCTGCCTTTGGCCGTATTGCCACGGGTATCGTCCTCGCCATCGGCCGTGCCATTGGCGAGACCGCGGTGGTGCTCTACACCATGGGCCAGGCCATCAATCTACCTATTTCGCCGCTCGATTCCGGCCGCCCCATGACGGTTCACCTGTACCTGCTTGCCAACGACGGCATCAACATGAACGCAGCCTATGGCACCGCGCTCTTGCTGATGGTGATCATTCTGGCCTTCAACCTGTTTGCGCGCTTCCTGTCGCGCAAGCGTCGCTAGTTAAGGAGTCCCATGTCCGTTTATCAGTCCGCTCCCACGCTGGAGCAAGCGGCCATTACGGCCAAGGATTTCAACTTTTGGTACGGTGACTTTCATGCGCTGACGGGGCTTGACCTCAACATCGCCAAAAACGCCATCACCTCCTTCATTGGCCCTTCGGGCTGCGGCAAGTCGACGTTTTTGCGCTGCATCAACCGCATGAATGATCTGATCGAGGGTACGCGCGTCGCGGGCACCATGACGCTCGACGGCAATGATATCTATGCCGAGGGTGTCGACCCGGTCGACCTCCGTCGTCGTGTGGGCATGATCTTTCAGCAGCCCAACCCGTTTCCCAAATCCATCTACGAGAATGTCGCCTTTGGCCCTCGTCTGCAGGGCGTGACTAGCAAAAGCGACCTCGATGACATCGTGGAAGAATCGCTCAAACGCGCCAACCTCTGGAAAGAGGTATCCAATCAGCTCAACAAGGATGGTTTGGCGCTCTCGGGCGGTCAGCAGCAGCGTCTGTGCATCGCGCGCGTGCTTGCGGTGCAGCCCGATGTCCTTCTGATGGACGAGCCATGCTCCGCCATCGACCCCACGTCCGTCTCTAAGGTTGAGGATCTGATGGCCGAGCTGGCGCCCGAGATGACGATCATCATCGTCACGCATTCAATGCAGCAGGCAGCTCGTATCAGCGACTACACCGCATTCTTCTTGCAGGAAGTTGCCGGCGAGCCCGCCACGCTCATCGAGTATGGTCAAACCGACGCGATCTTCACAAGCCCGGTAGATTCGCGGACGGAAGACTATATCACCGGCCGCTTTGGCTGATCGATGCGACTAGTCCCAAGCCGATCGGACCTGCTCCGGTGCGTATTTACTGTGCGGGCGGCATGACCGCACCCAACTGATTGGAGTGAACCATGCGCAAACTGTTTTCCCGTCAGCTCATCGAGGCCCGTCACGAGATGCTGAGCATCTACGAGGCCGTCGATTTGGCCCTCCACGATGCCGTGAAGGCCTATGTGACCGACGACCGCAAGCTCGCCACCAAGACCAAGAAGCGCACGCTTTCGATTGACGCGCGCTGCGCCAACCTGGAGGCCGTCTGCTACAACCTGATCGCCACGCAGTCGCCGGTCGCCTCCGACTTCCGCCTGCTTCAGACGATTATCTATGTCGACTTTAACCTGCAGCGCATGACCGATAAGGTCCGTCAGATCTGCCGCGCCACGCGTCATATGGTCAAGGCCGACATCTCGCTGCCCAAGGAGCTTGTCGGCACGGTCGAGGCCGAGGCTGAGGCCGTCTACCAGGTGCTGGGCTCTTCGCTTTCCGCGCTCGTCACCAACGACATGTCCATCATCTGCAACCTGGCCGTCGAGGACGAGCCGGTGCATGTGGCGTACGAGAAGTTCTTCCGCACCTTTAACCGCATGGACACGGGCGATTTTATGGACGACGACAGCAACTATGACGACCTGCGCCGCGCCATCATGGTTTCGCGCTACCTCGATCGCATCGCTTCGATTTCCATCGATGCCGCCTGCCGTCTGACCTTCCTGCTGACTGGTCAGCGCATGAATGCCGGCGATATCGCCCGCACTGATGAGGATGAGCTCGAGAGCATGCGCGTGCCTTCGGGCGAGGGTGTTATCATGAGGCCCGCTGTCGACGCTCGCTACGTTGCCAAGGTGCCCGCTAACGAGGTCAGCGAGGGTCTTCGCTACCTGCTCGATCATCTTGAGGATGAGGACGATGGCGAGGACGACGAGGAGTAAGTAACCCCGTTCGTCGAAAGATTGTAAATACCTAAGTGAGCGCGGCCTTGCACATGCGGGGCCGCGCTCTTGCGTTAGCATGGGACTACTTGTTTGGCTGTCAGCGGAGGCGATTAGCAATGGATAACTATTTGGACTTGATGCGCGCTCGCCGCGAGCAGATTCTGGAACGTTTTTATGCGGCGCTCGATCGCGCAGGCCGTCCCCACGACGCCGCGAGCCTCATTGCCGTGTCCAAGACCGTTGGTGTCGATGAGACCGTTGCCGCCATTCAGGCGGGGTATCGCCATTTTGCCGAGAACCGCCCGCAGGAGCTGGTTCGCAAGCTCACGGGTCTGGCGGAGCATCCGGAGCTGCCCGAGGTGCGCTTCGATATGATCGGCAACCTGCAGACCAATAAGATCAATGCGGTGCTGGGCTCAGCCGAGCTGATTCACTCGGTGGGTTCGCTGCATCTGGCGCAGGCGATCTCGAGCCGTGCTGTCCGCAAGATTGAGGCAGGCGAGCTCGCCGGCCCCCAGCGTGTGCTCATTGAGGTCAATGTGAGTGGTGAGGAGTCGAAGGGAGGCTTTTCGCCCGATGAGATTCGCGCCGCCGCGGGTGAGCTTGCGGAACTTGAGGGAATTTGCGTGCAGGGGCTTATGACTATGGCGCCCCGGGGGAATAAGGATGTGGCACGCCGCACCTTTGCGGGGCTTCGTGAGCTGAGGGATGAGCTGGAGGCGGCGCATCCCGATTTGAACCTGCCTGAGCTTTCCTGCGGCATGAGCGAGGACTTTGAGCCTGCCCTTGAGGAGGGCTCTACGCTCGTTCGCCTGGGCAGGGTAGTATTTAGCCCGGAGTTTGCAGTAAAATAAGGCTCTGAAGTGCGCACTGATTATCGGGGCGCCTGCACTAAACCGCGAGAGGACACAACCATGGGCTTCCTTGACGAGATTAAAAATAAGATGCACCTGGGCGGCCAACAGGGTTACGACCAGGGTTATGGCCAGGACGACGACTACGGCTACGATGACGGCTACGACGATGGCTATCAGGGCAACGGCTACAGCGGTGCTTCGGGCGAGGGCTTCTACACCCAAGACGAGCCGAGCAACGGCCTGCTTGGTCAGACGCGCCGCGGTGAAGCTGAGTCGGTTGCCGTGTATACGCGCTCCGGTCAGCTGGTCGGCGATGACTCCCGCCATGCCACGACGTATAACCCGCCTTCGCGCTCGCAGGACAGTGTTGCGAGCGGTTATCGTCCTGGTGCCTATGACACGCCGTCTAGCTACGCCGAGAACACCCGCGCCCGTGCCGCCGCTGCGCCCGCGCCTGCACCGAGCGATGCCTCGGCCTATGCGAGCAATATCATCAACGCCACACCGCAGCTGCCGGCCTATGTCCTGCGCCCCGAGAGCTATGACGACGTGGAGACCGTGGTGCGGCGCGTTCGCACCAAGCAGCCTGTCGCACTGATTTTTGTGGGCGTACGCACCGAAGTTGCCAAGCGCGTCTTGGACTTCTCTTACGGCTTTGCCTGCGGTCTGGGTGCCACGGTCAAGGAGGTGGGCGACCGCGTGTTCATGGTGCTGCCCGCCGGTTGCGAGGTCAAAGATTCCGATCTCAAGAAGCTTCGTGCGGACGGCTACCTTAAGTAAAGACAAGACGAGGAGATTCCCATCAACATCTACACTATCGTCCAGCTGGTCAACACGCTGTTCAACTTCTATTCCACGCTTATTGTCGTCTACTGCTTTATGACGTGGATTCCCATGAAGCAGGGTGGTTTGCTTCAGGATATTGCCGCGGTGCTTGATAGCGTGTGCGGTCCGTGGCTCAACCTGTTCCGTCGTTTCATCCCGCCGATGGGCGGTATCGATTTTTCGCCGGTCGTTGCGATTATTGCGTTGCAGTTGGTGCAGAGGCTGGTTCTGCAGCTTCTTATAGGTATACTCGTGTAGAACTGACTTAGTAACTTACGTCGGGCGTGTAGCGCCGAGGCGATGAAAAAGGAGACTTGTTATGGCTATTACCCCTGCAGACATCCAGGCTCAGACTTTCTCTGAGGCCAAGCGTGGCTACGATCCTGCCGAGGTCGACGTCTTCTTGGAGACGCTGTCCTCTGAGGTTGACGCTATGCTCGCTAAGATCGTCGACCTTAAGGGTCGTCTGACTGCTACCGAGCAGCAGCTTGCCGATGCGCAGGCTCAGCTTGCCCAGGCTCAGGATGCCCCCGCCCAGGCCGTTCCTGCCGCCCCCGTGGCTGCTCCCGCCCCTGATTTCTCCGCTCAGGAGCGCCAGATTTCCGCTGCCCTGATCGCTGCCCAGCAGACCGCTGAGACCATCGTCAACGATGCCAATGAGAACGCTGAGCGTATCCGCAACGAGGCTGACGCCAAGGCACGCGAGGTTATCCGCCAGGCTCTGACCGAGAAGCAGGCCGAGCTCGAGGAGATCGATCGTCTCAAGGCTTCCCGTGAGGAGTTCAAGGCCGAGTACCTCAAGCTCATCCAGCACTTCATGGACGATGCCCAAAACTCCTTCCCGGCCGACCTCATGGCCTCCACGCCGGTCGGTTCCGCCGCTTCTCCTGCGGTGACTGTTCCCGCCGAGCCGCTGCCCGTCGCTGACCCGGTTGTCCCCGTGGCCGATCCCTTCGCCCCGATCGACAACTTCGCTGCCGACGACCTGGACTAACATTCGGCCTACAATTTAGTGCCTAGAAAGGACCCGCAGCTTGCGGGTCCTTTTTTATGACTGTACCGGGGCGCGCAACATAAAAAACCGAGCCCTGCACATAGTGGCGCAGAACTCGGCGAACCGGTGAGCGGTCAAGGATAGGTTTTAGGGCATGTCCCAAAATCTACTTGAGGAGGAAGTCGGAGAGGGGAATGGTACGGGCCTCGCGATGCTCGGGATCGGCGATGTGGTCGGCAGGATATCCGCAGACGAGCATGTGATAGGGATAAACGCCTTTGGGCAGGTTGAACTGCTCCTGTGCCACCTCGGGCTTAAAATGGCATACCCAGCACGTTCCCAGGCCCTGCTCGGTGGCCTCCATCATCATCTGATCGCACACTATGGACGTATCGATTTCACTGGAATTCATCTGGTCATACGGGCGCACCCAAGCGTCTTCGGTAACACTACAAATAAGGAAGATGAGCGGAGCGCCAAAGATAGATCCATCACGAGCAAACCGAGGCTGACAAGCAGCAGCCTTCTCCAGAAGCTCAGGCGTATCCAACACCATCACACGGGTTGGATGATTATTGCAAGCAGAAGGAGCAATACGCCCAGTCTCAACAATGGCATCCACCACAGCCTGCTCAACAGCCCGAGCCTCAAATTCACGACAAGAATACCGAGCCCGAGCCAGATCAAAATAAGACATACAAGCCCTCCAAATTCAACGAATCAACCCAAAGCAAAACAAAGGGTACCCAAAGCACCATTCAACCAAACGTTTAAGGCGGCCCCAAAGTTCCCAATCGGGTCCAAAGGTCCCGCCAACAAAAGCCTCATCGCTTTCAAAGTATCAGCCAAAGTTCCCAATGGTGGTACGTAAGGCGAAGGGCCGGCCACGGTTTACTTTCGAACGACTCTGCAAAGCAGCCGGAGTGAGAAAGCAAACCGTGGCCGGCCCTTCGCCGCCGGGACACGTACCCCCAATTAACTGTTCTTCATGACAATCGAATCCACAACATCGGCCACATTCTCGCAGCAGTCGGCGCAGTACTCCAGGAAGGCGTAGACGTCACGCCAAGCGATGACCTCGAGCGGATCCTTGCCGTTAACGTGCAGGTTGCGCATGGCGTTGATGTAGAGCTCGTCGGCCTCGGACTCGATGGTGTTGATCTGGATGACCAGCTCGCGCAGCGTTTTGGACTTGCGGTAGTTGGGAAGCTCGACCATCAGGTCTTTCATGGCGCGGCAGGCGTCAGTCACCTTGTGGGCGATGACGATGGCGTCGGGATGGATGCTCTGAATGTTGGTGAAGTAAACGCGCTGCACGACGCCCTCAATACGGTCGAGCACGGTGTCGAGCGCGCAGCTCATCAGATCCAGATCCTCGCGCTCGAGCGGGGTGATAAAGGCGGTGAGCAGGGCGTCTTCGAGCTCGTGGTGCTTCTTGTCTGCCGCATGCTCAATCGCATGCATCTTATTGAGCATGTCGTGAATCTGCGCGGGATCGAAGTTCTCAAAAATCTGGGTAAGCAGCTCGGCGGCCTGGACGGCGAGGTCGGCGCAGGCGACGTAGTTGTCAAAGTAGAACGAATCGGGTTTCTTAGCCATGGGTGGGTCCTTTCGAGGCGAAGACGGGTGGGCGAAGTGTTGCGGTCCAGATGGACGTTCGGTTTGACTAGAGGAACATCATGAACAGCTTGGCCATGACAAAGCTGATGAGTCCGCAGGCGGGGAAGGTGAAGAACCAGGTGAACATCATGTCCTTGACGACGCCGAAGTTGATGGCCGAGAGGCGCTTGACGGCACCGACGCCCATGATGGCGCAGGTCTTGATGTGTGTGGAGGACACGGGGATGCCGGTAAGGGTGGCAAGCAGCAGGTTCGCGGCGCCCGCGAGGTCGGCGGAGAAGCCCTGATACTTCTCGAGCTTAACCATGCTCTGGCCGACGGACTTGATGATGCGCTCACCGCCCACGCTGGTGCCGATACCCATGGTGGCCGAGCACAGCAGCATAATCCAGATGGGGATGCCGGCATCGCCGACGCTGGTCTGGCCGTTTGCGAAGGCCACGCCTAAAAAGAGCACGCCGATGAACTTCTGTCCATCCTGCGCGCCGTGCATAAAGCTCATGGCCGCAGCGCTCGCGATCTGAGCGTATTTAAAGAAGACATTGGCACGTCGCCTGTTGGCGGCGGCGAAAAGAATCGAGACGAGTTTGCACAGGACCCAGCCCATGACAAAGCCCAGGCCGATGGAGAGCGCCAGGCCGTAGATGACCTTCATCCACTCGTGGACGTTGACGCTGCTCGCGCCGCCGAGGGCGATAGCGGCACCGGTCAGGCCGGCGATAAGGCTGTGGCTTTGCGAGGTGGGGATGCCAAAACGCGACGCTGTGGCGCCGTAGACGACGATGGAGAACAGCGCCGCGCACAGGCAGGCGAGCGCCATGGTGCTGTTTCCGCCAAAATCGACGATATGTGAGATGGTGTTGGCGACGCTCGCATTAAAGTGCGTCATGATGAGCACGCCGAGGAAGTTGAATGCGGCGCTCATGAGAATGGCGGCGCGGGCGGGCATGCAACGCGTAGTGACGCAGGTCGCGATGGCGTTGGGCGCGTCGGTCCATCCATTGACGAAGATGGCGCCCAACGCGAGGATCACGGTGACGGCAAGGACTGGGTTCGACACAATTTGGCCGAGGAAGGTTGAGAACGTTACGTCCATATATGGGCTTTCTCGAAGTTTGCAGACACGTTACAAAAACATGATAAATCGTATCACCTCCTACGGGTTTCTTTGCCGAGTTCTGATGGGAGAAGTAATTTTTTGGCACTAAAATTGAATATTAGCCCTGTTGACCGTGGGTGTTCTTTTTGCTATCACGCCATGCGGACACGCGCGTTCGCTCCGACACTCCAAAACCACAGTCTGTTCGCTTTACAACATGCAAACATGCGTTCGATAATAGGAGACATGGAATATCGACAGACAGATGGCAAAACTCGGCGCGTGCACAAGCAGTATGTGGACGTCGTGGCTCGCATCCTCGCGGGCGGACAGGTCGTGCCGGTCACCGTCTGCTGGGTCGACGGTCGTTGCTTTACGATTGACGAGATTGTCTCGTCCACGGGCTTTGGCTTAACGGTTCACGGTGTTCGTACGGCAACGTATAAGGTTCGTTTTGGCGGGCATGCGACCGAGTTGTATCTGGAGGACCAGGCGTGCGGACGGCCGGACGGCTCGCAGGCCCACGTGATGCGTTGGTGGGTCTGGGCATTCGACCGTACGCTCGAGGGCGAGCGCCGTAGATAAGGACGCACGGCGTTCGGGTACAATGACAGGAATCTTGTCAGCTACTGCGCCGTTATTTGTGGCGCTTTTTGAAAGGACGAACCTATGAACGATATCCAGGGCTATCAGAACGGCCCCGTCGAGAGCGGCGCAAGCCGCGCCAAGGAGATGTCGCCGCGCGCGTACAATCTCGCCATGTCTGCCCTGATCTTCTTGGGCTTTTGCGCCATGGGCGCCGGTGCCTACTTTACGAGCACCATGTCGTTTGCGCGCATGATGATGAGCGGAGCCGCCTTGCCGCTGGTCTTTGGCTCGTTTATTTTGACCATCGTCGGCATGGTCATGATGTCGGCCGCCGCCAGCAAGCAGTCCGTTGGCCTGTCCCTTGCGGGCTACGTAATCTTTGCGAGCACCTTTGGCCTGACCGCGTCGTTTGGCCTTGCCAACTACGACCTGCCCACCATCAACACTGCCTTTATCGCCACGGCCGCCATCACCTTTGTCTTTGGCGCCTTGGGCGTGACGTTCCCCAAGTTTTTCCAGCGCGTATATGGCATCGGTTTTGGCATTCTGCTCGCCACTATTCTGGTTGAGATCGTGCTGATGTTCATGGGCGTCTCGCAGACCATCACCGACCTGATCGTGATCGTGGTGTTCGCCGGCTTTATTGGCTACGACACCTATGTTGCCACGACAGTGCCGCCTACACTGCCCAACGCCGTGCTCATGGCGTCCAATCTGTTCGTGGACATTATCAACGTGTTCCTGCGCATCCTGAACATCCTTGGCCGTCGCGACTAGTGGCGAATTGCGGCGGTGCTTGCCGTGCGTGTAAATCGATGCGAAAGGCGGTCCTTCGGGGCCGTCTTTTTTGTACGCGGCGGGGTATCATGGATGGGAAAAGCCGATAGCGGCAGCGACAGGAAAGGTGGCCACGTATGGCAGACGTCGACAACAGGAACCGTAACCGCAGGTCCAACCGAGCGGGTCAGCCCAATCCCAAGCGCGAGGCGCGTGCCAAGGCCGCCGAGCGCCATGTGGCGGCTGTGTCCGAGGCCTGTGCCAAGGACATCGAGCGTTCGCTTGCCGGCGTGCGCGAGTTCGATGGTATGCCTGCCGGTTTTGTCGCGGCGATGAAGGCTAAGGCCCAGAAGGCAGCGGCTGCTGAGGAGCAGGTTGCCGAGGAGTCTGAGGCCGCCGAGGTCGAGACCACTGAGGTTGCGTCCGCCGAGACCGAGGCCGTGGCCGAGCCTGCGCCCGCAGAGGAAGCCGCGGAGACCGAGCCCGCGCCTGCAGAGGAGCCCGCTCCGGTTCTGCCCGAGGTCACCGTGCTCGATGCCTCCGCCACGCGGGCCATCCTGGACAACGGTCGTGGCTATGCGCAGTTCTGCGACATGGCCGTGCTCGCCTTTGCCTCGTTCACCAACCCGGGCGGTGGCTATATTCAGGGTTATCTGGGCCAGGAGGCCACGCTGTGCGCCGATTCGTATCTGTACAACGTTCTCGATAAGCAGCGCAAATGGTACGGCGAGAACCGTCGCCGCAACATCAACTGCGAGCTTTACCGAAACCGTGCGCTGGTGGTGCCTGCGGTGCGCTTCGACCGCAACCACGTGCATGCATACGCCGACGTGATCGTGGCCGCCGCGCCCAACGTTAAGCGCGCCCGCCAGGAGTATCGCGTGAGCGACGATGCTCTGCTGGATGCCCTGCACGACCGCATTCGCTTTGTGCTTGCCATCTGCGACGAGCTGGGTCGCGAGAAGCTCGTACTGGGTGCTTGGGGCTGCGACAACAACGGCTTTGACGCAGAGGCCGTGGCCGAGCTCTTCCGCAAGGAGCTCGCGTCGGGCGACTTTAAGGTCAAGCAAGTCTTCTTTGCCGTGCCTTCTACGCGCTGGGATGAGGATTTTGCCAAGTTCGAGCACGTGCTGGCAAACTTCCCCGAGCGCAACGAGGAGTCCTATGCCCAGGTTGCCGCTCGCACTGCGGCAGCCCGCGCCGCCGAGCAGACCCAGGCTGCTACCGAGGATGATGAGGACGAGGACGATTGGCGCAAGTACCTGTAATCGGTACGTGCTGACAGATAGGTTGAGCCGGCGGGAGAGGCTGCTTCCGTCGGCTTTTTACTGAGCGAGGGGCTTACGATGAAAAACGTTCTATGCTTTGGCGACAGCAACACCTATGGTTACGATCCGGCGGGCATGCGCGACGGCACCGCGGTGCGCTATGCGCAGGATGTGCGCTGGTGCGGCGTGGCCCAACGTGACTTAGGCGAGGGCTGGCATGTAATTGAAGAAGGCCTCAACGGCCGCACGACGGTACGCGACGACATGTGCCATTTGGACACCAATCTTAACGGCATCCGCGCACTTCCGATGCTGCTCGAGGCCCATAAGCCGCTGGATGCGATCGTTATTATGCTGGGAACTAACGATTGCAAGACGGTCTTTGGTGTGACGGCCTCCGATATTGCCCGTGGCACTATGGCGCTGATTCGCGCGGTGCGTGCATTTCCCTGGACCAATGCCGCACCCTGCCCACGTATTCTGCTGATGTCACCTATCAAGATCAAGCCGCAAATCGCCGATGTATATATGACCGATTTTGACGAGCATTCCGTAGAAGCCTCGGAACATTTTGGTGAGTACTACGCGCATGTGGCTGAGCAGTTTGGCTGCGACTTTTTGAATGCCGCCGACTTTGCCGAGCCGGGCGATATCGACTATCTGCATATGATGCCCGAAAGCCATGAGAGCCTGGGTCACGCCGTGGCAGCCAAGCTCCAAGAGATGCTCGGTGAGTAGCGCGACCCCAAACCACCGCAAAGGTGTCTGTCCCCTTTGCGGTGGTTTGGGCTGCGAATCTTAATACTGCCACA
>CABUSV010000021.1 GCA_902494345.1 uncultured Collinsella sp.
ATTGCTCCCAACTTTTTGAATAATTTTCGAGCCGAGCCGACATAACCGGTGTAGCCTTCACGCAGCGAAGCTGTTGGAATAAATGCGACTTTTTTATTTTCAATTTCTTCCTTTATCAGGCTTCCTACACTTGAAAAGTGCGAACATAGAAACAGTTTCATCAATATTCTCCTTTATATAAATTCTTATTTGTTGAACTAAGCCGTGTATACCATACTCTCCAATGAAAGAACGCCCTGATATAGCGTAATTTGCTGTTTTCCTACGTACGTGCGTACACACTCCACAGGAATTCTAAGGGCCCTGCCCCCTTAGCACACGGACTTTGGAACAAAGACTAGTGTGTTACGCCTTGCCAGAGGTGTACAGGCTCCCGGTACGCACGTACGCAGCAATTGCCATCAATGCGCCATATAAGTGGCGATCAAGTTCGCATAAAGCGACCTTGGTTCCGCAAAACAAAAGGCAGGATACCATCACCACGATGATACCCTGCCTCTGTTCGTTCCTGTTTACCGTTCCGAGTAGTCCTTCCACAGAATTTCCGATAAACAAAAAACGTACCCGAACCCTTTCTCGTAAAAGAATCGGGTTCGAGTACGAACTGAATGCTGGAGCAATAAAAAACCACCACAAGGGCACTGCTCCCTTGTGGTGGTTTTGGGCTAGGCCTAGAGCGTGTGGCCGTAGGCGTTGGCGGCCTTGATGGCAGCGGCGAACTTCTTGTCGGTGAAGGGCTCCGGGTTGCCCTGCTTCCACTCGTTGGTGGCGTGTGCGTACTTGCACAGAGCAGGGATATCGGCCTCGGAAAGCCCGACCTGCTCAAGCGTCACGGGCAGGCCCATCTGCTTGTTAAAGGCGGCGTAGCGCTCAAGGTTCTCGGTGTCGCCCGTGTAGGCGAACAACACCAGCACGCCCAGGCTTACGACTTCGCCGTGCAGGTAGGTGCCCTCACGCGGAATGCTGCAGGTGGCGTTGTAGAACGCGTGCGCCACGCTCGAGTTGTAGTAGTAATCGTTCTGGTTGGTCAGGTTCGAGACATAGCCCGTGTTGACCACGATGTCGAGCGCGATCTGCTTGACGGCCTCGCTCGACAGATTCTGACGAACGTCCTCAAGACCCTGAACACCGTAGGTAAACAGCGGCTCGGAACAGGTGTGGGCAAGAGCCAGGCCAAGGCCGGCGGTGTGCTCCAGGTCGCCGGCGCTCGTGGCGTACTCGACTTCGGGCTGCTTGGACAGGGCGTCGCCCACGCCGGCCCAGAAGTACTCCGCCGGAGCCTCGGCGATGATCTTGGGATTGATGAAGATGTGCGCCGGTCGGTTGGGGTACGAATAGCCCTCGAGCGATCCATCGTCGTTGTAGACGACGGCAATGGCGGTCGCGGCGGAACAGTTAGAGCAAATCGTCGGCACCGTAAAGACAATCTTCTTGAGCTCGATTGCCGCTGTCTTGACGGTGTCGAGTGCCTTGCCGCCGCCACAGGCGATAAGCACGTCTGCCTGCTGGCAAGCGGGGGAGTTCACGACCTTGGCGATATTGGCGCGCGTACTGTTGGTGCCGTAGACGCGCGTCTCCAGAATCTCGACGTCGGTACCTTCAAGCGCCGCCTCGATGCCCGGCAGCGCCGCAGCTAGGGCTCGCTTGCCGCCAATGATGGCGACCTTGGTCGCTCCGTACTCTGCCAGTGCGGCGGGCAGCTCGGTAAAGCAATCCTCGCCGACGGTATAATCACTCATTCCAATCGTGCGCATGGCAACCTTCTTTCTTTCGATAAAGTGCTTTCAGGTATTTTGCTCCTAGAGAAGGTCCACAGCCGCGAGAAATTTCGAACGTATAAAACCAGTGTTGAGGGTTTTTCGCCGGCGCGGAACGTGCTAGCATACTCCGCATAAGCGTTGATGGGGACGAGTAGTCGGCCGTCCGCATGTTACAGAGAGCGGGGAGCGCTGAGAACCCGTGCATGCGACCGATGAAAATCACCCCGGAGCTGCGGTCCCAACGGACGCGTCGCACAGGCTCGTCTTAGTAGATATCGCCGAGATGGTCGTCGATACAGGCCAGCCGAGTAACGGATGCGAGCGCGCGAATACGCGGGCGAGGGCATCTAAGCTGGGTGGTTAAACGAAGAGCTTTTGCGGGCGTACAGTCCGTTTTGTGGCGCTTCGTCCCAGCTTGTAGGGACGGGCGCTTTTTTGGTGCCCAACGGGCGTGCGCGCCCACGACATGAAAGGGGTACCGTGGCAAACGAGTACAAGCAGACGATGAATCTGCCCAAGACCGGTTTTCCCATGCGTGCCGGTCTTTCCAAGTCCGAGCCCAAGCGACTCAAGGACTGGCAGGACAACAAGGTCTACGAGCAGGTTCTGAAGAAGAACGAGGGTCACAAGAAGTTCGTGCTGCACGACGGCCCTCCGTACGCCAACGGCCCGATCCACATCGGCCACGCCATGAACAAGATCTCCAAGGACATGATCAACCGTTACTGGATGATGCAGGGCTATGAGGTTCCCTATGTCCCCGGTTGGGACTGCCATGGCCAGCCGATCGAGCATAAGGTCGAGGAGAAGCTCGGCACCGAGAAGTTCAACCAGACCTCCACGGCTAAGATCCGCGAGCTTTGCAACAAGTTCGCTGTCGAGAACATCGAGCTGCAGAAGGCCGGCTTCCGTCGCCTGGGCGTGCTCGGCGATTGGGACAACCCCTATCTGACGCTCTATCACCAGCATGACGCTGCCGACATCGAGGTTTTCAAGGCCATGTTCGACAAGGGCATGATCTATCGCGGTCACAAGCCCGTCCACTGGTGCAAGCACTGCCATACCGCACTTGCTGAGGCCGAGATTGAGTACTCCGACGAGACGAGCCCGTCCATCTTCGTGCGCTTTGAGATGACCTCCAAGCCCGCCGGCCTCGAGAACTTCGACGGCCCGGTTGACTTTATCATCTGGACGACCACGCCGTGGACCATCCCCTCCGACCAGGCAGTTTCTCTCAAGCCCGGTGCCGCCTACGTCGCCGTTGAGCACGACGGCCGCGCCGAGGTCATGCTCGAGGACCTGGCTCCCAAGTGCTGCGAGGAGTTTGGCTGGGAGTACACCCCGGTTGTGGTCGACGGCAAGCCCTATGTGGTTCCCGCCGAGACCTTCCATCACATTCACTATAAGCAGCCGATCTTTGACGGTGTTGAGGGCGTGGCACTGTTGGCCGATTACGTCGGTGTCGATGACGGTACCGGTATCGTCCACAACTCGCCCGGTCACGGCGTCGACGACTACTTCGCCTGCCTCAAGGAGGGCATCACCGACATTTGCATGCCGGTCGATGACGACGGCAAGTTCTACACCGGCGAGGAGTTTGGCACCGGCGGCCCCTTCAGCGGCATGGATACCGACGAGGCCAACCCGCACATCATCGAGTTCCTGCGCGAGCGCGGCACCCTGGTCCTCGAGAAGAAGATCACGCACAGCTATCCGCACTGCTGGCGCTGCAAGCACCCGGTGCTCTTCCGTGCTACCGACCAGTGGTTCGTCTCGATGGACAAGACCGGTCTGCGCGAGCAGGCTGGCAAAGAGGTCCGCGAGAACGTCAAGTGGTATCCGGCTCACGCCGCCAACCGCATCGGCGCCATGGTCGAGCAGCGTCCCGACTGGTGCATCAGCCGTCAGCGCAACTGGGGCGTGCCTATCCCCAGCTACACTTGCGCCGACTGCGGCGAGAAGGTCATGAACGACGCCACGCTCGACGCCGTCATCAAGCTCTTCCACGAGAAGGGCTCCGACGCCTGGTTCACCGACGCTCCCGAGAGTTACCTGGGCGAGGCTTGCGTTTGCCCCAAGTGTGGCGGCCATCACCTCAAGGCTGATAAGGACATTCTCGACGTGTGGTGGGACTCCGGCGTGTCCTGGAAGGCCGTCTGCGAGTATCGACCCGAGCTTGAGTACCCGGCTGACGTGTATCTCGAGGGCTCCGACCAGCATCGCGGTTGGTTCCAGAGCTCGCTGCTCACCTCGGTGGGTGCCAACGGCCATGCTCCGTACAAGGCGGTCGTCTCGCAGGGCTTCACGCTCGATGGCCAGGGCCGCAAGATGTCCAAGTCGCTCGGCAACGTCATCGACCCCAACAAGGTCTGCGACGAGATGGGCGCTGACATCATCCGTCTGTGGGTTGCCTCCGTCGACACCAGCTCCGACGTCTCCATCGACCATGAGATTCTCGCTCGTACGTCCGATGCCTACCGTCGTTTCCGCAACACGCTGCGCTTCCTGCTCTCTGAGCTCGAGGGTCAGTTTGAGCCCGAGACCGACGGCGTCGCCTTTGCCGACTTGCTGCCGCTCGACAAGCTCATGGTTGCCCGCCTGACTCAGGTCCAGGCCGAGGTCGACGATGCTTACGCCAGCTACGAGTTCCCGCGCGCCTACCGTGCGCTCTACGACTTCGTGGTTACTGAGCTCTCCAACGTGTACCTCGACGCCCTGAAGGACCGTCTGTACTGCGACAAGCCCGGCTCGCTCGAGCGCCGCAGCGCCCAGACCGTGCTGGCCGAGCTCTTCTCGATGCTCGTGCGCGACCTGCAGCCGATCCTGTCCTACACGGTCGACGAGGCCATGGCCTATGCGCCCGCCGGCTGCGTCGATCACCAGAAGTACGCCGCGCTACTCGATTGGTACAAGTCGCCCATCACGGTCGACGAGGCCAATGAGTTCGGGGGCGTGCTCGAGGCTTCGCTCGAGCTCCGTAGCGCCGTGACCAAGGCCCTTGAGGATGCCCGTTCTGCCGGCACCTTCACTAAGAGCCAGCAGGTCCGCGTCAAGGCGGTCGTTCCTGCCGAGATGTACGCGCTGCTGACCGGCGACAAGGCCGTCGACCTGGCTGAGTTCTACATCGTCTCCGATGTTGAGCTGACCCCGGGCGAGGAACTCTCCGTTGCCATCGAGGCAGCCGAGGGCGAGTGCTGCGACCGTTGCTGGAACTACCGCACCACCGTCGGCGAGTACAACGGCCACGCGCATATCTGCAAGCGCTGCGCGAATGCCCTGTAGGTTCCGCCGTTCTTCCGAACGGCGGACCTGCCGACGCTGCGCGGGCCGCATTTGGACAATCTGACGTTCAATTTCAAGGGCGCGACCGAAAGGTCAGCGCCCTTTCATTTCACGTCACCTTGTCTCAAATGCGACCCGCTCGCTCATTTATGCTCTACCTGCGGTGTTTCCGTTCTTGGGAGATTTGTCGCTTCTTGCTTGCGGCAATGTATGATTATCTACTGCGTTAAACGGCATTTGATTATCTGAGGGTAGGGGATTGATTTGGGTCGTGCTGGGGGTATGACGCCGCCTTTGCGTTGGCGGTTGGGTGTTGCTGGTGGTGTGGCACTGGTTGTGCTGCTCGTTGACCAGCTGACCAAGCTTGCGGTTCGTGCCGTGGGCGACGCTTTACATGTGACCGTCATCCCCGGTGTCATCGACTTTATTTTTGTCCGCAATATCGGTGCTGCCTTTAGCATGGGCGAGGGGCATGGCATCGCGTTTGCCGTGCTGGCGTTGGCGGTTATTATCGCTATCGCCGTGTACCTCGTTCGTGCATCCCAGCTCGCCCATCTTGAGGTTGTGGGCATGGCTATGGTCGCGGGCGGCGCTATCGGCAACGCGATCGATCGCCTTGTCTTTGGCTTCGTGACCGATTTTATTGCCACCACCTTCATCGACTTCCCCGTCTTTAACGTGGCCGATATCGGCATCACCGTAGGTGTCGTGCTGGCGCTCATCGGTTATATGTTCTTGAGCCCCGCCGCTCGCGAGGTCGATGCGACCGCCGAGCTCAACGCTCGTGACGAGGCCCGCGCAAAACGCAAAGCCAAGCAGCGTGGGGAACGTGCCCGCAAGATTCGCGAAAGGAATGAGCGCTAATGGCCGACATCCATATTCTCGTTGCCGACGATTGCACTGGTCAGCGTCTTGACGCCTTTCTGGGTGCCAACGACGGCTGCCCCACGCGCTCTGCCTGCGCGCATCTGATCGGGGGCGGCGCCGTCGCTGTCAATGGCGAGACCTGCCTGTCCAAAAAGTACGCCGTGCGAGCCGGCGACCGTATTTCGGTCGATTTGCCCGAGCCGCACGATCCCACCGATGTGATTCCCGAGGCCATCCCGCTCGACATTCGCTATGAGGACGATTATCTCATTGTGCTCTCCAAGCAGCGCGGCCTGGTGTGCCATCCTGCGCATGGTCATGAGAGCGGTACGCTCGCGAATGCCCTGGTCTATCACTGCGGTATCGACCATCTGGGCACCGTGCAGGGTGAGGACCGACCCGGCATCGTGCATCGCCTGGATCGCGATACCTCGGGCCTTATGCTCGCGGCAAAAGACGACGACACCCAGCGCGCGCTTCAAAATCTTATCCGCACGCGCACGCTCGATCGTCGCTATATCACGCTTGTCCACGGGCACATCGCCATGGACGAGGGCACCATCAATACCGGTATTGCCCGTTCCACGCGCGACCGCGTCAAGATGGCGGTTTCGGACGACCCCTTTGCCCGTCAGGCCATTACGACCTTCAAGGTGCTCGAGCGCTTTGATTCCACGCGTTTCGACGACGGCTACACGCTTGTCGAGTGCCACCTGTTTACCGGCAGAACGCACCAGATTCGTGTGCACATGCGCCATATCAACCACGCCTGCGTGGGCGATCCGCTCTACGGCAAGTGCGATGCGCGTGCCGATCAGGGTCTGACCAGGCAGTTCCTTCATTCCTGGCGCGTGGCGTTCGACCATCCCGTGACGGGGGAGCGCATTGAGTGCCGCGACGAGTTGCCCTGGGATCTCGCTGCGGTTCTTGACGATCTGGCTCCGCGCTCGCTCGGTCGCACTGCCGCCGGTGACGAAATCGTCTCTCAGCTCGGTCTGCTCGAAGCCTAGCCAGTATTAGGTGGTTTCTTGAACTCGGTAAGCCTGCGGTAAGATATACGGTTGTTTACGTAACGCGTTCTCGGGAGCCTGCATGCTCGCCTTTTTACAAACCAACACACCCATCGTGGTCTTCAACCAGATTGTCGTCACGCTGCTCACGGTCTGCTTTCTGTACCAGGTGGTCTTCTTTGTCATTGGCGCTCTTCGTGGCGAGGTCGCGCCTCCCAAGGCCAAAAAACTCCATCGTTATGCTTTCTTTATCGCGGCGCATAACGAGGAGGCCGTGATCGCCAACCTTGTTCGCTCCATCAAGGACCAGGATTATCCGTCCGAGCTTATCGAGGTCTTCGTGGTTGCCGACGCCTGCACCGACAACACCGCACAGCTCGCGCGCGAGGCAGGTGCCATTGTTTACGAGCGCAATGATCTTGCCCGTAAGGGTAAGAGCTGGGTCATGGACTTTGGCTTCGACCGCATCCTTAACGAGTATCCCGACACGTTTGAAGGCTACTTTATCTTCGATGCCGATAACGTTATCTCCCGCGATTACGTGTCCAAGATGAACGATGCCTTTGACCAGGGATTCCATGTGGTCACGAGCTATCGCAACTCCAAGAATTTTGGCAGCTCGTGGATCTCGGCAGCTAATGCTACTTGGTACCTGCGCGAGGCGCGCTTTCTCAACAACGCGCGTAATATCTGTAAGACGTCTTGCGCCGTCTCGGGTTCGGGCTACCTCATCTCCGCCAGTGTTATTGAGGGCATGCACGGCTGGCAGTTCCACACGCTGACCGAGGACATTCAGTTCACTACGTTCTGCGCTATTCACGGTATTCGCATTGGCTATGCGCCGGCGGAGTTCTTTGACGAGCAACCCGTGACGTTCAAGGCATCCTGGAAGCAGCGTATGCGCTGGACCAAGGGCTTTTACCAGGTGTTCTTTACCTACGGCAAGCATCTGGTCAAGTCGACGTTCCGCTATCATCGCTTTGCCGCCTACGACATGTTCATGACGATCGCCCCGGGTATGCTGCTATCGCTGATCTCGATGCTCGCTAATGCGACGTTCTTGATTGTGGGTGGCCTTTCGCATGGTTTCTTGGCTACCGAAGTCGAGATGCAGGCGTGCGCCGCTTCGCTCATTATGACCTTCGCCATGATGTATCAGACCTTCTTTATCCTGGCGCTGCTCACGACTATCTTTGAGTACAAGCACATTCACTGCGCGCAAAAGTGGCGTCTGGTGACTAACCTGTTTACCTTCCCGATCTTTATGTTCAGCTATATCCCCATCACGGTGGCCGCGCTGTTCCTGAAGGTCGACTGGGTTCCTACCCAGCATGCCGTAAACGTCACCCTCGACGAGGTCATGCAAGGCGCCAAATAACCACCACCAAAACCACCGCAAAGGGGACAGGCACCTTTGTGGTGGTTTTTGCTTTTGCGATGCAGCTCGAGGAGGTACTCGATGTTTTATATCCCGTTTTGGATTTGCATCTTTGCCGGCGCGGCGATTGATGCCCGTCAGCGACGTTTTCCCAATGAGCTTGCCGGTGCGTGTGCGGTGACGGCGTTAGTGGGCGTTTGGCTCGACAAAGGCGTTAACACGGCGCTTGACCATGCCGGTCTTGCGGTCATCGTCTACCTTGCCCTTGTTCTGACTGAGTCCCTCTGGCGTCGTTTTCGCCAAACCTCGGGCATTGGCATGGGGGACGCCAAAGCACTCTTCGCGCTTTGCACGCTCGACCCTATGGGTGGCATCGTGGCATTTGCCGTCGCGCTCCTGGTCCTTGCCCTCTCCTGCGTCATCACAAAATCGCGCTCCCTGCCATTGCTCCCGTTTTTGGTGCCGATTTTTGCCATAATCGAGGTTGTGGGCTGCACTTTGTAACCGATTGCGCATCCTTCTTAAGGAGCATGCCATGGCAACTAATCAAGAAACGGCCGTCATTAAGGCGCGCATGGACCGTATTCCCTCGGCGTTGTCGCCCGAACTTGTCGAGCGCATTGCCGCCGATCGCGCTTCGGGCTATGTCAACCCGTATCGTTGTAACGGCTACCAGGTCATTCGTCGTATTGATCGCGCCGCCGACAAAGGCACGCTTATGCGTCCGGCGTTTATGCGCGACACCGAAAAGATTCTTCATCTTCCGGCGTACACGCGTTATGCAGGCAAAACGCAGGTCTTTAGCTTTCGCAGTAACGATGACCTGTCGCGCCGCGGTCTGCATGTGCAGCTTGTCTCGCGCATTGCACGCGATATCGGTCGCGCCCTGGGGCTCAACTGCGATTTGATCGAGGCGATTGGCCTGGGCCACGACTTGGGACACACGCCTTTTGGCCATGCGGGCGAGCGCTTCCTCAACGATATCTATCATGAGCGTACGGGGCGTTATTTTTTCCATAACGTGCAGTCGGTCCGCGTGCTCGACGCGCTGTACGGCCGCAACGTGTCGCTCCAGACGCTCGACGGCGTGCTATGCCATAACGGCGAGTACGAGCAGCGTGTGTTTGAGCTCTCGGACATGGGCTCCTTTGACCAGTTCGATCAGACGGTTGAGGACTGTATCGCCACGGGCTATGGCGCTATTGAGCACCTGCGTCCCATGACGCTCGAAGGCTGTGTGGTCCGCATCTCGGATATCCTTGCCTACGTCGGTCGTGACCGTCAGGATGCGATCGCGGCGGGCCTGCTTTCGCCCGACGCTTTTGATGATGGCCGGGGCGGTGCCTACAATAGTTGGATCCTCACGCATGCCTCCATCGATATCGTTGAGCATAGCTATGGTAAGCCGCGCATCGAGATGAGCGAGGACCTGTTTGAGGAGATCCGCCGTGCCAAGCGCGAGAACTACGAGAAGATCTATAGCAAGGGCGGTATCGAAGGCGACTCCGAGGCGGAGCTGCGCGAAGCCTTCGAAAAGCTTTACGACCGTTGCCTGCAGGATATAAACGAAGGTGACGAGTCCTCGTATATCTTTAAA
The DNA here is from genome assembly GCA_902494345.1 of uncultured Collinsella sp. Lineage (GTDB taxonomy): Bacteria > Actinomycetota > Coriobacteriia > Coriobacteriales > Coriobacteriaceae > Collinsella. The sequence goes on from CABUSV010000021.1 coordinate 9,895, forward strand.
CACCACATTTCTCGCATCGAGCAGCAGCTTTCCTACTACGATCGCGCCTATGCCTGGCAGAACGATAAGGACCAGGCGGTCGTGGATTACATTGCGAGCATGACGGACGGTTATTTCTGCGAACTGACGAGCAAGCTGTTCCCGGGTCTAAAGTTTCCGCATCGTACCTATATTAACGAACGGTAGTTCGTACCCTTTCGGTATACTGGTTAGTTGAAAACGTTTTTGATTGATGCACGGGATGGCTATGGACGACCTTTTTTCTGCCTCGACGCGCGAGCGTTCCTTTAAAAATGCGCCGCTCGCGGTGCGCATGCGACCCAATTCGCTCGACGAGTACGTGGGCCAGCAAAAGGCCGTCGGTAAGGGCTCATGGTTGCGTGCCGCGATCGAGCACGACGTGCTTTCGAGCGTGATTCTGTACGGGCCAGCCGGTACGGGTAAGACGACGCTGGCCCACATTATCGCCAACCATACAAAGAGCGAGTTTGTCGAGGTCAGCGCCGTGACGGGCACCGTAAAGGACTTGCGTCGCGTGATTGACGAGGCCAAGACGCGCCTGAATACGTACGACCGCCGTACCATTCTATTCATCGATGAGATTCACCGCTTTTCTAAGTCGCAGCAGGATGCCCTGCTACATGCAGTTGAGAACCGTACCGTCATTATGATTGGCGCTACGACGGAGAATCCGTACTTCGAGGTCAACTCGGCGCTGCTCTCACGTGGTCGAGTCGTGGAGCTTGAGCATTTAAAGGACGAGGATATCGTCATGCTTATCGAGCGTGCGCTCGAGGCACCTCAGGGCCTGAACGGCAAATTCTCGGCCGATGATGATACGGTCAAGACCATTTGCACGCTGGCAGCGGGTGATGCACGCTCGGCCCTGACGACACTTGAGCTGGCGAGCGAGATTGCCGTCACGCGTCCCGATACCGAAGGGACGCCAGCGCCGGCGGCGGGGGAGCGTTATCCCATCACCGTGGATGACGTAAAGATTGCCAACCCGCGTCGCGGTTTTACGTATGACAAAAACGGCGACATGCACTACGACATCATCAGTGCGTTCATTAAGTCCATGCGCGGTAGCGACCCCGATGCCACGGTCTACTGGCTTGCGCGCATGATCGATGCAGGGGAGGATCCTAAGTTTATCGCCCGTCGCATTATGATTCATGCTTCTGAGGACGTCGGCAACGCCGACCCGCAGGCGCTTTTGGTGGCACATGCCGCGTTTAAGTCTGCCGAGGTCATTGGCTATCCCGAGTGTCGCATTAACCTGGCTCAGGCTGCACTCTATGTGTGCTTGGCGCCTAAATCCAACGCGTGTGAGGCTTCGATCGATGCGGCGCTGGCCGATATCCACTCTAGTGGGCTTCGCGAGGTGCCGAGTTATCTGCGCGATCGCCATCGCCCGGGCAGCGATGAATACGGTGTGTATAAGTATCCGCACGATTATCCCGAAGGCTGGGTCGACCAGCGCTATTTACCCGAAGGCTTAGAACGCGGTGCATTTTGGCAGCCTGCCGGCCGTGGTTGGGAAGAATGGCGCGTAGAGCAAAGCGAACGCGACCGCAGCGGGAATGCACCGAAGTAGCTGCTGATAATTTTGTCCCACGTTGCTGCTCTTAGCATGTTCGGTCCCCTTTGGGGTACCATGGAAAACGTCTGTATTTCGATTCTTCCGGGAGGCTTGTATGAGTCCCATTCAAATCGCCCTGCTGCTACTCGCCGTTGCCGGCGTGTGGGCCATCGTTGAGCTCGCGCTCACCCTGCGCAAAACCCGCACCGTTGTCGATTCGCTCGACAAGACGGTGACCGACCTCAACAATACGATTGCTGAGGCACAGCCCGTGGTGGCAAAGCTCGATGGTGCTGTTGACGAACTCACGCCGGCACTTGCCCAGGTGGAGCCGCTGCTCAAGTCGAGCAAGACCGCCGTTGACGCTCTGACGTCCAACCTCGTTGAGGTTGAGGCCGTCGTTCGCGACATCTCCGAGGTTACGGGCAGTATGGCCGAGGCCAGCAATGCTGTGTCGAGCGTGACTGATTCTGCGGCAGGTGCCGTGCAGAAACTCTTTAACAAGGTGAAGGCTCCTGCAGCTGACACCGAGCGCAAGCTCGCCGCTGCTGCTGCGGAGGCAGAGCGGCCTACCGAGCGCGTCCTAATTGACGAGGACGATGACGCTGCTGGTGACGATGATGGCCAGAATCCAGCTGTTAAAGCGGCCCAGTATTACACCTACATGCCCTCCGAGACCTCTGAGGAGTCCTGCGATGAGTAGCGAAGCAACCTGCCCCATCACGCTGACCGTTGCCGGCGACCCGCGTCTCGCTCGCCTTGTGCGCATGACGGCAGCCAACGTTGGTGCCCTGTGTTCCATGTCTGTCGATCGCATCGAGGACATCCGTATGGCTGCCGAGGAAGCCTTTATCTTTGGCTGCACGGCTGTTGATTCCGACGACATCTCAATCAAATTCGATGTCGATGAATCTCACGTTGGCATGACCTTTACCTTTGGCGATCAGGCCACCGTCGACGAGGATGACCAGGCTACTGTTTATGCCGAGCTTATTTTGGCGAGCGTGTGCGACTCCTACGAAAAGACTGCGGCGCCCCTGACGCTTTCCCTCGACCTCAAGGCGGATATCTAATATGACCGAACGTTCCCGGAGCGGCAAGACCGCTTGGGACAAGGAGAAAACCCGCGAGCTGTTTCGTCGCTACAAGGAGACTGGTGATCCGGACGCCCGCGAGCAGCTCGTCATGTCCCATATGAACCTGGTAAGGTTTCTTGCCAATAAATTTAAGAATCGCGGCGAGCCGCTCGACGACCTGATGCAGGTTGGCTATCTGGGTCTGCTCAAGGCTATCGACCGTTTTGACCCCGAGCGCGGACTCGAGTTCACGACGTTTGCGACACCCACTATCCTGGGCGAGATCAAACGCCATTTCCGCGATAAGGGCTGGAGTGTGCGCGTACCGCGTCGTCTGCAGGAGCTCTCGGCCAAGGTCAACCAGGCTACTGACAAACTTACCAACGAGCTACAGCGTTCGCCCAAGGTTGAGGAGATCGCTGAGTATCTAGATGTGACTGTCGATGAGGTCCTCGAGGCTATGGAATCGTCTTCGGCCTATTCCTCGGTGCCCATCGAGGCTCCTGGTGCGTCCGATTCCGACGATGCGCCCTCGATTCTCGACCGTTACGCCGACGATGACAACGAGCTCGACTTTACCGATGACCGCCTGGTGATCGAGGAAGCCATCCGCGATTTTTCGCCGCGCGAGCGCGAGGTTATCGAGCTGCGCTTCGTGAAGGGCATGACCCAGATCGAGATCGCCAAGAAGCTGGGTATTTCTCAGGTGCAGGTTTCGCGTCTGCTGCGCCGCACGCTTAAGAAGATTCAGGACAAGATCGACCCCGACGGAGTGATGGTTCGTTCATGAGTGAGCACCCTCAACAAACCGATCGCGTGCTGCGCGACACCCGCATTCTGACGCTGCGCATTTGGGCTGTTGTCGGCTGCATTGTTATTGCTGCTGTCATCTTTAACCTTATGGGCATCCTGGCACCGGTTATTGAGTTTCTTGCCGTCGGCTCCATCATTGCTTTTGTGATGTCCCCGATCACCAACTGGCTCGAGCACCATGGCGTGAATCGCGGCATCGGTTCGCTTATCGCGCTTATTGTTGTTGTTGCCGTGCTCGTCGGTGTCGTTTGCATCTTGTCGCCGATTCTCTTTGGTCAGATCATGGAAGTCCTGAGCCGCCTGCCCGAGCAGCTTCGTGTTGCGGGTGGCGATCTCAATGAGATGATCTCGCATGCCAAGACGCTCAACAACACGCCGCTCAAGGAGTATTTGGACGATAATCTTTCGTCCCTGGTTGCCGTGGCATCGAAGTATGTGTCTCAGATCGCTGCCGAGCTTGGCCGCGGCGTGTTCCCGCTCATCACCAATACGGCCTCGCAGTTGTTCGTGATCTTCCTTGGTCTGGTGCTTGCATACTGGATGGCCTGCGACTACCCTCGCATGCACCACGAGATTTGCACCATCATCGGTCAGGAGAAGGAGACCTCGTACCGCTTTATGGTCGCCATCCTTTCTCGCTCTGTCGGCGGCTATATGCGCGGTATGGTCGTGACGTCCATCTGCGGTGGTTTCCTCGCCTTTATCGGTTTTATGATCATCGGCCATCCGTATGCGGCGCTCATGGCTATCTTTACCGGCATCATGCATTTGGTTCCGGTCGTCGGTCCTTGGGTGAGCGCAGCAATCGCCACAGTGCTCGGTTTCATGTTCAGCCCCATGCTGGCGTTATGGACGCTCATCGTGACGATGGTCGCGCAAAACGTCACCGATAACGTGATTTCCCCTAAGGTTATGCAGAGCTCGGTGCAGGTGCATCCCATCATGAGCCTCACGGCGCTCGTTATCGGCTCGGCACTCATGGGCCCCATCGGCATGATTATTGCCATCCCGCTTTGTGCGGCCCTTAAGGGTATCTTCGTGTACTACTTCGAGAATGAGACCGGCCGTCAGCTTGTGGCCTATGACGGCGCCGTGTTTAAGGGCACGCCGTACCGCGATGCCGATGGCAACCCGGTCGCCGCCTACGACGCGCTCGGCGACGACACCTTCATCTACGAGTCCGAGCTCATCGGCAACGAGACTGCGCCCGAGGCCAAGGTGATGCCTAAGCCCGAGTTCGATAATCCCTGGATCAAGCTCTCGGGTTTGCAACCCGATGCCACGGGCTTCTTCAAGAATCCCTTCGCCAAGGACGATGACTCCAACTCGGACGACGATACCAAAACCGGCATCGACGGCTCCATGGACGATTCGGATTCTAAATAAGCCCCGTTAGCGTTTCTTGAAGTTGTAAATGACAAGAAACGCGAGCAAAGCGATTGATAAGGGGCCGGCTACGTAGAAAAAGAGAACGTCAATTGTGCGTAGAGTGTAATAAGCCTTATCGCCTGACATTACTGCATACAATACGTAGCCAAATGCTGGTTGGTTTGCGTACCAGCAGGAGAAGGCCAAGAGCGCTAAAAGTGCTACTACCAGAAGTGCATTCAGGACAAATCGTTTGGTATTCATCGTTCGCTCCTTCCGGATGATTCTTATATGGTATTTTACTAAAACTATTTTTTAAAGGATTGCTTAGTCCTAAATTACATGCACTTTCGCTGGAGGGTCGCTGTTTGGCGGCCCTCTTTTTTGCACTTGCGCGGCGGGATGGTAATATCGTTACGTTTGAACTGTTTCGATGTGAAACCGAGGAGATTCCCTCTATGAGTGCTGACTACCCGTCAATGACTACGGCCGAGATTCGCTCCAAGTTCCTCAACTTCTTTGAGGAGCGCGGTCTTAAGCTCTATCCTTCTTCGTCCCTCGTCCCCGACGATCCTTCGCTGCTGCTTGCCAATGCCGGCATGAACCAGTTTAAGGAGTACTACCAGGGCAAGAAGACCATGAAGGAGATCGGCGCGATCTCCTGCCAGAAGTGCGTCCGCACCAATGACATCGATTGCATCGGCGAGGACGGCCGTCACTTGTCGTTCTTCGAGATGCTCGGCGATTTCTCTTTTGGCGGCGTCTCCAAGGAGCAGGCTTGCGCCTGGGCCTTTGAGCTCATCACCAAGGAGTTCAAGCTGCCGCTCGACCGCCTGTACTTCACCGTCTTTACCGAGGACGACGAGACCCACGACGTGTGGCGTTCTCTGGGCGTTGCCGAGGACCACATCTCCCGCTTGGGCGAGGACGACAACTTCTGGGCCGCTGGCCCCACCGGCCCCTGCGGTCCGTGCTCCGAGATCTACTTTGACATGGGCGAGGAGGTCGGCTGCGGCAGCCCCGACTGCAAGCCTGGCTGCGACTGCGACCGCTTCCTTGAGTTCTGGAACCTCGTGTTTACCCAGTACGACCGTCAGGAGGACGGCTCCATGCCGGAGCTGCCGCACCGCAACCTCGATACGGGCATGGGCCTGGAGCGCATGGCCGCCATCATGCAGCACAAGACCGCCAATTACGACGGCGATTTGATGCAGCATCTCATCAAGCTGGGCGAGGAGATCAGCGGCAAGACCTATGACGCCGACGATTACTCCGGTGCCAGCCGCTCCCTGCGCATCATCGCCGACCACTCCCGTGCTGTCGACTTTATGATCTCGGACGGCATCCTTCCCGGTAACGAGGGTCGTGAGTACGTCCTTCGCCGCCTGCTCCGCCGCGCCGTGTTCCACGGTCGCCTGTTGGGCATCGAGGGTGCCTTCCTGACCAAGTTTATCGACGAGGTCAACGCTCAGATGGGCGAGGCCTATCCCGAATTGCTCAAGAACGTCGCGCTCGTCAAGGGTATCGTTGCCTCCGAGGAGGAGCGCTTCTCCACGACGCTCGACAACGGCCGCGTTTACCTGGACGAGGCTCTGGCAGCGCTTGCCGAGGGCGCTGTGCTTCCGGGCGATGTCGCCTTTAAGCTGCACGATACCTTTGGTTTCCCCATCGACCTGACCGTCGAGATCGCCGGCACCGCCGGTCACGACGTCGACATGGACGGCTTTACTGCCTGCATGGAGGACCAGAAGGCCCGCGCCCGCGCTAACGCCAAGGGCGATGCCTGGGGCAGCTTCAACGATGTGTGGGTCGAGCTTTCCGACAAGGTCGCTGCGACCGAGTTCGACGGCTATGACAACGATGTGATCGAGGGCGCCAAGGTTGTCGCCATCGTGCGCAACGGCGAGTCCGTCGATTCCGCTGCCGCCGGCGAGGACGTCGAGGTCGTGCTCGACCGCACCCCGTTCTATGCCGAGATGGGCGGCCAGCAGGGCGACGCCGGCAAGCTTTCCGCTGAGGGCGTTGTTCTGACCGTTGCCGACACCAAGAACCACAACGGCCTGTATGCCCACGTCGCGCACGTTGCCGATGGCACGCTGACTGTCGGTGCCGCTGTTACCGCCGCGCTCGACGCCGAGCGCCGTGGCTTCCTGCGCCGCAACCACACCGCCACGCACCTGCTCGACGCTGCCCTTAAGCAGGTCCTGGGCGAGCACGTCTCCCAGGCCGGCTCGCTGGTGACGCCCGAGCACCTTCGCTTTGACTTCACGCACTTCGAGGCCCTTTCCTCCGAGCAGCTCAAGGCTGTAGAGGACCTGGTCAACCAGCAGATCTTCGCCTCCAAGCCGGTTGTGACCCGTGTTATGGGCATCGACGAGGCTAAGGCTGCCGGCGCTGTCGCTCTGTTTGGAGAGAAGTACGGCGATGTCGTCCGCGTCGTCTCCGTGGGCGCCGAGGACCAGCCGTTCTCCCGCGAGCTCTGTGGTGGCACCCATGCCGCCAATACCGCCGAGATTGGCCTGTTCAAGATCATTTCCGAGTCCTCCACGGGCTCCAATGTCCGCCGTATCGAAGCCGTGACCTCCAAGGGTGCTCTCGACTATATGGCCGACCGCCTGGCACTCGTTGACGCCGCCGCCGCTGCGCTCAAGTGCCGCGTCGACGAGGTTCCCGCCCGTGTGGAGAACCTGCAGGTCGAGCTGCGCGAGACGTCCAATAAACTCAAGAAGGCGCTCACCGGTGGCTCTTCCGATGCGATCTCCAGCGCTATCGAGGGTGCTGTCGAGCTCGGTGGCTACAAGCTCGTCGTTGCTGAGCTCCAGGGCCTTGAAGCTGCCGACCTGCGCAACGTATGGGATACCGTGCACCAGAAGGTCGCCGGCCCTGTCGCTTGTGTCGTCGCAAGCGTGACTGAGAAGGGCACTCCGGCCCTGCTCGCTGCCGGCTCCGATGACGCCGTGAAGGCCGGGTTCCACGCCGGTAACGTGATCAAGCAGATCGCGGGTCTGGTCGACGGTCGCGGTGGTGGCCGTCCCAACATGGCCCAGGCCGGTGGCAAGAATGCCGCCGGCATCGCCGATGCCCTCGCGGCCGCCAAGACCGCGCTCGGCGCCTAAGAATCTAGGTAGTCGCTGTGGTCGCGCTTGCGCTGGACATAGGGGAGACCAGGATCGGCATCGCCGTCTCGAGCCGTGATGGCATGATGGCGATGCCCGTCAAGGTGCTCCCGGCCGCCGAGGTCACCGGTATGGCCAAGACGTTCCGCTACCTGGTCGAGGACTATGAGCCCGACATCCTGGTTAGCGGACGTCCCTTGACCATGGCCGGTGAGCCCGGCCCCCAGGCCGAGCGCGTTGCCGCCGTGGCGCAAAAGATTGCCGACAAGCTCGATCTTCCACTGGAGTTTGAGGACGAACGTCTGTCTTCGCAAGAGGCCAAGCGTATCCTGCGCGAGCAGGGCCTCAACGAAAAGCAGATGAGGGGCAAGATCGACATGATTGCCGCCAGCCTGTTTTTGCAGACGTGGCTCGATCGTAAAAACGAGGAGGTTTCGCATGCCTAGCGCTTCCGATCCGCGCCAGCAGAATCGTACACGGCAGCCGGCGTCGCGCCCTGCTCAGCCTGGCCAGCGTCCGGCACAGCCGACGCAGCGCGCAGCTCAGCCTGCCGCGCGCTCGGTGCAGTCCTTCTCTCATTCGGCCCAACCTGTTCAACGGACGGGTCAGCAGCCTTCTGCTCGTTCTGTTCAGCATTCGGCTTCTCACGCGGCTCAGCAGCCCACTGCTCGTACGGCCCAGCCTGCAGGCGGTACCCGCTTTAAGCAGCAGGCATCTACCCAGCGAACTCAGGCCCCTCAATCGCATTCGCATCACACTCGCGGTTCGCATGGCGTTGCTCCGGCGACCCGCTCGAGCTACAACACGCATGCTCGTCGCGGTGCTCAAAAGAAGAGTGCTCCGGTTCCCATGATCATCGGCGTTGTGGTGGCGGTGCTTGCGCTTGCTGCGATCGCTTTCTTTGTCGTGCCGGCCGTCAAGGGCTTCTTCGCCGGTGGGGATACCAAGGTCACGGCTGGTCAGCAGGTTACGGTGACCATTCCCGACGGTGCTTCGGGCGATACTATCGCCTCGATTCTCTCCGAGAACCATATCGTCGAAAATCCCAAGGATTACTATGCGGCGGTGAAAAAGCTCAACGCCGATATGTCGCTCAAGCCTGGCACCTATTCGTTTACCACGCTCATGGATGCGACCAAGGTTGTTCAGCAGCTCATGGAAGGTCCCAACGCGGGCTCCAATGCGCTGACTATCCCTGAGGGCCTAACGGTCGATCAAGTCGCCGACCGTGTGGCCCAGGCCTACGACGGCATCTCTAAGGAAGACTTCCTCAACCAGGCCAAGGCCTCCAACTACGTGGACGACTATAGCTTCCTTAAGGGCGCCGCCAACGACTCGCTTGAGGGTTTCTTGTTCCCCAAGACTTATTCGTTGGGCGATTCGCCGACGGCCGATGACGTGATTCGTGCTATGCTCGATCAGTTTAAGACCGAGTACAAGTCGCTTGACTTTGCGAGCTGCGAAGCCAAGATCAAGGAGCGCTATGGTGTGGAGATGTCCGACTACGACATCGTCAACTTGGCCTCTATCGTTGAGCGCGAGGGCCTCAACGCCGATCAACGTGCGCACGTGGCCTCGGTCTTCTACAACCGCCTTGCCGGCAAGCTCGACGGTCTGCGCTATCTCAACAGCGATGCGACCATGATGTATGTCACCGGTGGCGAGGTTACCGCCGACGACCTGCAGAGCGATAGTCCGTATAACACCTATAAGCACGAGGGCCTGCCGCCCACGCCCATCTGCTCTCCGTCGCTCGAGGCGCTTAAGGCCACGCTTGAGCCGACCGACTCCGATGACCTGTATTTCTACATTACGCAGGACGAGGAGTACTTCTCGCAAACCTACGAAGAGCATCAACAGTCTTGGAATTAGCATGAGGATTTTTAGCCCCAAACGATACGTTGCCTCGGTCGATCGCATCGACCTTGATACTCTGTGGGCCGACGGCAAACGCGCCATTCTGCTCGATCGCGATAACACCCTGGTGCCGCGCGACACCGAGCAGGTTCCCGCCGCGGTTTCCGCCTGGCTCGATACCGCCCGCGCCAAAGGCTTTAAGCTGTGCATGGTGTCCAACAACTGGCATCGCGACCAGGTCATGGCATCGGCACGCGAGCTGGGACTCGAGGCCATTAGTCACGCCATGAAGCCCGCCCCGTTTGCCCTCAAGGCGGGTCTTAAGCGCCTCGGCGCCACGGCCGACGAGGCGGTGCTGATCGGTGATCAGCTCTACACGGACGTGTGGAGCGGCAACTTCGCCGGCGTCGATACCATCCTGGTCAAGCCGCAGGCGACCCAGGACCTGTGGTATACGCAGATCTTCCGTATCTTTGAGCGCCGGGCCCTGCGCGACCTTCCCTGCGAGGAATAGGTTTCGCCATGTCCCAGCACACCAAACACGGCTGCGACCATATCTTCTTTATCGGCTTTTTGGGCGCGGGCAAATCGACGCTTGCGCGCAACGTCGGCACTATGTTCAAGCGGCGTTTTATCGATACCGACCGCCTGGTCGTGCGCCGTTGCGGCAAGTCGGTAACCGAGATTTTTGAGACCGAAGGCGAGGATCGTTTTCGCGAGCTCGAGACCTCGGCGCTCCGTTCGCTCCAAAGCGAGCGCAGCCTGTTGGTTTCGTGCGGGGGCGGTATCGTCGAGACGCCGGTGAATATTGAGCTGATGCACGAAATGGGTACGTGCGTGTACCTCGAGGGTGACTTCGAGGATTCGATTCGCCAGATTCGTCGGTCCGACACGCGTCCCGATTTCCGTTCGCCCGAGCATGCCGCGCGCCTGTTTGAGCATCGTCGTCCGCTGTATCGCCAGGCCGCCGATATTACCCTTGATATTCGCAACAAGTCCTTCGAGGACGTTTCCTACCTTTGTGCCGAGATGCTTTTGGAGCGTGGACTGCTATGATTCGCCGTCAACTGATCAATTTCCAAAACCGCAGCGTCGATGTCCGCGTCGGATTGGGCGCTTTCGAGGAGCTGCCGCGCATGTTTGCCTCGGCTGTGGGCAAGCCTAAGCGCGCGATGGTCGTTTGGAACACCGCCTCGTCAGAGCGTTTTGGCGAGGTCGTCGAGCATGCGCTGGTTGACGCCGGTTTTGCCGTGTCGCTGCTCGTCCTTGAGGTTTCGCCTGCCGGCGCTACATTGGCCGATGCCGATACCGTCTTTGGTGCCCTGTCGGCTAACGGCATTACCTGCGACGATTTCGTTGTCGCCGTTGGCGATGCTGCAACCTGCTCGGTTGTTAGCTGGTGTGCCAATCAGTGGTGCGGCCGCACCGAGTGCGCGTTGCTGCCGACGACGTTCGACGCCATGCTCACGGTCGCGACGACCATGAAGCCGCTCGTCGCCTCGTCGTCGAATGCGCTTCCCGCTATCGCGTTCCGTCCCGAACCGGGCTTGGTCGTGTATGACCTCGACCTTGTTCGCGAGGCGGACCCCGAGGACCTTAAGCTCGGCTATGTGGTACTTGTTGGCACCATGCTTTCGAGCAGCAAGTCCCGCTGGAATCAGTTTACTGAGACCGTCCCCGAGATTCTCGCGGGCGAGGAGGTCGCACTCGTTAATGCTGTTCAATGGTCTCAGACTGCCCGCAAGGACGTACTGATGGCCACGAACCCGAGCGCCCGCCATGCGCTCGATTTTGGCAAGACGGGGGAGCGTACCCTGCGCGCCTGCTTGGGCGATGCCGCTTCGCAGGTCCCTGCCTACCAGCTGTTGTCCGAGGGCATGCGCTTTGAGGCGCGCCTAGCACATGATGCCTGCGACTTCGATATCGATTACGTTTTTGAGGTCGATGACTGCTTGGAGGACTTTGGTATCGAGGAACTTGCCTTCGATCTGGAGCCTGCCGCATATATCGAGGAGTTCCGCAGGCAGCAGTTTGCACGGTCGAACCGCAGCATGTTGCCGCTGCCCGCGGCGCTCGGCGCCATTCGCCTAACGAACGTCGAGGACGAGGTTCTTGATCGCCATGCTCACGCCTACTTGGCTTCTCGCAAAGAACTTCTCTAAGATTTATTGACTTCCATCGTCTTTCGTATCATGTTGAGGGGCGGGTTTCCAATCGGTTACGGATCGCATGCGATTCCGTCGTTCGGTTGAGGCCCGTCCCGTCTATATAGAGACAACAAGAAAGGAATCTGCATGTCTGAGTTTGCTGCCGGTCCTGCCGGTCGTATCGAGCGTGTCCGTGCCCTGATGGCCGAGCGTGGCTACGACGCCATCGTGGTTCGCGACGAGGCCAACCTTCGTTGGCTTACGGGCGTGAAGGGCGTCTTCGACTACACCTTCGAGTTCCCGCACGCTGCGTTTATTACGGCCGACCAGTGCCTGTTCCACACCGACTCGCGCTACCTCAACAGCTTTGAGGAGAACACGCCCGCCGGCAGCCCCTGGGTCTACGACATGGATGAGGGCACCATCCCCGGTTGGGTCGCCGGCAAGATCGCGGCCAACAAGTGCCGCGTCTGCGCTGTCGAGGACGATATGCAGATTAATTTCTACCAGGGTATTCAGCGTGGTCTGGAGGACCGTTCCGTCGCCTGCATGTTGCCGCTGATGCACGACGACATCCGCAAGATGCGCGCCATCAAGGATGCCGAGGAGATCGAGCTCATGCGCCACGCACAGTCGATCACTGACGCCGCCTTCCAGCACATGCTCGGCTTTATTAAACCCGGTATGACCGAGAAGCAGGTTCGCAACGAGCTCGAGAACTTTATGTTCGCCAACGGCGCCGACAGCCTTGCCTTCGGCTCCATCGTGGCGAGCGGTCCCAACACCGCCAACCCGCATGCCGTGCCGAGCGACCGCGTGATCGAGAAGGGCGACTTCGTCCTCATGGATTACGGCGCGGGCTACTGCGATTATCGTTCCGACATGACGCGCACCGTCGTGATGGGCGAGCCTACCCAGGAGCAGCTCGACCTGTACGCGCTCGTGCGCCGTACGCACGAGGAGTGCGTTGCCGCCATCCATCCGGGTGTCGAGGGCAACGACATTTTCAAGCTTTCCAAGAAGATCATCGGCGATGCCGGCTATGGTGATTACTACAACCATGGTCTGGGCCACGGCGTGGGCATCGACATCCACGAGCTGCCCAACTTCAACCGCAGCAAGAACACCATCGAGGTCGGCTCGGTTATCACCATGGAGCCCGGCGTGTATCTGCCCGGTGTGGGCGGCGTGCGCCTGGAGGACTACGGCGTGGTCACCGAGAACGGCTACGAGCCTTTCACCAAGACGTCGCATGACCTTCACGTCATCGATTGCTAGCCTATTTCGATAGATTTTTGGGGCGGGGCGTCCGGAGCAATTCGGGCGCCTCGCGTTCTCTTTTTATGCGCTCGCTGCAGGCGCCGTCTGCAAGTGTATAATTTCGGTCGTATGTAATTTGGACGCTTGTGCGTTCTGCCCATAACAAGAAAGGTCACTATGCCTACCATTTCTACCGCCGACTTCAAGAACGGCCTCGGTCTCCGCATTAAGGACAAGGTCTACACCATCGTCGAGTTCCAGCATGTTAAGCCGGGCAAGGGCGGCGCGTTTGTGCGCTACAAGACCCGCGACATCAAGAGCGGCCGCGTCGTCGAGAACACCTGCAATGCCGGTACCAAGTTCGAGAGCGTTATGCTCACCACCCGCGAGTTCCAGTACCTCTACAACGATGGCACCGACTATATCTTCATGGACAACGAGTCCTATGAGCAGGTTCCCGTTCCCGAGGACATGGTGGGCGAGAACTCCAAGTGGCTGCGCGAGAACGACATCTGCCAGCTGCTCTTCGCCGACGATGAGCTCATGGGCGTGACCCCGCCGATGTTCATCGAGACCACCATCGTCCAGACCGACCCGGGCTTTAAGGGCGACACCGTCCAGGGTTCCACCAAGCCGGCCACGATCGACACCGGCGCTGTCATCCAGGTCCCCATGTACCTCAACGAGGGCGAGGTCATCAAGGTTGACACCCGCGACGGCAAGTTCGTCTCCCGCGTCTAGCAACCAACTCTTCTAGGAGGACTCATGCCCCAGGAAATCAAGATTGACGGCATCGGCATTTCGCCCGATGTTCTGACCGCCATCGTCTCGCGCGCCGTGTCCGATGTCGAGGGCATCGCCTCCGTTGGCGTCAAGGACCTTGCCACCAACCTTGTCTCCATGATGCTCTCGTCCAAGGCCCCGGCTTCTGAGCCGGCGGTCGAGGCCGAGGTCGTTGGCGACAAGCTCGCACTCACCGTGCGTGTCGTGGTGTTCTTTGGCTATCCGTTCAAGAAACTCGCCGAGGCCGTTCGCGCCGCAGTGGTCGCCGCCATCGATGCCCAGGTTGGCGTTGAGGTCGAGCGCGTTGACGTTTGCATCGACGGCCTCGTTTTCCCCAAGGAGTAACCTTTGAGCCTTAAGGTTTATCGCGGGCGTACGCTTGCCCGCAGTCAGGCGCTGCAGCTGTTGTTCCAGGCCGAGGCCACGGACAGCCCGCTCGAGCGCGTCCTCGAGGGTGATTTCCTGATCTCGAAGGGTCCCCTCGACCCCTATGCGCTGGACCTGTGCCGCTGTGCCTACGAGCATATCGACCGCATCGACTGCGCTCTGCGCTCCGTTGCCAAGAACTGGGATCTTATGCGCATGCCCGGTGCCGACCGCAATCTGCTGCGTATCGCCGTTTACGAGATGCGTTTCCTCACCGACGAGGAAGTCTCGGACGCCATCGTGATCAACGAGGCTGTCGAGCTTGCCAAGGCCTATGGCACCGACCAGTCCGCGTCGTTCGTCAACGGCGTGCTGGGCAAGATCGCTCGCAGCGAGGAGCTGCCGGGCGAGGACCTGTATCAGGAGCTGCTGGCCGAGGACCGTGCGCGCGAGGAGGCCCAGGCCGTCGAGGCTGCCGCCAAGGTTGCCGCCGCTCAGGCTGCGGCCGGCGTTCTCGACGAGGATGCCGAGGTCACCGAGGCCGAGACCGGTACCGTCGAGGAGTAGCCATGCCAGAGGGTTCTGTCCGTAACTTTGATGAGATTTCGGACCGTCTGGACCAGATCATCGCTACCGTTCGCTCCAAAGATACCTCGTTGGAGCGTTCGCTCGATCTGTTTGACGAAGCGATTGAGCTGGGCTCCCGCGCGGTCGATATGGTCGACAAGTTTGAGCTGACGCCGCGTGAGGCCGACAAGCTCGAACAGGAATACGATGAGGATGCGGCAAACGAATCCCAGGATAGCTAGGCCGCATCTCCGGATACGAATGGTTGATGGCATTCATGAAACGCGTGCGTCTTGATGACGAACTGATTTCACAGGGCATCTGCGCCGATCGCGCGGATGCCCTTCGCACTCTTATGGCCGGCTTGGTCTCGAGTGGCGGCGAGCGCTTGACTTCGCCGGGGCTCAAGGTGACGCCGGGCCTGCCGCTGCACGTTAAGGGGCGCATTCCCTATGTTGGCCGCGGCGGTCTTAAGCTCGAAGGCGCGCTTGATGCGTTTGGCATCAATCCGACGGGCCTTGCCTGTCTGGATGTGGGCTGCTCTACCGGTGGCTTTACCGATTGCCTGCTCAAGCGCGGAGCTGCGGCCGTTGTCTCGGTGGACGTGGGTCGCGCCCAATTCGATTGGTCGTTGCGTCAGGACGATCGCGTGACGCTGCATGAGCGCACCAACGTGACGCAGCTGCCCGAGCTTGGCTATGCCGGTGCCATCGACCTGGCTGTGTGTGATGTCTCGTTTACCAGCATCGCGAACATTATCGATGCGGTGCTGGCGTGCCTGGCGCCTACAGGTTCTTTTTGCACGCTCGTAAAGCCCCAGTTTGAGGCGCCGGCTGCGCTGGTGGGCGAGGGCGGCATCGTGACCGACCCCGCCGTCCGCCGTGATACGCTTGTGGCGGCGATTGAACTCTTTGCAGCCAAGGGCCTGTTCCCGGTCGATGTGTGCGTTTCACCCATCCATGGTGCCAAGGGCAACGTCGAGTTTTTCCTGTACGGCACGAGGTTTGCCCCCGGCGACCGCACCGACGACGAGCTTCAATCCCAGGTATCGGTTTTGAGCGAGAAAGCTGCAACGCTATGAAGGTCTTTCTGGTTCCAAATTACTACAAGCAAGAGGCGGTCGAGAGTGGCCTGATGCTCGAGCTTTGGCTTACGCGCCAGGGCTACGAGGTCGCATGGGCGGCCGATCAGCGATCCAAGATCCAAAGCACGCCTGATATCGACGGCTCCGATCTGGTCATTACGCTCGGCGGCGACGGTACGTTGCTGCGCGCTGCCCGTATCCTCAACCATCGTGAGATTCCTATCCTCGGTCTTTCCTATGGTCACCTGGGTTTTTTAACTGCTGCGAGTCCCGAGGAGCGCGACATTCTGCAGGTCGTGAGTGACGCCCTTTCCGGTGAGCTACATGTGAGCCGTCGCGCTACCATCGCCGCTGATATCGTGTCCGTGCGCGAAGACGGTACGAAGGATGTCGTGCGCACCTTCGCCCTCAACGACATGGCGCTTACGCGCGGCCCCCTGTCCGATATGGTCGAGTTTGACATCACGGTGTCCGGTCACCATATCGACCGCCTACGCGGTGACGGCGTGGTCGTGTCCACGGCGACTGGTTCTACGGGGTACGCGCTCAGTGCAGGTGGCCCCATTGTGAGCCCCGACTATACGGGTATGGTCTGCGTACCCATTGCGCCGCACACCATTCAGGCCCGTGCCTTCTTGACTTCGCCGAGTGATGTCGTCGAAATCTTTATGTCCGATGATCGCCCGAGCGTTCCGGCGATCGCTATCGATGGACAGTTTATTACCTGCGACGGCACGGTCGAGAGCGTGGCCGTGCGCCGAGGCCCCGGCGATGTGCTGCTGCTCGACTACGGCCCCGAGAGTTTTTACAACTCGGTGAGCCGCGTATTCTACGGAGTGCGTCATGATCGATGAGCTGCAGGTTTCCAACATTGCACTCATTCGCGAGGCGACGTTGGTTCCGAGCGCGGGCCTAACGGTTCTGACTGGAGAAACCGGCGCCGGCAAGACCGCGCTGCTCTCGGCCCTTAAGCTTATTTTGGGCGAGCGTGCGGATTCGTCGACGGTGCGCGAGGGCGAGGCGCTGGCGAGCGTCGAGGCACGCCTGTTTGACGGCCCGCACGACACGGAGGGCTTCACGGTCCAGCGCAGCCTTTCTGCCGAGGGCCGCAGCCGCGTGAAGATTGACGGCTGCATCGCCAGCGTGCGCGAGCTTTCAGAGCGCGTCGGCGTGATGATGGATCTGTGCGGTCAGCACGAGCACCAGCGCCTCCTCGACCCGGCGCATCACGTTGCCATGGTCGATGCCTGGGCAGGGCGCCCGGCACTCGAGGCACTCGAGCACTACCGTGCTTGCTTTAAAGCCTCGCGCGCGGCTGCCAAGGAGGTCCGTCGCGTCGAGGAGGCCTCGCGTGCGCAGGGGAGTCGTGTCGAGGAGGCGCGCTTCGCCCTGGAGCGCATTGCCGAGGTCGACCCCAGGCCGGGTGAGTATGAGGAACTCGAGCAACTGCTGCCGCGCTCCGAACATGCCGAGGTACTGGTTGCCACGGCTAACGATGCCCATGCATCGCTTGCCGCCGAAGGGGGAGCGCTCGATGCCGTGAACAGCGCCGCGGCAGAGCTTTCCCGTATGGCTACCGTCGA
The DNA here is from genome assembly GCA_902494345.1 of uncultured Collinsella sp. Lineage (GTDB taxonomy): Bacteria > Actinomycetota > Coriobacteriia > Coriobacteriales > Coriobacteriaceae > Collinsella. Next base: position 27,497 of record CABUSV010000021.1, read on the forward strand.
TCGCAAACTGGGTGACATTGCCGATGCGCTTTCGGATGTCTGTATCTCCCTTGAGGATTGCGCGAACGAGCTTCGTTCCTATCGCGATGGCGTCGCCTTCGACCCGCGCGAGCTCGCTCGCATGCGTGAGCGGTATTCCGACCTCAAGGGCCTGTTGCGTCAGTGGGGTCCCACTATGGACGATGTTTTCGCCACGCGCGATCGCTCGCAAGAACTGCTGTCCCTGGTCGATGATGGCGATGAGCAGATCAAAAAGGCGCGTGAGGCACTCGGGAGCGCCGAGCACGAGTTGTTTGCCGCTGCCAAGGCACTTAAGCGCGCTCGCAATACGGCGGCCCCGCGCTTCTGCCACGAGGTTGGCCGCCAGATGGCGCGCTTGGAGATGGGTAGTGCCGAGCTCGTCTGGGAGTCGCGTGATCTTCCCCGTGCTGAGTGGACGCCCGTTGGTCCTTCGAGCTACGAGCTGCTATACCGCAGCGGTGCCGGTTTGACGCCGCGCCCCCTGCGTCGAATTGCGTCGGGCGGCGAGCTCAGCCGCGTCATGTTGGCGAGTAAAGTAGTTTTGGGTAACGCCGATGGTGTCGATACGCTCGTGTTCGATGAGGTCGATGCCGGTGTCGGCGGCTCTACCGCACGTGCCCTCGCGAGCGTGCTGGCAGATCTCGCCGCTACGCATCAGGTGATTGTCGTAACTCACTTGGCGCAGGTCGCCGTCATGGCCGATAAGCATTATGTTGTCAGCAAGGAACCGGGCGATGTTCCCCAGACGCATTTGGACGAGGTAGCCGGCGAAGCGCGTACCGCCGAGATCGCCCGCATGTTGAGCGGCGATCAATCGGAGGCGAGCTTGGCGCATGCCAAGCAGATGCTTGAAGAAGCTCGAGGCTAGATCGTATCAGCGGTGTTGGTGGGACATAATAGACTGAATTTTTTGTCCCACTACGCGTTTTACTCAACGACCTTATCCGGCTGGATGAGCTCCTCGTAGTAGCTGATATGCTCGCGCGCGTCTTCAATCTCGGGCAGCAGGAAGTTGTAGATGACTTCGATGATCATCGTGGCGCTGATCTTTGAGAACGCAAAGTCGCCCGTCGTCAGCAGCGCTTCGTGGTTGACGGTATTAAAAGTGTAGTCTGCCAGGCGTGCGAGCGGGGATTTGCTGTCGCTGCTGATGACGACTACGGTTGCGCCGCAGTTGCGAGCCGCTTTTGCCATGCGATTCAGTCGGCGCGATTTGCCGGAGTTTGAGATGAGCACGATGACGTCACCCGGGCGTAACGTGAGCGCAAAGCCGATTGATGTCTCGCTAATGGTGCTCGCCATGCAGCGCAGGCCTAGCTGCGAAAACTTAAACGTCGCATCGAGCGCGACCGCGTTCGTATTGCCCACAGCTGCAAACTCAATAACCCCTGCATGCTTAAGGGCATGCACAACAGCCGCCAGCGTATCGTGGTCGATCCCGTCGATGGTCGCATTAAGCTCGCTCACCTTGGCAGCCAGGATGTTCTTGAGGCTCTGCTCCATATTATCGAGCGAGACCTCGTCGGTCAGGCCCTCGTTGCGCTGGCTTTCCAAATCCCTCGCCAACGAAAACTGAAAGCTGCGGAAGCTACCAAAGCCCAGCTTGCGGCAGAAGCGCGAAACGGTCGCTTCGGACGTGGCAGCGGCGCGCGAGAGCTGAGCCGCCGTGAGGCGTGGCGCCTCGGACTGGTGCTCCAATATATAGTCGACAATGCGCTGCTCGGACTCGCTGTATCCCTGATGGGTACTAATGAGGGAAAGTGCGCTCTTGCTACTATCGGTCATGGATGGCTCCTGGTTGGCATGAAAATCGGACTCGTTTTGTAATGCCATAGTATAGGGGGATTTTCAATTACAAGATACACCTTGCCGTTTCAAGTGTTGATGGTAAACTTTCACCTACCGTTTACGGTTATGAAAGAACCTTTCACCGGAGAATTGCGCCTTGCCTCTTCTCACGCGGACGGTAGGTTGGTATCTTTCAGTTGTGGAAAAGCGCGCAACGAGGCGCGTGTAGGGGAGCGCCCGCGGGCGCAAATCTTAAGAAGGAGGGACACATGGCTAAGTTTGACATCATTGCCGCGACCGGTTGCCCGACCGGCATTGCGCACACCTTCATGGCGAAGGAGGCGCTGGAGAAGGCGGCTGCCGAGCGAGGTCTGACCATTAAGGTCGAGACTCATGGCCAGGTCGGTGTCGAGAACGAGCTCACCAAGAGCGAGATCGCTGGCGCCAAGGCCGTCGTTGTCGCAGCCGATAAGGATGTCCAAGCTGAGCGTTTCGCCGGCAAGCCCATGGTTTCCGTTGGTGTTTCCAAGGCCCTGTCCGTTGAGGCCGCCGGTAAGCTGATCGACCGCGCGCTCGCCGCCAAGGGTGACGACACGGTTGCGGCTGCTGCCGATATCGAGGATGAGGTCGAGGAGAAGGAGTCCATCGGCCACGTCATCTATAAGCACCTCATGAACGGCGTCAGCCACATGCTGGTCTTCGTCGTCGCTGGTGGCGTCCTGACCGCCGTATCGTTCCTGTGGGGCATCACGTCCTTCGATTCGACGGCTGCCGACTACAACAGCTTTGCCGCTTTGCTCAAGATCATCGGCGGCATCGCCATGAACCTCATGGTTCCGGTGCTTTCCGCCTACATCGCCGAATCCATCGGCAAGCGCCCGGCGCTCGTCCCCGGTTTCGCTGCCGGTATGATCGCCATCCAGGGCCTGCCTGTTAACGCCGAGACCGGCATGATCGACGCCGGTGGCGCCGGCGTGGGCTTCGGCTTCCTGGGCGGCATCGTCGGCGGCTTCCTCGCCGGTTATGTCATCCTGCTGCTCGAGAAGGTCTTTGCCGGTCTGCCCAAGAACCTGGACGGCCTCAAGGCTATCTTCCTGTACCCGCTGTTCTCGACCGCCATCGTCGGTCTGGTCATGCTTGGCATCTCCGGCCCCATGGCTGCCATCAACACCGCCATGATGGACTTCCTCAAGGGCCTGTCCGCCTCTGGCGCCGTTGTCCTGGGTCTTGCCATTGGCTGCATGTGCGCCTTTGACATGGGCGGCCCGGTCAACAAGGCTGCTTACGTCACCGGTACCGCTATGCTCACCGAGGCTCTGGCCGCCGGTGTTGGCACCGATACCTACAACTTCGGCACCAACTTCATGGCTGCCGTCTCCGCGGCTTGCATCGTTCCGCCGCTGATCACTACCTTCGCCGTCGTTGTCGGCAAGAAGTACTTCAGCCAGGAGGATCACGACGCCGGTGTCGTCAACCTCATCCTTGGTTGCACCCACATCACCGAGGGCGCCATTCCGTTCATGACCAAGAATATCTGGCCTGTCATGCCCATCATGATGCTCGGTTCCTCTATCGCTTCGATTCTGACCATTATGTTCAACGTTCATGATCCGGCGCCCCACGGTGGCTTCCTGGTCCTGCCCGTTGTCGAGAACGGTCCGCTTTGGGTCCTCGCGATCCTCATCGGCGCTGTGGTCGGTGGCATCCTGTTCGTGGCCTTCAAGAAGTACGACTTCGAGAAGAACCAGAAGGCCGCTCCTGCAGCCAAGCCCGTTGAGGCCCCCAAGGCTGCTGCCGTCGAGGCCCCCAAGGCCGAGGCTGCCGACTTCGTGAAGGTCGAGAACGTCTTTGTCGCCGAGGACTTCGCTTCTCGTGACGAGGCTCTGAGCTTCGTTTCCAACCAGGCCGTCAAGGCCGGTATCGCCAACGACGCCGACGCCGTGATGAACGCCTTCCTGGCCCGCGAGGCCGAGGGTACCACGGGCATGATGGAGGGCTTCGCCATCCCGCATGCCAAGTCCGATGCCATTACCGAGGCTGCCGTCATCGTCGTCAAGGACGAGTCCGGCGTGACCGGTTGGGACACCATGGACGGCGCTCCCGTCAACGTGGCTATCGCCCTGCTCATCCCCGGTGCCCAGGCCGGTACCACGCACCTCAAGATCCTGTCCAAGGTCGCCGAGGCACTCATGGACGAGGACTTCCGTGCCACTGTCAAGGGTTCCACCGACGCCGCCGAGATCGCCAAGACGATCAACGCTCGCCTGGTCTAATCCAGCAGTTAGCGAATAATATCGCCCCTGTAACAAAGGCGGAGACCCTCTCCAGGGCCTCCGCCTTTTTCATCCCCAAATAAGTTGCGGTGAAATAGGGACTGTTTAAACGATTCAACCCCAAATTCAGTCCCTATTTCACCGCAACTTATAAAAGGGCATAGAGAGGGCTGCCTATCGAGTTTTTGTCGCGAACAGGTCATCAGCCAGAATTCCGTTCGCACGATATTGCTCTGGACCGACCGAGTTTCCGCAGCTTGCTCGCCCACAGGGGGCCGGGCGCGGCCAGTGAGATTTATCGCGAGTTCCGCACGAGCCGAAGAGCACTTAATGTGCTCTTCGTGCGAGCAGGACTGTAGAGCAGGAAATCTCACTGGCCGCGCCCGGCCCCCCTGTGGGCGAGCAAGCGGACGACAAACACATCTGTCCAACAATTCGCCCGAAACATAATGAAAAACCGTTTGATGTGAGTTAATATAAACAACGTCGTGAATCTGACTCCTGCCACATGCATGACAGGGGTTAAACACAAAAAGGAGTCAATTATGGTTTCTGAGAAGGCTACCCTCGTTAATCCTCAGGGTCTGCACATGCGTCCGGCTGGTCTGTTCGCCTCCACCATGGGCAAGTACGCCTGTGACGTGACGGTCGTCACCCCCGAGAAGGAGGTCAACGGCAAGTCCCCGATGGCCCTCATGGCTGCTGGTATCCCCTGCGGTACCGAGGTCGAGGTCAAGTGCGACGGCGCCGACGAGGCCGAGGCTCTGGCTGCTGCCATCGAGCTCATCAAGAGCGGTCTTGGCGAGTAGAACTCAAACGGGTCGCATGTTGAACAACTAAGTTCATATTTGGGGGCGCAGTGACCTGTTCTAAGGTAGCTGCGCTCTTTTGTCATGGATATGGCAAAACGCTTTATCACATGACACGGAGAGAGGAATGGGAATGTATCAGGGAGTCAACGCTTCCGAGGGCATCGGTATCGGCACCGTCATGGTCGCCGTCGATCCCGACTTGACGTTTGAGCCGCACGAGGTTGCCGATTCGGCAGCAGAGAAGGAGCGCTATCAGTCCGCTCTTTCGGTCTTCTGCGAGAAGACCCAGGCTCAGGCCGACCATATGAAGGAGACGGTGGGCGAGGCCGAGGCCGAGATCATGAGCGGACACATTGTCCTGGCTCAGGACCCGGGCATGACCGACGCCATCAACGCCGCCATTGACGGCGGTACCTGCGCCGAGCAGGCGCTCATGGACACCTCGACCATGTTCGAGAACATGTTCCTGTCCATGGACGACGAGATGTTCCGTCTGCGCGCGGCCGACATCGCCGACATCCGCACCGGTATTCTGGCCGAGCTGCTGGGCAAGGAGGTCGTCGACCTCTCCGTCCTGCCTGAGAACACCGTCGTTGTCGTGCACGACCTCACGCCGTCTATGACCGCCACGATCGATAAGGCCCACGTTGCCGGTATCGTCACCGAGACCGGTGGCCGCACGTCGCACTCCGCGATCATTGCGCGCGCCCTTGAGATCCCGGCTGTCCTTTCGGTTTCCAACAGCTGCACCGCGCTGCGCAACGGTATGACCGTTGTCGTCGACGGAGGCAAGGGTATCGTTGAGGCCGATCCCGACGAGGAGACGCTCGCTGCCTACACCGCCAAGGCTGAGGCCTTCGCTGCCGAGAAGGCAGCCCTCGAGGCCTTCCGTGGCAAGCCGTCCGTGACTGCCGATGGCATCAAGAAGATCATCGCCTGCAACATCGGTAACCCCGATGACGTGCCCAACGCGCTCGATCACGACGCCGAGGCCATCGGTCTGTTCCGCTCCGAGTTCCTGTTCATGGACTCTGCTGAGCTTCCTTCCGAGGAGGAGCAGTTCAACGCCTACCGTAAGGTCGCCAGCGCGCTCAAGGGTGCTCCGGTCATCATCCGCACGCTCGATGTGGGCGGCGACAAGGAGATTCCGTATCTGCACATGGTCAAGGAAGATAACCCCTTCATGGGCTTCCGCGCCGTGCGTTACTGCCTGGCCAATCCCGACCAGTACAAGGTCCAGCTCCGCGCTCTGCTGCGCGCTAGCGCCTTCGGTGACGTCAAGATCATGATCCCGCTCGTCACCTGCGTCGAGGAGGTCTTGGCTGTCAAGGAGCTCGTCGAGCAGTGCAAGGCCGAGCTGACCGAAGAGGGTCGCAAGTTCAACGAGAACATCGAGGTCGGCATCATGGTCGAGACGCCCGCCGCTTCGCTGCTCGCAGATCGTCTTGCCGAGGTTGCCGACTTCTTCTCCATCGGCACTAACGACCTGATCGGCTACACCATGTGCGCCGACCGTGGTAACGACACCATCTCCAACCTGTACCAGGTTTACTATCCCGCCGTGCTCCGCTCGCTCAAGAACATCATCGAGAGCGGCGTGAAGGCCGGCATCATGGTCGGTATGTGCGGCGAGGCCGCTGCCGATTCGCTGCTCGAGCCGCTGCTGATCAGCTGGGGCCTGGAGGAGTTCTCGATGAGCGCTCCTTCGATCCTGCGCGCCCGCAAGACCATCAGCCAGTGGACCAAGGCCGAGTGCGACGAGCTCGCCGAGAAGGCACTCGCCTGCAACACCGCCGCCGAGGTCAAGGAACTGCTCGAGTCCGCAGCTCGCTAATTTGGTATCAGAGGTAACCGCGTGGTTGGAATGGGCCGGCCACGCGGCCCTCACATATACAGGGGGTACTGTAAATGTTCTACACGCTAACCGCTAACCCGGCTGTCGACATGACGGTTTCGAGCTCTCCGCTCGAGCCCGACGAGAACGTCCGCACCGGCTCGGCCAGCTACACGGCTAACGGCAAGGGCCTCGACGTGTCCTTCGCCTTTAAGAAGATGGGCGTCGACACCGTCGCGCTCGGCTTCTTCGCTGGCTTCACGGGCAAGTTCATCGTCGAGGAGGTCATGAACCTGGGTTGCCTCTGCCGCCCGGTCTGGACCGACGGTATCACGCGCATTAACACCTACGTCAACGATGGCCAGCACGAGTACGGCATCCTGAACCCGGGTGCTCCTATTACGCCGCAGCACCAGGAGGAGCTCTACAACATTCTGGACACCGCGGGCGATCTCGAGTGCCTGATCGTTTCCGGCTCCGTGCCTCCCAAAGCTACGCCTGACTTCCTGGCTAAGGTCATGGAGCACGCTCAGGCTCGTGGCGCCGACGTCGTCCTGGACCTGTCCTCCGACAAGCTCAAGGAGCTCGCTCACAAGAAGCCGCTGCTCATCAAGCCGAACCATCACGAGATGAAGGCCATCTTCGGCGTGCCGGTCGACACCGACGACGAGGTTCGCGTTGCCATGAAGATGGCTCACGACGCCGGCGTTCAGAACGTGCTGCTCACCCGTGGTAGCCGCGGCGACGCTTACTTCTCCAACGGCGAGGACATCTGGTACGCCAAGCGTGAGTTCAACATCAAGCTGGTTTCTTCCGTCTGCGCCGGCGACTGCACCCTCGCTGCGTTCCTGCACAAGTGGTACAGGGATCGCGACAACGTCGAGGAGGCCATGAAGCTCGCTATGGCCACCGGCGCCAACGTTGCCGAGTCCGTCGGCATCGGCGATTTCGGTCACGTCGACGAGTACAGCAAGCGTGTTGCTGTCCGCAAGCTCGATCGTCAGTAATCGAAACGCGACATATTCGTGCGCATACGGCGCCCCGGTTTCGGCCGGGGCGCCTTTCTGTTCCGGCATGGGGGAGAGGTGCCCTGCCGTACTTCATCGCTTCCACACCGTTCGCCGAGTTGTCCTAGCCTTTTACCGATGCGTGGAATATACTTTCATTAACACGTTGCTTCGTGAAAGGAACATTCATGATTTACACGCTCACTGCAAATCCCGCCATTGACTACAACATCGCCTGTGACGGTCTTGCTGCCAACACCGTCACGCGTACCCGCAACGCCGTCTACACGCCTAACGGCAAGGGCCTCAACGTCTCGTTTACGCTCGACCACTACGGCGTCGATACCACGATCCTGGGCTTCTTCGCCGGTTTCTCGGGCGAGTTTATCGTTAAGGGCGCCGAGGCCCTGGGCGTGCCCGTCAAGCCCGTGTGGACCGACGGCATCACGCGCGTCAATGTGTTCCTCAACGCCGGCCCCGACACCGAGTACAACATGGTCAACGCCGGTGCCGCTATCAACGAGGCCAACGAACAGGAGATGTTTGAGCTCATCGATTCGCTCGATGACATGACCTGCCTGGTCATCAGCGGCTCGCTGCCTCCCAACACTTCCGAGGGCTTCCTGGCCGAGGTCCTGCGCCGCGTCAAGGCTAAGGGGGCCGAGTTCGTCCTCGACATCTCGAGCCATCAGCTGGCAGACCTCATTGCCATGGAGCCGCTGCTGATCAAGCCCAATGACGACGAGCTGCTCGACATCTTTGGCATTAAGGTGAGCGGTGGCGACGATGAGTCCGTCAAGGGCGCTATGGCCGAGCTGCATGCCAAGGGCGCCAAGAACGTGCTGTTGACCCTCGGTGGCGCCGGTGCGTACTTCTCCAACGGCGAGCATATCTGGTTCGCCAACCGCACCTTCGACGTCAAGCTGCTGTCGACGGTGTGTGCCGGCGATTCCTCGCTCGCTGCCTTCCTGTCCGTGTGGCACGACGCCCCCGAGCGCGTCGAGGATGCCCTCCGTCTGTCGATGGCCACCGGCGCCAACGTGGTCGAGTGCCCCGGTCTGGGCGATTTTGCCAAGGTGGACGAATATAAGAAGCACATTGAGGTTCGCCAGGTCTGCTAGCAGCATCGATACGTCGTTGCCGAACACCCGCTTTGGATTACCAAGGCGGGTGTTTTTTTGCGCGCTGAACATATGTGGCGTTAAATGTCCCGTTCGTTCGAATCGAGGAAGCAATTGCGTGTGCGCGCTTTCTCGTTTCTTGTTAGACTTCTTGAGAACCATCGATTAACGCTCGAAAGTGCAGGAGGCCATAGGCATGTGCAATGTTTCGCTCAACGGTACGCAACCGTCCGATGCCTCCTTGCGCGTCCTGCGCGCGCTTGAGGCGGTCGGTCTTGAGGCTTGGTACGTGGGCGGTTGGGTGCGCGACGCCCTGATGGGTTGCCCCAGCCACGATGTTGATATGTGCTGTAGCGGCCTGTGGCAGGAGTCCAAGGCGGCGCTCGAGGCCGCTGGTATCGCGGTCGTGGAGTCGGGCATTAAATTTGGCGGAATCACGGCTATTTCCGATGGCGAGCGTATCGAGGTCACCACGTACCGTCTGGATGGCTTTTACACCGATGGTCGCCATCCCCAGAGTGTGGAGCGTGCCGCCTCGCTCGAGGACGATCTGGCGCGCCGCGACTTTACCGTCAACGCCATGGCCTGGCATCCCGAGCGCGGGCTTGTCGACCGCTACGACGGCCAGGGTGACTTGGAGCGCAAGCTGATTCGCGCTGTCGGCGATCCTAAGCGTCGCTTTAACGAGGACGCCCTGCGCATGTTGCGTGCGGTGCGCTTTGCCTGCCGCCTGGACTTTATGATTGAGCCCGAGACTAAGCGCGCGCTTGCCGAGTGCGCGCCGCTGCTCGACGCCGTGGCGCGCGAGCGTGTGGGTATTGAGCTTGAGGGCATTCTTTCGACCGGTCATGGGGGAGACGCGATGCTGCGCTACCCCGAGCTCATCTGTGCCTCTGTGCCTGAGCTGGCGGCGGGTCGCGGCTTTGATCAGCGAAGTGTCTATCATGCGTTTAACGTTTACGAGCATATCGCCCGTGTGCTGACGGTGGCAGGGGAGCTTGCGCTGTGCGACGGCGTCGCGCCCTCGTCGAGCCTTATGTGGGCGGCGTTTTTGCACGATGTGTCCAAGCCCGAGTGTTTCACGGTCGATCACGCCGGCAGCGGACACTTCTACGGTCATCCCGAGCTCGGCGCCAAGAAAGCGCGCGTCATTATGGATCGCCTGGCGCTCTCGCACGACCTGGTGCGCGACGTGTGCCTGCTCATCAAATATCACGACAAGCCGCTGCGCCCCGAGCGCTCCTGCCTGCTCAATATGATGCGCGCGCTTTCGGGCGAGGGCGTCGACACGCCGCGTTTGATGGACGAGCTCATGGATCTTAAGCGTGCCGACACGCTCGGCAAGGCCCCGTCGTGCTTCTATTACGTTGAGACGATTGAGGAGATGCGCGCGATGGCGCACAAGCTGCTGAAGGCGGGGGAGCCCTATACGCTCAAGATGCTCGCCATCAACGGCGGCGACCTGATCCGTGCCGGAGTCGAGCCCGGGCCGGAACTGGGGCAGCTACTCAACTCCGCCCTCGACGCCGTGATCGAAGACAACATCCCCAACGATTGCGAAGCCCTCCTGGCCCATCTCAACCTGAGGTAGTTAATTTGGGGCGGGGCTTTTTGCTACCCAGTTTACCTGCGTGTTCCATAACCTGTCGACAATTTTTCGGCAATTTGGAATTTCTTCTTGCGCTGTCGTTTTTTGTCCCGTAATATATTTCCTCGCAGCACGGCAGTGCAGATGTCATGTGGCCCGTTCGTCTAGCGGTTTAGGACGCCGCCCTCTCAAGGCGGAGATCACCAGTTCGAATCTGGTACGGGCTACCACTTCTTTTCTGCTGAGGCTTATGGCCCGTTCGTCTAGCGGTTTAGGACGCCGCCCTCTCAAGGCGGAGATCACCAGTTCGAATCTGG
>CABUSV010000022.1 GCA_902494345.1 uncultured Collinsella sp.
CGAGAGTACTGCGGGGTCAGCCCGTGGGAGGCCAGGGCGCCGCTGACCGGTGGACGGCACCGAGCCGTACGCTTGAACTGAGAAGGGGGAGGCCTCGCGGCCTCCCCCTTTTTGCGTTTGCGGGCTTTTGTCTCACATAGTAGCTGTGTTTTATAACCCTCGTTTGTCGCATCTTCTGTGAACGGGCTACAATAACTTAGTCTGTGCGATATGGAGGTGAACATGGCTGAAGCTGGTATCGGCGTTGATATCGTCGAGATTTCCCGCATGAAATCAATTCTTGAAAAGACGCCGTCGTTTGCTCGGCGTGTGTTTACCGAAGAAGAGCGTGCTTATTGCGATGCATCATCGCGTCCCGCTGCTCACTATGCCAGCCGCTTTGCTTCGCGCGAGGCGGTGCTTAAAGCTCTTGGCACGGGTTTTAGTCAAGGCGTGGGTCGCAAGGATGTTTCGGTAACGCGCGATAAACTCGGCAAACCGAAGGCGCTGCTTTCGGGCCGTGCACTCGAGATCGCTCAAGAGCTGGGTGTTGTTGAGGTCGCTCTTTCCATTACGCTTACAGGAGACTTAGCCGTTGCGAATGCCATCGCGATTACCGAAGATGCTCGACCTAAGCCTAAGGAAGAAAAGGTGAGCACCAAGGAACGCGTAGCGCAGACATTTAAAGAGGCTCGCTCTGTTTTAGATGAGCTTGAGCAGCTGCAGAATTCAGCATTGACGGAGCACCTGGGCGATGCTTCGCAAGATACGCTAGGAGCATAGATGAAACCGGTTTTGAGTACCGAAGAAGTCGTTCGTCTCGAGGACATCATCGAACGCGAAGGGACTTCGAAGGCCGAGCTTATGGAGCTAGCGGGTGAGTTTGCCGCCAACGAGGTCTTGAAGCTCAATCCCGATCGGGTTCTCGTTCTGGTCGGTTTTGGTAATAATGGCGGCGACGGTTGGGTTGCCGCCGATATTCTGAGCCATAAGGGCGTGGACGTCGATATCGTTTCTCCGGTTGAGCCGGATGAGATTCCTGCTGCTCTGGCACGTCATGTTGCTCGTCGTACTGCCGGCCGCGATGTGCACGTTTGTGTCGGCCCCTCGCGTGACGAACTCGAGGTTTTGATCGATAAGGCCGATGTTGTTGTCGATGCCATTTTTGGTACCGGTTTCCACGGGAATCTGCGTGCGCCGTTCTCCATCTGGATTCCTACGGTCAATGAATGCGCCGATTGTGTCGTATCCATTGATGTCCCCTCGGGCCTGAATGCCGAGACGGGCGTTGTTGATGACGACTGCATTCGTGCCGAGCATACGGTGACGATGATTGCGCCCAAGATTGGTCTGTATAGCGCTGATGGCCCTGAGTATGCTGGCGATTTGATCTGCGGCAATCTTTACGACCGTCTTGACGAGGTCATCGATGATGTCGACCACGCCGCCGAGATTGTCGAGCCCGGTGACTTAGTTGATTACTTTGCTCCACTACCTACGAATATCGATAAGTATTCCCGTGGCTCTGTGCTTATTGTCGCCGGATCTGCGCAATATCCTGGTGCTGCCATTATGGCGGCCAAGTCTGCAGCTCGCGCGGGTGCTGGTTACGTGGCAGTCGCGGCTCCTGACGCCTGCGCCAATCTTATTCGCATGGCACTTCCTTCGATTCCCGTCTTTGCTATTCCGTCTGATTCCCGCGGCTCCTTTGGCGCCGCTGCGCGCATGACTGTGTGCGAGATTGCAAAGAAGTACAGCTGTGTACTGTGCGGTCCCGGTATGACGACATCTGCCGGCGCTATGCAGGTGGTTTCGGGCTTGCTCGAGCTTGATGTGCCGCTTATTTTGGACGCCGATGCACTCAACTGCCTTGCTAAGATTGCCATTGACGGTATTGATAGTAATCCCGAGATGTATCGTCGCGAGCAGCCGTTGGTTATGACGCCGCACTATCGTGAGCTTTCGCGTCTGGTTGCCGGTGACGAGGTGAACGACCTTGGTACCGCGATTGCGGCCGCGCAGAAGGTTGTCTGGGCTGCAGGCTCCGACAATCTGGTGGTCATTGCCAAGGGGCCGACGACGGCTATCTGTGGCGTTGAGCGTGTGCTGCTGCCGCTCTCGGGTCCGGCTTCTCTGGCAACTGCCGGTTCGGGTGATGTTCTCGCGGGTATTTTGGCCGGCACGCTTGCCACCATGCGCGACGAGATGGATCGTTGGGAGTTGCTGTATTCGTACGCCGTCGCACTTCACAGCTACGCCGGTTTTGCCGCGGCGACGGAGTATGGTGAGAAGAGCGTCATCGCGACCGATCTTATCGACTTGATCGGTCCTGCCATGGAACTGGCGGCAAAGGATGCGCTCGAAGATCTGGGAATCATGGACGAAGGGTCGGATGACTAATCATGAATAAAGCCGATTTGACGCGCTGGTCCTGGGTCGAGATCGACCGCGGGGCGCTCCGTCGCAACACGAGGGCCTATAAGAACTTGCTGAATCCACGTCAGCGCCTGTGCTGCGTGGTCAAGGCCGATGCTTATGGTCATGGAGCTGTTGAGTGCGCCAAGATCATGTATTCGGTCGGTGCCGACATGTTTGCCGTGGCGACGGTTAACGAGGGCGTTGAGCTCCGACAGGGCGGGATTACGAAACCCATCCTCATCCTAAGCGAGCCGCCTATCGAGGCCATTCCGACGTTGCTCGAGTTTGATATCATGCCCTCGGTCTATACGTCTGACTTTGCTCTTGCGTATGGCGAATGTGCCGTCGCGGCGGGCAAAGTGGGCAAGTATCATCTCGCCATCGAGACGGGCATGAATCGTATCGGCGTTCACTACACGCAGGTGCTCGACTTTGTCCGCGGTATAAATTTCCATCGCGGTATTCAGTGCGACGGCGTATTTACGCACTTCGCCACGGCCGATGAACCTTCGGGCTGGGACTACAAGCTGCAGTGTCAGCGCTTTACCGAGGCCGTTCAGGCCATTAAGGATGCGGGTTTTGAGTGCGGTATCGTGCACTGCGCCAACACGCCGTCCTCGATGCTCGACCCCTCGATGCATTTTGATATGATCCGCGCCGGCGTTGGCTTGTATGGCATGCAGCCGTGCGAGCTGAGTGGCCGCGTGATGCAGCTTGATCCCGTTATGAGCGTCCATGCGCGTGTGACGCGCGTGGCACACCCTGCGATGGGTGAGGGCGTGGGCTACGGTTTTACCTACCGCGTACCGCGTACGCGCGTTCAGATCTGCACGCTGCCGATCGGTTATGCCGATGGCCTATCGCGTACGCTTTCCAATCGTATGGATGTGCTGTATCGCGGCGAGCGCGTGCATCAGGTTGGCAATATCTGCATGGACCAGTTTATGGTCGCCATTCAGTCCAACCCGGCACACGAGATTCCCGAGGCCGAGTATGGTGACGAGATGATCATTGTCGGCCGCGATGGCGATGCCGAGATCACTATGGACGAGATGGCCCGACTGCGCGGAACGATTAACTACGAGGTCGCCTGCGGCTTTGGCATGCGTCTCGACAAGGTCTACGTGTAGGAGCCGCTATGGGCGTCATGCACATCCCCGGCCATACCCATCAGGCACCACGTGAGGTCGCACTCGAGGAAATTGAGGCCGTTCTGGGCGATTGTCACCTCTGCCAGCTCTACCAGTCGCGTCACAATATCGTGTTTGGCGTGGGAAACCCCCGCGCTCGCGTGATGTTTATTGGTGAGGCGCCGGGCCGCAATGAGGATTTGCAGGGCGAGCCTTTTGTGGGGGCGGCAGGCGAGGACCTCAACGGCATTTTGTCGCTGGCGGGGCTCAAACGCGAAGACGTCTACATTGCCAACGTGCTTAAGTGCCGCCCGCCGGGAAACCGCAATCCGCGTCCCGAGGAAGTGCTGGCTTGCTCGCCGTTTTTGCGTGAGCAGATTCGAAGCATCTGGCCTGATATTATCGTGACGCTCGGCAACCCCGCGACGCACTTTGTGCTTAAGACCGAGATTGGCATTACTAAGCTGCGCGGCAGGTTCCACCAGATGGGGCATTTTGTAGTAATGCCCACTTTTCATCCGGCAGCAGCGCTGCGCAATCCGGCGTGGCAGGAGCTGCTGGAGGAAGACTTTAAGATGCTGGGCGATTATCTGGAGCGACATCCCGCACCAGAGGACGCCTCGGAATAATAAGGAGCATATATGTCCCTGGAGCGCCTGGGGGTAGGTACTTACAAAACGACTTGCGCTGCCGATACGGAGTACTTTGGCGAGCTAATTGCACCGTGCCTTGAGGACGGCGATGTGCTTATCCTGACCGGTGGCCTGGGAGTGGGCAAAACTCACTTTACCAAGGGCGTCTCGCGCGGGCTGGGCGATGGGCATATGGTTACGAGTCCTACGTTTGCGCTCATGGCCGTTCACGATCAAGGTCGTATTCCGCTGTTTCACTTTGATCTATACCGCCTGGAGCATGCCTACGAGCTCGAGGATACGGGCATTTTCGATGTGCTGGGCTATGAGGGTGCTTGCCTGCTGGAATGGGGCGAACAATTCCAGGACGAGCTGACGGATGAGTATCTTTCGGTGACGCTCAAGCGTGATGAGGGCGACAGCGATGTGCGAACGATAACGCTTGAGGCGCACGGTGACCGCGCAATGGAGCTTTCCCATTTGATTGATAAGGCTGTACAAGATGAGCTTGCATAACGACAACGCGCTGGTGGTGGCGCTCGATACCTCGACCGACATGCTTGCCTGCGCGGCAAGCTGGATTGATGGGCAGACGGGCGAGACGAAGCTCGTGAGTGGCGACCACATGTGTCGCCGTCACGCCAACGTTGAGCTCGTGAATACCGTTGATGGCGTGCTGGCTCAAGCCGGTCTGGATCGCAGCGATGTTGGTTGCTATGTGGTCGGTCGCGGCCCGGGGTCCTTTACGGGTGTGCGCATCGGCATCTCCACTGCCAAGGGCCTCGCGCGTGGTGCCAATGTTCCGCTGCTGGGCGTGTCGACGCTCGACGCTTGCGCTTGGACGGCGTGGAAGGCTGGCGTGCGCGGCAAGCTTGGTATCTTGGCCGATGCTATGCGCGGTGAGGTATATCCGGCGCTGTATATGCTGGTCGATGAGGGTCCCGAGCGTCAATTTGAGCGCGAACACGTGGTCAAGGCCGCCGTGGCGCTCGATGAGTGGCGCCGAGCAGCGGACTGGGACCAGGTTCAGCTGACCGGTGACGGTCTCGTGCGCTATGGCAAGCTGCTGGGTGAGGACGAGACCGCCCGCTGCGTGGAGCGCGACCTGTGGTGGCCTTCGGGCGAGGGCTTGCTGCTCGCGCACGCTGCGGGTGACGGCGATCCGGCCCGCGTCCTGCCGATTTACACGCGCCTTTCGGATGCCGAGGAAAACGAGCGCAAGCGTCTTGGTCTTGCCGAGAGTGCGCAGAGCGGAATTACGGGCGTTGCCGATGAGCTCGCCGGTCGTCATCTGCAGTTCCGTCCCATGGGCGCGGCGGATGCCGAGGGCGCGAGCGCGTTGGAAGCTGCCTGCTTTGAAGGTGCCGGACACGAGGCGTGGACGCCGGGCATGTTCCTGTCCGAACTGGGCGAGGACGTCGCTGCGCCGCGTAGTTGGTGGGTGGCACACGACGACGGCAAGCTACTGGGCCTTGCCGGCGGTATGGTCGTGGACGGTGATGTGCAGATTCTGGATGTCGCCGTCGACCCGGCACATCGCCGTGAGGGCATTGCCCGCAAGCTGCTGTCGCACGTGAGCTATGATGCCCAGATGCTCGGCTGCACCACGGCTTCGCTCGAGGTCGAGGACGGCAACGAGGGAGCGATTGCGCTCTATAACGCTCTGGGCTTTACCGAGGCTGGCCGTCGCCGCGGCTACTATGGTGCCGGCAAGGACGCCATCGTCATGACGGCCCCGCTGCCCCTGGTACTTCCGGTCGACAATGCTTCGCCCGAGCCGACGGCGGCAGAGCAGCGCGTGTGGCCGCTGCCTGCGCCTGGGCGCTCCGAGGGGGAGCGTGCCGAAATTGAGCGCCGCCGCCTAGTGCTCGCTATCGAGAGCTCCTGCGACGAGACGGCCGTGGCGATTATCGATGCGGATGGCAATATGCTGGCCAACCAGGTGTCGACGCAGATTGATTTTCACGCCCGCTTTGGCGGCGTGGTGCCCGAGATCGCCTCGCGCAAACACGTCGAGGTGATTGTGAGTGTCGTGGATGCGGCGCTCGAGGATGCCGCAGCATCGCTTGGTCTTGAGGATGGAGCCATTGCCCCCAGCGAGCTTGCCGCCGTGGGCGTGACACAGGGCCCGGGCCTGGTGGGCGCGCTCGTGGTTGGCGTCGCCTTCGCCAAGGGCTTTGCCTACGCTGCCGGCAAGCCGCTCGTGTGCGTCAACCATCTGGAGGGGCACCTGTTTGCCAACCTGCTGGCGCAACCCGACCTCAAACCGCCGTTTATCTTCACGCTTGTCTCGGGTGGGCACACCATGCTCGTGCACGTGAAGGCGTGGGGCGACTACGAGGTGCTCGGTGAGACGCTCGACGACGCTGTGGGCGAGGCCTTCGACAAGGTAGCCAAGGCGTTGGGTCTGGGCTATCCCGGTGGCCCCATCATTTCCAAGCTGGCCGAGACGGGCAACCCCAAGGCGATCGATTTCCCCCGTGCGCTTAACAGCAGAGGAGACTATCGCTTCTCGCTTTCGGGCCTCAAGACAGCGGTGACGCTCTATATCGAGCAGGAGACCAAGGCCGGGCGCACGATTCATCTGCCCGATTTGGCTGCCTCGTTTGAGGCCGCGGTCTTTGACGTGCAGTACAAGAAGGCTAAGAACGCTCTGCATGCCACCGGCTGCAAGGAATATTGCATCGGCGGCGGCGTCTCTGCCAACCCGCATCTGCGTGAGATGATGATCAAGAAGCTTGGGCGTCAGGGGATTCGCGTAACGGTGCCGCCCTTGTCTGCCTGTACCGATAACGCGGCCATGATCGCGGAGGTCGCCCGCCGTAAATTCGACCGAGGTGAAATCTCGCCGTTCGACGTCGACGCCGATCCAAACATGACGCTGTAGCTGATACGGCGCGGTCCCCGGACGGAGGGGCCGGATATAAGGTTTCCTGCTCTACAGTCCTGCGCAAGACGAAGGCCACATTAAGTGGCCTTCTTTGCGTGCGGAACTCGCGATAAACCTTATATCCGGCCCCTCCGCCCGGCTCCCGCGGCTCTCAGGGGCATCTCTCATGCAAAAACTGTCGTGGGGTAAAGTCCGAGGTCAGTGGCGTTTTATACCGAGAAATCCAAAAAAGTTGAAAATTCATTACAAATTTGCGTTGACTTTAGGTAACTAAAGTTTCATACTCCTTTTCAACCACTGGGGGATGTGAACACGCACGGATCGTTCGCATCATGATTGAAGAGGATTTCTTAGACATGTTCACGCATCAGCTAAACATTATCAGCGTAGTAATTATCTGATGCGGGTTAGCACATACAGCTAGCCCGTACGATAACGGGCGGCTGATGAAGATGAGGGCCGTCGAGCGCAACCGACGGCCCTCATTTTTTATGTCTAGGAAGTTCTTTTTAGAGGAGGAAATGTAATGAACGGAGTTTTGCTCATGGTTGTGGCCGCGGCGGTGCTCGCCTGCGGCTATCTGGGCTACGGCCGCTGGCTGGCCAACAAGTGGGGCGTCGACAAAGAGGCCCTCACGCCGGCCAAGCGCATGAAGGACGGCAACAGCTTCTCGCCCGTCTCCGCCTTCACTGCGTTTTCGCACCAGTTCAGCTCGATCTGCGGTGCTGGCCCTGTCACGGGTACGATCGTCGCCATGGCCTTTGGCTGGCTGCCCGTCGTGCTCTGGGTCCTCGTCGGCGGCATCTTCTTTGGCGCCGTCCACGACTTTGGTGCCCTGTACGCTTCGATGAAGAACAACGGCAAGTCACTCGCTCAGCTCATCGAGAAGTATATCGGCAAGACCGGCCGTCGCCTGTTCCTGCTGTTCTGCTGGCTGTTCTGCATCATCGTCATCGCCGCCTTTACCGACATGGTCTGCAAGACGTTCATGTTCACCCCGGCCGTTGACGCTTCTGGTGCTGCTACCGGTGCCATCGACTTCACCAAGTCCTATGCCGCCGGCTGCGCTGGTACCATCTCCATCCTGTTCACCTTCGTCGCTATCGCCTTTGGTTGGGCCCAGAAGAAGTTCAACCTCACCGGCGCTGCCGAGTTCGTCACCGGCGTTGTCCTCATGGTTCTCATGTTCGCCGTCGGTATGCAGTTCCCAGTCTACCTGGATAAGTTCCAGTGGTTCGCCGTCGTCATGGTCTACCTTGTCTTCGCTGGCGCTATGCCCATCCAGATGCTCAAGACCCCGCGTGACTACCTCACTTCCATCATGATGATCGTCATGATCGTCTGCGCTGTCCTCGGCATCGTCGTCCTGGGCGTCAACGGTCAGGCCACTATCACCGCTCCGGTCTTCACCGGCTTCTCCACTGCCTCCGGCATGATGTTCCCGGTCCTGTTCGTCTCCGTCGCTTGCGGTGCTCTCTCCGGTTTCCACAGCCTCGTTTCTTCCGGCACCTCTTCTAAGCAGGTCGAGAAGGAGCAGGACGCCGTCAAGGTCGGTTATGGTGCCATGATCGTCGAGTCCTTCGTCGGCATCCTTGCCATCATCGTCGCCGGCATCATGTTCTCCGACATGAACACCGCCGGTACCGGCGCCCTCAACGCCGGCGTCGCTTCCACCCCGTTCCAGATCTTCGCCGCTGGCATCTCCCGCGGTATGCAGGCCTTCGGTGTTGACGGCACGCTCGCTACCGTCTTTATGACCATGAACGTTTCCGCTCTGGCCCTGACCTCGCTCGACGCCGTCGCCCGCATCGCCCGCACCTCGTTCTCCGAGTTCTTTGCCCAGACCAACGACGCCCTGGCCATCGAGTCCAAGGCCGGCTACATGAAGGTCCTCGGCAACCCCTGGTTCGCCACGGTCGTCACCCTGCTTCCCGGTCTCGCCCTCGCTTTTGGTGGCTATGCCAACATCTGGCCGCTCTTTGGTGCTTCCAACCAGCTGCTCGGCGGCATGACCATGATCACCCTCGCCGTGTTCTGCAAGTGCACCGGCCGCAAGGGCTGGATGCTCTACGTGCCCGTCGTCTTCCTGCTCTGCTGCACCTTCACCTCGCTGGTCCAGAGCGCCATGGGCTGTATGGCCGCTGTCCAGGCTTACGGCTTCTTCGGCACCATCCCGGCTACCGCCACCACGGCCGCCGTCTCCGTCGCCGCCACCAAGGGCCTGCAGCTTGTCTTCGCCGTCCTGCTGATGGTCCTGGGCCTCATCGTCGCCGTCAACTGCCTCAAGGAGCTCTTCGGCAAGGAGGCCGGTTCCATGCCCGACGAGGAGCCCGAGTGGTCCGAGATGGGCAAGGCCGAGTATGGCCGCGCCGCTGCTGCCGAGGCTCCCGCCGACGCCGAGGCCGCCAAGGCCTAGTCAGCTTGATGGGCTAACCGTTCCATCCATATGACTCGGAAAGACCGGGTCCGCGATTTCGCGGGCTCGGTCTTTTTTTCATGCGAAAGCGGGTGACGCTCGAGTGTTCTCGCAGATGTTTTGCGTGGATAAGGGCGCGCGTTGTACCATATAGACGTATATGTGTACATATGAAAGGGGCCCCGTGGCCAAGACGGTATATTCCGATAACCAAAATAATGTCGATGCCCTGGCTGAGCGTCTGAGCAGTCAGACGTCGCTTTCTGCCGAGCGTGCCAAGCTGATTGCCTACGACCTGCTCTGCCGCAAGGCGCTCAAGATTAAGTCGAGTGCGCTGGCGCAAATTTTTCGCTCCGTCGATAAGGAATGTGACACCAAGGCGATGCGCGATGAGCTTATCGCGGCAAATATCGTGACCAAGATCGAGGGCAGCGGCATTAACGGGCGCCCGGCGTTCTATACCATCAATGCCGAGATCCGCGATGCCCAGGAGCAGCCTGCCGAGTCCGTCGAGGATTTTGTCGTCGAGGATTCCGCTGACGTGCCTGCTGTGGAAGAAGCTGCTCCGCGTGAGCATGTCGATACCGATGAGTTGCTCGATGAGAACGTCGTGCGTGCCTTTACGGCCAAGGCAGGACGCGGCGGTTTTGGCGGGGGTGGCAAGCGCGATGCGCAGCGCCGCGCCCAGCAGGAGCGCTTCCGTCGCGCCGTTGCTCAAAAGGGTGAGACGGATGCTGAGGCCGTCGAGGAAAAGTCCGTCGGGATGCAGGAGCCGACTCGCACTCAAGAGCATGCTGAGATCCAGGAGCCCAAGCGTCGCCGCGGTGCCCACTTTAAGGCCGAGCAGCGAGGTATTGCATGCGAGGTCCAGGATTCCGTCGAGGCTGCTGACGCGTCCGATGAACCGGTCAAGAAGGCTCCGGGTTCATGCCGTCCCGGACGTGGTTTTGCGGGGCGCGCGTATCCCGTAAGGCATCAGGAGAAGAGCGAGCCGGCTTCGACCGCTCAGAACGAGAAGGCCGAGAAGGCCGTTGAGCCGGCGGCTCGCGAACAGAAGCCTGCTGAGCCGCAGCTTGAGGTTGATGCCGAGGCCAAGGGCCAGCAGCCTACTGATGAGCAGGCGGAGCAGGGCGCGTCGAGCAAGCCTCGCCGCCGTCGCCATCGTGGGGGCCGCAGTTCCCATGCCGAGACTGCAGCCGAGAAGACCACGCCGCAGGACGAGGATGCGAAGGTCGAGGTTTCTTCGGGGCAGCCTAAGCGCCAGCCGGCGAAGGAGAGCAAGTCCAATCGTCCGCAGAAGCAAGCGCCTATGCCGAAGCGCGAGCGCAATTCCCAAGGCGATTCTAAGCGCAAGTCTCAGAAGAAGCCGGAGTCTGCCGCAGCAGATACTGCTGCCCAGCAGCCCAAGTCGGCCGTTCACGGCGAGGTCTCGGCGTTTGCCCTTGCCCGCGTTTTAGGCAGGCAGCTGCTCAAAGTTGTCCCTACGCCTACTGCGCTCTCTAAGATCAAGGAGCAGCAGACACAGATCGTAAAGGTCGAGGGCAAGGACGGCAAAAAGGCTCCGCAGCGCACTCAGCACAACGAGATGTCCAACCGCAAGATTGCCGAGGAAATCGCAATCATCCAGGCTTGGATCGAGCAGAATCGAGGTGCCGATACGCCGGTTGCCTCGCGCCGCCAGCGTGCCTACCAGATCTTTAACGACGAGAAGGCTTTTGACGGCAAGCACGGTGAGCGCCTGATCAGGCGTATGACCGAAAAGGGTATCAGCATGCAGGCGATCAAGGTCGCTCCCAATCGCCCCGTGCACTTTACGGGTTTCTTTACGCTGGGCGCCGACAAGCCGTTCATTATGGTCGAGAACCTGGACACCTACGACGAGATCGTCAAGCTGCTGCGCGGACGCAAACATGCCAAGCTCTTTGGTACCAAGGTGGGCGGCGTGATTTTTGGCGGCGGCTGCAAGGCGAGCGTCTCGCACGCACTGGATGATTATCTGGCCGAGATTGGCTATCGCTTTAACTACGTCTACTATGTGGGCGATATCGATCGCGAGGGCGCGCGCATCGTCGAACAGGCTCGCAATGCCAATGTGGTTGAGATTCGCCTGCATGCCGGCATGTACCGCGCCATGCTCGCCGAGCATAAGCGTCGCGTGAAGGCCGGCGGCGAGTGCGAGCCCGCGGCTGCCAACCAGGGCGTGCCGCAGAACCTGGCAGCGACGATCAAGGATCTGCCCATGGTTACGCGCGTGCAGTTCCGCAACGTGCTACGTGAAGGCGGGCGCATTCCGCAGGAGATCCTGATGACCGCAGACTATCGGGATGGCGACTCGGGAAGCTTCGACCGCATGCTGAACAACTAAAATTCCGCCGTTCTACCGAACGGCGGATTTCTTGACGCTGCGAGGGGCCCTGGCACGGCAATCTGACGTTCAACTTCGGCGGCGCGACCAGAAGGTCAGCGCCGCCTTGTTTCACGTCACCTTGCCATACCAGGGCCCCTCTCGCTGTCACGTCCAAAACATCGAGGTTAAGTGGCCTCCTGTTCGTGCGGAACTCGCGATAAACCTAAGCCGGTGTCCCCGCTCTCCCGGGGCCTGTGGTTACTTGGTTGTTGCATGCGGCTCGCTTTTCGGAACAGGGCTGATAATTCTAGATGCAAGGCGCTCTTGGTCGTTATGGGCCTGGGGCGTCTGTCTTATATAGGTAGATTCCTTGCGGGTTCGAATCCCTCCGCTTGCCCACAAGAAAGCGCCCTGAGCCGTTATGGGCTCAGGGCGCTCAATTTTAATGGCTGGGACGGAGGGATTCGAACCCCCAACAGCCGGCACCAAAAACCGGAGTTCTACCGTTGAACTACGTCCCAATGTGTGGTGTTGCCCAAAAGCAACTCGTTTAGTTTACCTAATCTGCGAGGGCATCGCAAACGCCATCGAGCAGGCGTACGGCGAGTGTCTGCGCGTCGCTGGCCGTGAAGGTGCCGTTGTAGCGCGTCATGCCCGTTAGCTCAATGCGAATGCGTGCCGGCTTCTGCTGCGCGGCGACATTGGCAGTGCGGATGCGCTGGGCCAGGTTGTGGCACTCGGCGAGGGCAATCGTGGCGCGCGGTGCGGCGTCGGCGGGCAGCTCGTCGCTTGCAATCTCGAGCACCAGGTCAACGTCGGTTGGGACCTCGGAGTCGCAGAGCATCATGCCGCTGTTGTCGGTCGTTGCCGTGGCGATATTCCACATGCGCGACGCAACACTGCGTGCGATGGGGTCCTCGCCGATAACGGCAATCTGGAAGCGCTCGAGCACGTTGGCGGCGCGAGCAAAACCGATGCGGGACTCGGCTTCGGTGACCGAGGGCTTGCCCTCCCACACATGGTGCAGGCGGTTGATGTAGGCGTAGGTGTCCTGGAAGGCCATGCCGTCGGCAAACAGGCCGACATTTTCCTGGAACTGCTGCAGGGCGGCCTCGGTATGCGGACCAAAGTAGCCGTCGTCTTCACCACAGGCAAAGCCCAAAACGTTGAGAGCGCGCTGCAGGGCCTGCACATCGGCGCCATGGAAATTGGGCATGCGCAGATAGAGGGTGCGGTCGCCCAGCTTATACGAAGCGTCTACAAGGGCGCTCCAGCAGGGGATATCGACGGCATGACCGGCAGCAAGGCCGCTGTCGAGCCTGAAGGTGCTGACGGCCTGCTCAGTGGTGGCTCCAAAGTACTTGTCGGTGACTTCGGCGGCATCAATCGTGTAGCCGAGCTGCAGGAGACGAGACTGCACGTCCTCGACGGCTGCTCCTTGCATGCCCGTTGTAATAGGTTCCATGAACGAACCCCTTTCGGCGTACCATTCGTACTATTTGAGCGTCTGTCGGATAGACAACGCAAAGGGATGCATAAACATGCACTCAACAGTGTAGCAAGTTGTGCCTAAATACGCTGCTGACAGGTTTTATAACCCCCGTTAGTTAAGGCGCTCCACAAAGAAATCTGCCATGGAGAGGAACAGCTCACGTGCGTGCGGATCAAGCTCAACGTTCTCGATGGCCGCTTTGGCCTTAGCGGTCAGGTCGAGCGCGTAAGTGTGGGCGTAATCGATAGAGCCGGTCTCCTGGAAGATCTCCACGGCGCGTGCGAGCTGCGCGGGATCATCGGTGCCCGAGGAAAGAATCGCCTCGATCTCGTCGTGGTGGCGCTCATCAGAGAGGGCGTGTACGGCGACAAGCGTGCGCTTGCCCTCGGTGATGTCGGTGCGGAAGTCCTTGTTGGCGGCTTCCTTAGTGCCGACAAGGTTGAGCAGGTCGTCCTGAATCTGAAAGGCGAGGCCCGTGTGCAGGCCAAAGGCGCGCAGCGCTTCGATTTGCTCAGCGCTGCCGCCGCCGATAATGGCCCCGGCGGCAAGCGGCGTGGCTCCGCTGTAAAACGCGGTCTTGTGCGTCGCCATGTCCAGGTAGTCATCAACCGAGATATCAAAGCGCCCGTCACGGACCCAACCCAGGTCGAGCGCTTGACCCTCGATGGTGCGGACGATCATCTCGGTAAGCTCGTGGAGCACACGCAGCTTCACGTCGGACTCCAGCGTGGGGTCGTCGAGAACCGTCTTGGTGACCATGGTGAGCGCCAGGTCGCCACAATTGATGGCAAGGCCCGTGCCCTCGGTAAGGTGCATGCAGGGCTTACCTCGACGAAGCTGTCCGTTGTCGGCGATGTCGTCATGGATAAGCGCTCCCGACTGAAAGTGCTCGATAGCTGCCGCCGCGCTGCGGGCGCTCTCAAAGCTGCCACCTACCGCGGTGGCGGCGAGCATGCAGATGAGCGGGCGGTGGCGCTTGCCGGCATTGGCCGTAAATGTCGAGAGCGGGGTATACAGGTAGCGCTCGATATCGGCAGAGGTCGCCTGTCCGTCAAAGAACGTGGCCAGATAGTCGTTGATCTGGTCAAAGTGCTGGGCTAAAAAGCTGGTAAACGGACTGGACACGGGTTCTCGCATTCTTTCTTAGGTTGCATCGTTGCGGTGTGCAGATACCATATTGCCACATTGGAGTTGCCGGCGCGTCTGTTTTGGCGATTTGGGGAAACGGGACGCGTGCGCGTGCCGGCTGCTTATATAAGCCTAAAGTGCTCGAGCGCCTTGACGACGCCATTTTTGTCGACCGAGTCGGTGATGTAGTCGGCGCGCTTTTTGAGATAGTCCGGCGCATTGCCCATGGCGATACCGACATCGACGGCGTTCATCAGCGAGACGTCATTGCTGGCGTCGCCGATGCCGTATACGGTTCCGTGGTGGGGATCGAGGGCGTCGAGTACAGACTGGATGCCCCCGCGCTTCGTACATTCGCGGGGCGAGATTTCGGTTACCTCGAGTTCGAGCTCGTTAAAGCACAGCAGCGGCTCAAGTGCCTTATCTTGAGCGATGTGGTTGGCGAGCGATGTAGACATCAAGATCTTGTAGACACTGTAATGTTGCAGCTGCGTGACTGCGTCGCCCAGGGTGCGCGCGTATCCGGGAGCATCGGGGGCATCGGCACTCATGCGCACGACGCCGTTGAGGCCCTCAAAGCGGATGACCTCGCCCGATTGCTCAAGGTAGGGGGCAAGACGCTGCAGCATACCGGGCGTCATCGACAGATCGCGAATTGCGTGTCCGTTGATCTCGGCGTAACCGCCCGCAAGACAGACGATGCCGGTCCAGGGCAGCTCAAGAAGTTTGGGGTGGATGCAGCTGAGGGTACGTCCCGTGCAGATAAAGGCCATGTTGCCGTTGGCGACAAACTCGCGGATTGCCTGCGAAACCGCCTCGTTGGGATAGGGGGAGAGGTCCCGCTCGTCTTCGGGAAGGTCTTGGGCGAGCCTGGGGTCTTGCCAGGCGAGCGTTCCGTCGATATCGAAGAAGCAGATATCGCCGCGCTTATGGACTGCGCTGGCGGCAGGGGAGGCCGAGGTGGTGGGCACAAATCCCGGCTCGAGGCCCATAATCTGGTCAAAATGCTCTTTAACGCGGGGAACGGAGATGCCGATGACCACCTGGGCGGTCTTGCCCGTAATGATGAGGCCCTTGGCGCCCACCGCGACAAACGATGCGTTATCTGCAACGATGGAAGGGTCTGCGACCTCGACGCGCAGACGCGTGGCGCAGTTGGTTGCGCCCACGATATTGCCAACGCCACCTAAAAGCTGAATTACCCGCTCAGCGAGGACGTGATCTTGATCGGATCGACTATCGACCTCGTCGTTGGGAGATTGCTCTTTGGCAAAGCCGCTTTCCGTTAAACGATCGATTGCCGCGCGATTGGCGACATGATCCTCGCGGCCCGGCGTCTTAAGGTCATAGGCCAAGATGAGTGCTCGAAAACTAACAAAAAAGATGAGGCTAAAGGCAAGGCCGATACCGAGCGCCAAAAGATAGGCACCGGCATGCGTGCGCATGAGCGGAATAAAGTTGAAGGCTGCCATCTCCATGAGGCCGCCTGAGAAGATGCCGACGATGCCAAAGAGATTCATGGTTGTGGCAAGGCAAGACGATAAGACGGCGTAGAGAAAAAAGAGCCCGGGGTGGGTGAACATAAAGAGAAACTCGAGTGGCTCGGTAACGCCGCAAACCACCGAGGCGATGATGGCGGGAACAAGGATGACCCTGAGGCCGGCGCGGCGCTCGGGTTTTGCGGTGGAGTAGAACGCGGCTGCGATGGCAGGAAGGCCAAAGAGCTTGACCCAGCCAGTGGCGGTAAAACCGGCCCACGGCGCAAGCTCATTAAGGGGGCGCGTGCTATGGGAGAGGATGGGGAGCAAGCTGCTCCACGTGGCGTAGATGCCGTCGTTAATGACCAGGTTGTCGTAGTAGATCGGCATGTAGAGCAGGTGGTGCAGGCCAAAGGGCTCGAGTGCTCGTTCTAAAAAGACAAAGATGCCCACGCCAAAGGGACCGACGCCTGCAAGCGCGTGACGCAGCGTATCGGTTACATCGTATACGTAGGGCACGATGGCGGCCGAGATAGCGGCAAGGGCAAACACGGCAAAAAAGCTGATGAGGTAGACCAGCGAGGAGCCCGAGAAGGTGCCGAGCCAATCGGGAATCTTGGCATCGTAGAAGCGGTCATGGATGGTGACGACGGTTGCCGATACCGCCAGCGGGCCGATAATGCCGGTGTCGAGCGTCTTGATGCCGTCGATGACGGTGATACCGCTGGCGGTGGTCAAAGATGACGGGTACTCAAGTCCAAGGTTGTCTCCGCTCAGCTTAATGATCTCGCTCAAAAAGAAGCAATAGGCAAAATAGGCGACGAGAGCCTCGAGGCAGCAACGAGCCGGTTGTTTTTGGGCAAGACCGATGGGCAGCGCTACGGCAAAAAGGAGCGGGAGGCGTTTAAAGACCGTCCACGAGCCGCGCTGGATGATGGTCCAAAAAACGTACCAAGGGGTTCCGTATACGGCGAGATCGCCGACGATGTCCGCAGTCGTTGCGAGAGCGGAGACGCCGACCATGAGGCCTGATATAGAAAACAGCATGGCGGGCGCGAACATTGCCCCGCCAAAGCGTTGGATTTTTTGCAGCATGTTCTGCCTTCCGAATATCGAGGCGCGTTGCGCGTGGGGAAACGTTTAAACAATGGATTCATTGTAGAGGACCAGACGATTGTCGTACCGGCAGTTTTGAGCGAAACCGATTTGGGCATGACAGAAACCGTCAACGGTTAAATCCTGTCGCTTTACCGATATTCGGTTTAAACAACTTTAAGAAATGCTATCGTGCCTAGCCGGAAATGAATAATGTAGAGGTGAAACAATGCCAAAAGCGATATACGAAGGAATCTACCGAGAAATACGCTCGCGCATCATTAATGGGACCTATGCGTTTCAGGAGATGCTGCCAACCGAAGCCGAGCTGACCGCGGAGTTCGGATGCACTCGCAATACCGTCCGTCGCGCCTTGGGTATGCTGGCCGACGGGATGTTTGTGCAGCCCATACACGGCAAGGGCGTGCGCGTCATTTGGCTTAAAGGCGAAACCGATATGCTGGGCGCGCTCGAGGAAGTCGAGTCGTTTGGCGAGTTTGCAAAGCGCAACAATGCCGTTGCATCGACGGACGTTAAGTCTTTTGAACATCTGGTCTGCACCGAGCAACTCTCTCGTCGCCTGGGCTTTAAGGTGGGCGAGAAGTTGATTCGCGTGGTGCGCGTCCGTAGCCTTAACGGTAACGCTCGCCAGGTGGACCACGGCTATTTTCTGGAGTCGATCGCCAAAGGCCTGACGCCCGAGATCGCCGCAAGGTCAATTTACGACTATCTGGAGCACAAGCGCGGCGTCAAAGTGATGGCGAGCCGTCGTACGGTGAGTGTCGAGCTCGCCAACGATGAGGACCGCAGCTACTTGGACCTTGGTAAGTACAACTGCGTCGCCGTCATGGAGAGCCAATCGTACACCTCGGATGGCATCTTGTTCGAGGTCACGCATGCCCGCACGCATCCCGAGATCTTCCACTACCGCGTCAACTCCAAGCGATAGTCGGCTAGCTCGCAGCCTGACGAGACTCATGCCCTCAAAGCGAAAACGCCCGGTCAAACCGACGATGTATCGGCTTGACCGGGCGTTTTCTCTGCATTCGATAACAAATAATTGTTTATACAAAACTTGTCAAGTATCAAGTTGAAATTACCGTTCACCGAAGTTTTTCTACCGCTCTAGTAATACTTGTTCAAACAACTAGCCAAATAGCGTATCGTACAAATCAGCAAAAGGGGCAAAGTCCCCGAGCCAATCTCCGAAGGCGGCGGCAAAGGGTGCCGCCACGGTGTGAAAGGGTGGATTGTAATGAAGAACGAAATGAGCAGAAGGCAGTTCCTGGGCTTTGCTGGTTCCGCGGCTGCGGTTCTTGGTCTGGGTCTCGTGGGCTGCGGCGGTTCTGCCGGCTCCGGCTCCTCTGCTTCTGGTGACGCTGCCGAGGTCTACTTCCTCCAATTCAAGCCCGAGGTCGATAAGGAGTGGAAGGAGATCGCCAAGGCCTATAAGAAGGAGAAGGGCGTCGAGGTCAAGATCGTGACCGCCGCCTCCAACACCTACGAGGAGAAGCTCAAGTCCGAGATGTCCAAGAGCTCCGCTCCGACCCTGTTCCAGGTCAACGGCCCCACCGGTCTTAAGAACTGGAAGGATTACTGCGCCGACCTGTCCGATACCAAGCTCCGCGGTGAGCTCATTGACGACTCCCTGGCTCTGCAGTCCGACGGCAAGGATCTGGGTATCGACTGGGTCCAGGAGAGCTACGGCATTATCTACAACAAGCAGCTGCTCGAGAAGGCTGGCTACAAGGCCGAGGACATCAACTCCTTCGACAAGCTGAAGGCTTGTGCCGACGACATCCAGGCCCGCAAGGACGAGCTTGGTGTTGAGGGTGCCTTTACTTCCGCCGGCATGGATGACTCCTCCAGCTGGCGCTACACCACCCACCTCGCCAACCTCCCGCTCTACTACGAGTTCGAGAAGGAGCACAACCAGGAGGACGACGAGATCAAGGGCGAGTATCTCGACAACTTCAAGCAGATTTTCGACCTGTACATCACCGACTCCACCTGCGATCCTTCGCAGCTTGCCTCCAAGACCGGCGACGACGCCACCAACGAGTTCGCAACCGGCAAGGCCGTCTTCTATCAGAACGGTTCTTGGGCCTACGCTGACCTCACCAAGGCCGGCATGACCGACGATCAGATTGGCATGATGCCCATCTACATCGGTGTCGACGGCGAGGAGAACCAGGGCCTGTGCTCCGGCGGCGAGAACTACTGGTGCGTCAGCTCCCAGGCTTCCGAGGATGCCCAGAAGGCCACCGAGGACTTCATGTATTGGTGCGTCACTTCTGACACCGCCACCAGCATCATCGCTGACAAGATGGGTCTGACTGCCCCGTTCAAGAGCGCTAAGGAGACCACCAACGTCTTCTCGCAGCAGGCCGTTGCCATGGCCAAGGACGGCAAGAAGACCGTCGCTTGGGACTTCGTTTACATCCCCTCTGAGGAGTGGAAGAAGAACCTCAAGCAGGCTCTGATTGCCTATGCTGCCGACAACAGCAAGTGGGACGGCGTCAAGAACGCCTTCGTCGATGGCTGGAAGACCGAGAAGGCTGCTTCCGAGTAAGCAGTTGCTGCCCAAGCTATCTGATTAGCGACAGGGGGCGGGCAGACGTTGGTTTGCCCGCCCCCTGCATATTGAAAGGACCCTTCTATGGGCAAAGCACTCAAGCGCTGGTGGCCGCTCTTTATGCTGCCCACGTGTCTGGCGTTTATGATCGGGTTCGTGATCCCCTTTATCCAGGGTTTCTATCTCTCGTTCTGCCAGTTTATTACCATCAACAACACGCACTTTGTCGGTATCGAGAACTACGTGCGCGCACTGTCCGATCCGCAGTTTGCCACGTCGTTCTTCTTTACCGTGGCGTTTGCCTTCCTGTCGACGGTGCTCATCAACGTGATCGCCCTCGCCATCGCGCAGGCGCTCACCCGCAAAGCGCTCAAGGGCACCAACATCTTCCGTACGATCTTCTTTATGCCTAACCTGATCGGCGGCATCGTGCTGGGCTACATCTGGCAGATTCTGATCAACTGTCTGCTCTCCAACGTGGGCGCCCAGCTCATCGCCCTTAACTCTGCTGCTGGCTTCTGGGGCCTTATCATCCTGACCCTGTGGCAGCAGGTCGGCTACATGATGATCATCTACATCGCTGGTCTGCAGTCCATTCCGTCCGACTACATCGAGGCCGCCAAGGTCGACGGTGCCACGGCATGGCAGACGTTTTGGAAGGTTAAGATCCCTAACCTGATGCCGACCATTACTATCTGCCTGTTCCTGTCCATCACCAACGGCTTTAAGCTGTTCGACCAGAACCTCGCCCTTACCGGCGGCGCCCCCGCGCACTCCACCGAGATGCTCGCCCTGAACATCTACAACACGTTCTATTCGCGTGCCGGTATCGCATGGCAGGGCATCGGTCAGGCCAAGGCGGTTATCTTCTGCATCCTGGTCGTAGCCATCTCCATGATTCAGCTTAAGGCCACGAGGTCCAAGGAGGTGCAGCAGTAATGAAACGCGATAAGGTTATCAACCGCGCGCTCTCGATTTTCTTTACGATTCTGTCGCTCGCGTGGATCTACCCCGTGTTCATGATTGCGCTCAATTCCTTTAAAAAGGCAACTGCAATCAGCACCACCACGGCATTCGATCTGCTCACGCCCGAGACGTTCAACGGCCTCGCAAACTACATGCATGCCCTTAACGAGCAGGGCTTTGCCTCGGCATTTATGTACTCGCTCATCATCACGGTCACGTCGGTCGTGCTGATTCTGGTGTGCTGCTCCATGTGTGCTTGGTACGTAGTGCGCGTCAACAGCAAGATCTCGAACTTCTTCTATTACCTGTTCGTCTTCTCGATGGTCGTGCCCTTCCAGATGCTCATGTTCACGCTGTCCAATTTGGCGGACCGCATCGGCTTCAACACGCCGTTCAACATCTGCTTTATCTACCTCGGCTTTGGCGCGGGCCTGGCGGTCTTTATGTTCGCCGGCTTTGTAAAGAACATTCCGCTCGAGATCGAAGAGGCGGCCATGATCGACGGCTGCAACCCGGTCCAGGTGTTCTTTAAGATCGTCCTTCCCATCATGAAGCCCACCTATCTTTCGGTCGGCATCCTCGAGACCATGTGGGTCTGGAACGACTATCTGCTGCCCTACCTTACGCTCGACTCCACCAAGTACAAGACCATTCCTATCTTGATCCAGTACTTCCGCGGCGGCTACGGCCACGTCGAGCTCGGCCCCATGATGGCCTGCATCATGATGGTCGTTATCCCCATCGTCATCATGTACATCCTCTGTCAGAAGTACATCATCGACGGCGTGGTGGCAGGTGCCGTCAAGGGCTGATGCCGTAACAGTTTTGCAAGTTTCTGCGGCGCCCCTCAGCGTGGCGCCGCATATCGAAAGGTAGAGACATGGCCGAGATCGTTCTCAAACATGTTCAGAAGGTGTATCCCAACAACGAGTCCAAAAAGAAGGGCTTCTTTGGCAAAAAGAAGAAGACCGAGGAGAAGAAGCACAACCTCAAGGTTACCGAGGACGGCGTGCTTGCGGTGGAGGACTTTAACCTCACCGTGCATGACCAGGAGTTTATCGTCCTCGTTGGCCCCTCTGGCTGCGGTAAGTCCACGACGATGCGCATGGTCGCCGGCCTGGAGGACATCACCTCGGGCGATGTGCTCATCGATGGCAAGCGCGTCAACGACGTCGCTCCTAAGGACCGCGACATCGCCATGGTGTTCCAGAGCTACGCTCTGTACCCCAATATGACGGTGTACGAGAACATGGCGTTTACGCTTGAGCTCAAGAAGGTCCCCAAAGACGAGATCGACCGCAAGGTTCGCTCCGCTGCCGAGATCTTGGGTATCACCGAGTACCTCGACCGCAAGCCTAAGGCGCTTTCGGGCGGCCAGCGCCAGCGCGTCGCCATCGGCCGCGCCATCGTGCGAGACCCCAAGGTCTTCCTGATGGACGAGCCGCTGTCCAACCTGGACGCCAAGCTGCGTAACCAGATGCGAGCCGAGCTCATTAAGCTGCGTCACGAGATCAAGGGCACCTTCATCTACGTTACTCACGACCAGACCGAGGCCATGACCCTTGGCGACCGCATCGTGGTCATGAAGGACGGCGTTGTCCAGCAGATCGCCACGCCGCAGGAGGTCTTCAACCACCCCGCGAACATCTTCGTCGCCGGCTTCATCGGCGTGCCGCAGATGAACTTCTTCGATGCTCAGCTGGTGCGCTCGGGCAACGGCTTTACCGTCAAGACCGAGGATATGAACGTGGCGCTCGCCCCCGAGACTTGCGCTCAGCTTGCCCTCAACCGGGACGGCGGCGACGTGAAGGAGATCACGGCCGGCGTGCGTCCCGAGCAGATCCTGCTTGCCGACAAGGGCGAGGAGGGTGCGCTCCAGGGTACCGTCGAGGTGACCGAGCTCATGGGCTCGACCGAGCATGTCCACGTGACCGCTCCCGACGGCCAGTTTGTTCTGATTATCCCCGTCGTCGACCTCGAGGCCAAGGGCGCGCTCAAGGCTGGCGACACTATCTGGTTCAAGTTCGAGAAGAACGCGACCCATCTCTTCGATAAGGTATCTGGCAAGAACCTTATCTAAGCCCGGTGCATCCAGGCCCTCCCTTTGGGCGACTGCGGTATTGCCATCCTTTTGCCGCGGTCACATATAAGGCTCCCCTCCCGTCCACTGGGCGAGAGGGGAGCCTTTCTTTGTGTTGGGGTTGTCTGGCCGGTCGTTTGTCTCGATCTGTAACAAGTAGGGCCGATTTCGGACGTTAGATGTTACAGATCGAGACGGTTCCGCCGAGCTAACCATTTCATCTAAATCTGTAACACCAAAGGCGAATTTCAGCTGCTAGATGTTACAGATTGAGATAAACCCAAGGGGAGGGGCCGGTATGTCTCAATCTGTAACAGCTGGGGCCGTTTTTACCGAGTAGCTGTTACAGATCGAGATTCTTCGGTCGAGTCGGGTTGCAGGGTAACGTGCGGGCACAAAAAACGGAGCCGTGTCGCCACGACTCCGTTTCTCAAGAGGATGGGTAAGGGAAGTGAAATTAGTTCAGGTGCCAGATCTCGTCGTTGTACTGGGAGATGGTGCGGTCGGACGAGAAGGTGCCGGCGTTGGCGATATTGATGAGCGCCTTGCGCATCCAGGCGTCCTGGTCCTCGTGGTCGGCCAGCACGCGCTCCTTGGTCTGGATGTACTCCTCAATGTCGAGCAGGGCCATAAACCAGTCCTTGCCCTTAATGTCGTCGTGCAGGCGCTGTAGGCGCTCAGCGTTGCCGGTCGCCATAAAGGCCGGGTTGGTGATGAAGTCCACCAGCAGTTTAATACCGGGCTTGCGGTAGAGCACACCGGCGTCATAGGTGCCGTCGGCATAGAGCTGCTCGACCTGTTTGGACGAGGCACCAAAGGTGTAGATGTTCTCGTCGCCCACGAGCTCGGCAATCTCCACGTTGGCACCGTCGAGCGTGCACAGGGTTAGGGCGCCGTTGAGCATGAACTTCATGTTGGAGGTGCCGCTCGCCTCCTTGGAGGCCAGGCTGATCTGCTCGGAGATGTCAGCGGCGGGGATCACGCGCTCGGCGGCGGTGACGTTGTAGTTCTCGATCATGACAACCTGCAGGTAGGGAGCCACGTCGGGGTCGTTTGCAATCCACTGCGACAGCGTCAAGATCAGATGGATGATGTCCTGCGCGATAGTGTAGGCAGGCGCCGCCTTGCCGCCAAAGATGATGGTGACGGGGTGCTTAGGTCTGTTGCCGTTCTTGATATCGAGGTACTTCCAGATGATGTAGAGCGCGAGCATCTGCTGGCGCTTGTACTCGTGGATGCGCTTGACCTGGACGTCGATGATGGCGTTGGAGGGAATGGTCACGCCCTGCTCGAGCGCCATGAACTGGCGCATGATGGCCTTGGCCTCGACCTTGGTGGCGGCCAGGCGCTCAAGAACGTCCTTGTCGTCGGCGAACTTGGCGAGTTTGCTCAGATCGCCGGTGCTGCGCCAGTCGGTGCCGATCACATCGTCGAGCAGGCTGGCGAGCGCGGGGTTGGCCCCATGGATCCAGCGGCGGAAGGTGATGCCGTTGGTCTTGTTGGAGAACTTCTTGGGATAGATCTCGTAGAACGGATGAAGCTCGGTGTCCTCCAGGATCTTGGTGTGGAGGGCGGCTACGCCGTTGATGGAGAAGCCAAAGTGGATGTCCATGTGGGCCATGTGGACGGTATCGTGTTCGTCGATAATGGCGACGCGCGGGTCATCGTGCTCGGCCTTCGCGATCTCATCGAGCTTGACGATAATGTCGGCGATGGCAGGGGAGACCTTCTGCAGGCTGGCGAGTGGCCACTTCTCGAGCGCCTCGGCAAGAATCGTGTGGTTAGTGTAGGCGACCATGGAGCGTACGATGGTCACGGCCTCGTCAAA
Organism: uncultured Collinsella sp.; assembly: GCA_902494345.1. Taxonomy (GTDB): domain Bacteria; phylum Actinomycetota; class Coriobacteriia; order Coriobacteriales; family Coriobacteriaceae; genus Collinsella. The sequence continues at coordinate 24,455 of CABUSV010000022.1, forward strand.
CTCGATGTCGTGCTCGGTGGTGAGCAAGCGAATGAGCTCGGGGATGACCATGGTGGGGTGCGTGTCGTTGATCTGAACCACGGCGTAGTCGGCCAGATCGTGCAGGTTGCTGCCGCGTTCGACGGCCTCGTCGATCAGGAGCTGGGCGGCGTTGCTCACCATGAAGTATTCCTGGTAGATGCGAAGCAGGCGGCCCTGCTCGTCGGAATCGTCGGGGTAGAGGAACAAGGTGAGGTTCTTGGCGATCTCGGTCTTGTCGAAGTCGATGGAACTGCCGGGGACCAGGCCGTCGTCGACGCTCGCCAGGTCGAACAGGCGCAGGCGGTTCTTGGTGGGCCGGCCGTAACCGGGCACATCGATGTTGACGAGCTTGGAGGTAACGGCAAAATCGCCGAACTCGACGGTGTAGGAGCGGTCATCGTCGACTAGGATGTCCTGTTCACCGAGCCATTCGTCGGGGACGGCCTTCTGCTGGTTGTCGACAAAGCGCTGACGGAACAGACCGTAGTGATAGTTGAGGCCCACGCCATCGCCGGTCAAGCCCAGCGTGGCGATGGAATCCAGGAAGCATGCGGCCAAGCGGCCCAGGCCGCCGTTGCCGAGTGACGGCTCGACCTCGAATTCCTCGATCTTGTTGAGGTCGTGGCCTGCGGCGGTGAGCTGGTCCTTAACCTCGTCGTAGATGCCGAGGTCGATCATGTTGTTGATGAGCAGCTTACCGATCAAAAATTCGGCGGAAATGTAATAGAGCTTTTTCTTGCCGTTGTTGAGCGGGCGGGCGGCGGAGCGCTCCTGCACGAGTTTGACCAGCAGCTTGTAAATGCGACGGTCGTCGAGCTGCTCGAGCGAGGTGCCAAAAGACTGCTCGGCGAGTTCCATGAGGTTAATTTGGGGCATGTTTTCTCCTGTGATGGGTTGTTTCATGTCTGCAATTCATAAGAAGCCCGCGCGAGGGGATTGGGGTGGCCTCGCGCGGGAAAAGCAAGCGCGTCCGCACGGTGGGGAGGGGTCGGGCGCGGTAGCTCCTATTGAGGAAGCTCGATTTCGGCTTCCGACGGGATGCGGAAGTAGGTCTCGGTCCAGTCGGTGAGTTTGTGCTCGAGCTCGCGGGTGATGGCGCCGTCGAGCATGCGCCAGGTCCAGTTGCCGCCCAGTGTGGCAGGGGTGTTGATGCGCGCCTCGTTGCCCAAGTTGAGCAGGTCCTGCATGGTGTAGATGCACGTGTCGCTCACGCTGGCTGCGATGGTTCGGTTGAGTGCGTCGGTGATAGGCTCGCCGGCCTGCTGATGGGTGTACAGGGCTGCCTGCTCGCGCTGGCGCGGGGTGGCCGTTCCCTCAAACCAGCCGCGCGCCGTCTCGTTGTCGTGGGTGCCCACGTAGGCGACGGTGTTGGCGATGTAGTTATGCGGCAGGTAGTACGAGTTGGTGCCCTCAAAGGCAAACTGCAGGATCTTCATGCCGGGAAAGCCCGAGTTGTCGCGCATGTCGATGACGCCGGGGGTGAGGAAGCCCAGGTCCTCGGCGATGATGGGCAGCGTGCCGAGCTTTTCCTCGAGTGTCTTGAAGAACTTGAGGCCGGGACCCTGCGTCCACGAACCGTAGGACGAATCGGGCGAGGAGAACGGCACCTCCCAATAGGCCTCGAAGCCGCGGAAGTGATCCAGGCGGATGACGTCGTACATGTCGAGGGCGGCGCGAATGCGGCCCTCCCACCAGGAGAAGCCGTCGGACTCCATGGCGTCCCAGTCGTAGATGGGGTTGCCCCAGTACTGGCCGGTGGCCGAGAACTGGTCGGGCGGCGTGCCGGCGACGCTCACGGGATTGCCGGCGGCGTCGATCTTAAAGAGCTCAGGTGTCGCCCACATCTCGACGGAGTCACGCGAGACATAGATGGGCAGGTCGCCGATGATGAGAATGTCGCGCTCGTTGGCATAGGTCTTGAGGCGGCTCCACTGGCGATCGAAGAAGTACTGCGTCATCTGGTGGTAGAGCATACGCGCCGGATGGTCGGCGCAGACCTTGGCGGAAGCCTCGCCGCGGGTGCGGAGCTCCGCGGGCCACTCCCAAAACGCCTTGAGACCGCACTCCTCTTTGACGGTCATGAACTCACAGTAGGGGATGAGCCAGTCCTCGTTGGCTTGGATAAAGTCATCGAAATCGGCTGGCTTGTCGGCGGCAAAGCGCTCAGCGGCGCGGTCGAGAATCTGACGGCGGCCGCCAAAGATAGCACCGTAGTCGACATTGCTGGGGTCGGATCCCAGATACACGCCATCGATATCGCGCTGCTCCAGATACCCTGCCTCGATAAGCTCGGCAAAGTCGATAAAGTTGGGGTTGCCAGCGCGGGCCGAGAACGACTGATAGGGCGAATCGCCATAGCTGGTCGTCGTAAGGGGCAGAATCTGCCAGTAATGTTGTTTGCACGAGGCGAGAAAATCGACGAAGTCGTAGGCATTCCAGCCAAAGCCGCCGATCCCGTATGGTCCGGGCAGAGATGAGACGGGCATGAGGACGCCGCTTGCACGCTCCATGAATGCGCTCACCAACCTTCTTGTTGTGGGGTCGGCCTGCCGATGGATGTGCAGTCCGCCTCCGATGTTCTGATCTGATACGCCTATTGTAAAACATGTTGTTTAAACATGTACAGGCAAGATAAAAAAGTTGGTCGATTTTCGGCGAATGGTTACATGCCATGAAAAAAGCCCCGACCTCACAACGTGAGATCGGGGCAAGAGCGGTATGTAGGTTTTTGCTACTCGGCGTCGGCGAAGCCGTTGGGGTTGTGGCTCTGCCAGTTCCAGCTATCGCGGCACATGTCCGCGATGTCGTATTGGGCCTTCCAGCCCATCATGCGCTCGGCCTTGGAGGCATCGCACCAGTTGGCAGCGATGTCGCCGGCGCGGCGCTCGCGGATCACGTAGGGCAGCTCCTTGCCACAAGCCTTGGAGAAGGCGGCGACGACCTCGAGTACCGAGGTGCCGGTGCCGGTGCCCAAGTTAAAGATCTCGACGCCGGTCTTGCCGTTCATCCAGTTAAGGGCGGCAACGTGACCAGAGGCCAGATCGCACACGTGGATGTAGTCGCGCACGCCGGTGCCGTCGGGGGTGGGGTAGTCGTTACCAAAGACCTGAACGGCCTCGAGCTTGCCCACGGCGACCTGGGCGACATAGGGCACCAGGTTGTTGGGGATGCCCTTGGGGTCCTCGCCGATCAGGCCCGACGGATGAGCGCCGATGGGGTTGAAGTAACGGAGCAGCACGACGTCCCACTCGGGGTCGGCGGTGTGGACGTCCATAAGGATCTGCTCGATCATCCACTTGGTCCAACCATAGGGGTTGGTCGCGGGCTTCTTAGGATCCTCCTCGGTGACGGGCGGGTTGTCCGGGTCGCCGTAGACGGTCGAGGAGCTCGAGAAGATGATGGACTTGCAGCCATGGTTGCGCATGACGTCGACGAGCACCAGGGTGTTCTCGATGTTGTTGTGGTAGTACTCGACGGGCTTGCTCACCGACTCGCCGACGGCCTTAAAGCCGGCGAAGTGGATGACGCGGTCGATCTGATGGGTATCGAAGATCTTGTTCATCGCATCGCGGTCGAGCACGTTGGCCTCGTAGAAGGTGAGGTTCTTGGCGGCCTCGTCGCCCACGATGGTCTTGACGCGGTCGACGGCGACGGCGCTGGAGTTGGAGAGATTATCGACGATGACGACCTGGTAGCCACCCTCGAGCAGCTGAACGACGGTGTGCGAGCCGATAAAGCCGGCGCCACCGGTAACGAGGACGCAGGTGTCTTTGGGGTCGAGTGCTTTGGACATGTAGTCTCCTATCGAATCAGGAACACTTCTTCAGGGGAGTATAGCGCAGGCAGGGACACCCAAATCGTGCGCTGTAGGAAAAGCAGAGGATTGTGCTAACGTACTCATAGAAGAGCTTGCGTACGCATAACCTGATCTTTGGCATTTGCTTACGAGCCGCTGACCTTGTAGTTTCCTGCCGTTCGTGGAAATCGTTGGGACGCGCCATATGTACGCTAATATGTATGAGTTGAGCGACATATAAATAAACATGTAACGGAGTACATATGTCACCAAACAGCGATTCCATCCTTTCCCAGGAGCTCTCGCGCCGCACTGCCCTCAAGGCTCTGTTCGGCGCCGCTTCTGCGGCGGTTCTTTTTGGCCTGCCCGCTCGCGCCCATGCGGCGGAGGCTTCCAAAGAAACCACCGATAAACTGAATGCCGCCCAGGCCCAACTCGACGAGGTTCAGGCCCAGCTCGACAGCATCGCAAATGAGTATGCGGCGCTGGCCAACAAGAATGCCCAGACCCTCAACGACATCGAGAATGTCCAGGGCAAGATTGACGACACGCAGGCCCAGATCGATGAAAAGAAGGCCGAGCTCAAGAAGAAGCGCAACGACCTTTCCGATCGCGTGGCCGCCAGCTACAAGTCCGGCGGCACGAACATCCTGTCGCTGCTGCTGGCCTCTGGCTCGTTTGAGGAACTCGTCGCCAACGCGCATTACGTTGAGAAGATCAACAAGAGCGACCGCGATGCCATCGAGGATATCCAGACGATTCAGGCTGAGCTCGACGCACAGAAGACCGAGCTCGAAGCACAAAAGGCCGACCTGGAAAAACTCAAGGACCAGCAGACGGCTCAGATGCAGGATATGCAGGCCAAGCAGCAAGAAGTCCAGACCGTGCTGAACGGTCTTTCCGACGACGTCAAGGAGCTCATGGCTCAGCGCGATTCCGAGATCCTCGCTGCCGCCCAGGCTGAGGAGGCTGCCAGGAAGGCCGCCGCTGCCGCTGCCGCCGCGAACAAGAACAATTCCTACTCGGGTGGTTCAAGCTCGGGTGGCGGATCGTATGCGCCCGGAACCCCGCAACAGAATGCCGGCTCGGGCAAACAGCAGGCCGTCGTCAACGCGTGCTACTCCACGCCTTCGCCGGGTCAGAACTGGTGCGCGGCGTGGGTTACCAATGTCTTCCGTAACGCCGGCGTGGGCTACTTTGGCGGCAACGCGTGTGACATGTTCAACGCCTGGTGCTATAGCTCCGATCGCTCGGCGCTGCAGGTGGGCATGATCGTGGCCGACTCATCGCATAGCGGTACCGGCATGCCGGGTCTGATCTATGGCCACGTGGGCATCTATGTTGGCGGCGGCATCGTTATGAGCAACGAGGGTGCCATTACGTCTAAGTCGCTCGATTCGTTTATTAGCTTCTATGGCACTGGCTCTGGCGTGCGTTGGGGCTGGCTCGGCGGTATTGCGCTGTCGTAAAGCCGACGGGGCCGCGTGCCCGCCCGCAATATATTTGATTGCCTGCTCGGGCAGTCCTGCGCAAGACGAAGGCCACATTAAGTGGCCTTCTTTGCGTGCGGAACTCGCGATCAATCAAATATAATGCGGGCGGGCACGCGGCCCTCTCGGGTTTGGGGCGCGACACACCGGACTGGGTTATCTGAATGAATATGGTGAAGGCCCCTTTCGGGGCCTTCTTTTTATAAAAATTCGCCTACTCGGTGGACTTCGGGTTCTAGGTCTACGTCGAATTGGCCTTTGACGGTTGTTTGGATGTGGCGGATGAGTTCGTCAACGTCGGCGGCGGTGGCGTGGTTGGCGTTGACGATAAAACCGCAGTGCTTTTCGCTTACCTGCGCGCCGCCAACGGCGTGTCCTCGCAGGCCGGCATCCATGATGAGTTTGCCGGCAAAGTAACCCTCGGGGCGCTTGAAAGTGGAGCCGGCGCTCGGCATGTCGAGCGGCTGCTTGTCCTCGCGGCGCTGGCGGTAGTCGTCCATGTCGGCCTTGATCATCGCGGCGTTGCCCGGGGCGAGATTGAAGGTGGCCGAAAGCACGATAAAGCCGTCATCGGCGATGCGGCTCTTTCGATAACCCAGGTTGAGCTCGTCGACATCGAACTCGATGATATTGCCGCTGCCGCGGGTGCCGTCGTCGAGCTGGCGAGCGGGTTTGTAGACGCGCACGGACTCCAGCACATCGGCCATGCAGGCACCGTAGGCACCGGCGTTCATGTAGCAGGCGCCGCCGACCGATCCGGGGATGCCCGAGATGGGCTCCATGCCGGTGAGACCGGCCTCGGCTGCCGCGGCTGCGACATCGGAAAGCAGCGCGCCGGCTGCCGCCGTGACGTGCGTGCCGTCGATCGTAATGTCGGAGAGGCCTTCGCCCAGCGCCACGACGACGCCGCGGATGCCCTTGTCGCCGACGAGTAGGTCGGAGCCGTTGCCCACGATGGTGAGGGGCAGATCGCAGCGATAGCAGGTATCGAGCGTGGCGACGAGGCCCTGCTCGGTATCGGGCGTGACAAAGACGTCGGCCGGGCCGCCGATCTTAAACGTGGTGTGCTCGCGCATGGGCTCGCTCATCAGTACGTTGTCCTCGCCGGCAACGCCAGCAAGCGCGCACAGCAGGTCCTCGTTAAAAAAGTCGTTCTCGTGCATACGAATATCCGCCTTTTGGTGGTCGTTGTCATCAATCGATTGCAATATACCCCACCCGGACGGATTTGGTGCGCTGGCGGCGATAAAACAGCCGTCTACCGGATTGGTAAAGTGTTTATCACCGAGGTAGAGGGGTAGTCGCTATACTTTCAAGAGATTGCGCGTAAACCCGGAAGGAGCGAGATGGCCAACAAAGTCACCCTCAAGCAGATCGCCCAGGAGGTGGGGCTTTCCCCCTCGTCGGTCTCGCTTGTGCTCAATAATCGGCCCTGTCGCATCTCGGAAGAAAACCGCAAGCTCATCAAAGAGGTCGCGGCGCGCAACCACTATGTTCCCAACCAGATCGCGCGCAGCCTGGTCATGCGCGAGTCGCGCACCCTGGGCCTTATCGTCCCTAACATCGAGAGCCGCTTTTTTGCCTCGCTCGCCGGTAGCCTGGAAAAGCGCTGCCGCGAGGACGGCTATGCGCTCTTCATTACCAGCTCGGGCGGAAGCGCCGATGACGATCTGGAGCTGCTGCGCCAGCTGGTGACGCGCGGCGTTGATGGCGTCTTCCTGGTCGTAGGCGACGAGTTCTCCGACGACCGCGCCCTGCGCGAAGAAGTCAGCCATCTGCCTATCCCTGCCGTGATGGTCGACCGTGCCATTGAGGGGCTCGAGTGCGACAAGGTGATGTTCGACCACGAGATGGGTGGCTACATGGCCACTCGCTATCTGATCGAGCAGGGCCACCGTCGCATTGCCTGCTTGGTTAACGCGCGCCGTTCCAATACGGGGCGTAAGCGACTTGCCGGCTATGAGCGCGCGCTGCGCGAGGTTGGCCTGCCTATCGACGCACGTTTGGAGTTTGAGAGCGAGTACTACATTCCGAGTGCCTATGAGGCCTCGGAGGCGGTGCTCGCAACTGATGCCACCGCTGTGTTCGCAAGTTCGGATAACATCGCCCTCGGTCTGCTCAAGCGCTTGCACGAGATGGGGAAGAGCATCCCGGGCGATATCTCGGTGGTGAGCTATGACAACTCGGCGGCCGACGTTCTCTTTGAGCCGGCGCTGACCGCGATTGAGCAGGATCCTGGTGTCCTTGCGGAGCATGCTTTTGGCTGCATGTCCAAGCGTCTTGCCGGTAGGGGCGGCAGGCGTGCCGAAGAGGTCGTCCTGGAGCCGGCGCTTATCGTTAAGGGCAGCGTGCTCGAGCTTACCGAATGTAGCTAAGCGTACTTGTTTGTTTGCATAGATTGCATGCGGAGTGTCCGCTATTTGCCGGCGGGGCCGGGGTGCCTGCCTTGTTTTGAAAAGTGGGCTCCGCGAACTTCTCAAAACAAGGCAGGCACCCCGGCCCTCGTCCGTAAACTCTTCCGCTGGGCGAGCCATAGACGCCGCGTACCGATACGGTAAAGTGGCGGCTTGAAATTGGTGCTATATTCAGCTTGAGTTGTTTAATGCTAGTACGGGAGGGTGATATGGGGCTGTTCAAGAAGAAAAACCCGCAGGATGCCTTTGATCCCGATGTGTTTACCATCACGGATACGATTTTGGACCCACCGCGGTTTACGTTTTTGCCGGCTATCTACCAGGATGCCACGCGCCGCAAGTGGGCCGTGCATCAGCGCGGCGGCGAGCCGAAGATTTTTGACTATGCGGATGTGCTGCAGTGCGAGATTGCCGAGACCGGAAATCCCGAGGATGTGCCGGAGCTCAGCAAACGCGAACTGGCTCAGCAGATTTTGATTAATCCAGCTCAGGCTACCAAAAACAACGCTGCCAAGCGTAATATGTGCCTTGGTATGGGTGTCATCGTTGTCGTGCAAACCGGCAAGGATGAGATTTCGAAGCTTGAGATTCCGGTGACCGCGGGCGAAGTCAAGCGAGACTCCGGCCTATATCGGTCGTATCGGAACGTTGCGGAGCAGATCAAAGAAGCCTTCGACGCCATGAGGCGTCCGGAGCAATGATTCCTGCAGCATCAAGCAGTTGAGGAGTCTTGCCCATGTCGAGTGAACCATATGCGATTCCGCCCAAAGACCGCGCCTTTGAGGGCATTCTTTGGTATATCAAACATTATGACCTGCAGAGTGGCGACCGGCTGCCCGCCGAGCGTGTGCTCTGTGAAGAGCTGGGCGTGTCGCGCACGGCGTTGCGTGCTGCGATCACGCGCCTTATTTCGTGCGGAACTTTGGAAAGCCGCCGCGGTTCGGGCACCTATGTGTGTCCTCCCAAACCGCTGAACATCTTTCAGGAAACATGGAACTATACGCAGGCGGTGGAGAGGGTTGGCTCAAAGTCGACCGCGCGCCTGGTTTGGTCCAAGGTCGTGTATGCCGATATCGATCTTGCCCAAAAAGCCCAGATCGACCTGGGCATGCCGCTCTTCTGCATTCGGCGCGTGCGTGTGGTCAACGGTTCCCCGGCATCGATCGAGACGGCTTACGTCAATCTGTCTTTGTGCCCCTCGCTTCCCGATCACGATTTTGAGCAGGAAAGCCTCTACGACGTTTTGCTCAAGGAGGGGAATGTCCATGTGACGCACGGCAAGGAGCATATTTCCATCAGCTGTCTGAACGCCGACGAGGCCAAGTTGCTGAATGCTCAGGAGGGCACGCCGGTGTTTTACAAGGCTTCGCACGAGCGCGACGAGACCGATGGCTTTGTCGAGTATTGCAAGTCCGTGATTCTGCCGACCAAGTATCGTTTTGCCGATAACGGCGAGGCAGACGGCGTTGCGACGAAGGTGGGTGTCGAATGGCTGATGCAGTAGAAGACTTGCCGGTTTACAAACAAATTCGCCGCTGCATTGCGGAGCGAATCGAGCGCGGCGACTACCCGACGGGCTCGATGATTCCGTCCGAAAACGAGCTGGCCGAGGAGTTTGGCACGACACGCCTGACAATCCGAAGCGCCATGGACGAGCTGGTCAAAAGTGGCCAGATTCGTCGCGTGCAGGGCAAAGGCGCCTTTGTGGGACACAAGTGGTTTGACGAGCACGAACGCAAGGGCGGCTTCCGCCAGTCGGTTTTGGCATCGGGCGCGACGCCGTCGGTGCGCATCCTGGCGCGCTCCAAACGCTACGCCGGCCCGTATTATGCCGACTTGTTTGGCATCGCCGAGGACGATCTGCTTTACTCGGTGCGCCGCCTCAACTGCATCGATGGTGAGCCCGTATCGATCGAGATGACACTGATTCCGTGCCTGCTGTTTCCGGGCATCGAAGACGTGGACATTTCGGTCTTCAGCCTGTTCGAGACCTACGATATGTTGGGACGCAAGCCAGATCAGTCGGTAGAGAAACTCGATATCGAGGCGCTGGGCGCACGCAATGCGAGTTTGCTCAATCTTGAGCCGGGCGATCTGGCGCTCGTGCTGGAAGGCCTGACCTATGACTCGAGTGGGCAGGCAATCGAGCATGCCAAGTCTTTTACCCGCGGCGACGCCGGCGGATATACCTACAACTATTAGCGTCTAGAGCGTCCCTGCGCATGGCGGGGGCGCTCGTTTTTACGGATATATGTCGCTTGACCGATGAGCGGCAAAAACTGACCGTCTACCGAGAGGGGAGGATGAAATCATAAAATCGGTATTAAAAACGGCTAACCTGTAATCGTTCACTGGTATTAAGAACCTTTGAATTGTTGAGCTTGGGGCCAAGATGTCCACAAGGTTAAGCGGTGCGACGGGGCGGCAAGCCCGTTCATTCCGTGCGACAATTCAAACTGCTCGTGAAAGGAGCGGGAATGAAGGAGACCGAGAAGATCGAGATCATGCACTTCGACCAGGAGGGCTACCTCGAGGACGGCAGGAACGTCTACGAGGCCGGCAAGAAGATGACCGCCCTGGCCGACCGCGTGCACGA
>CABUSV010000023.1 GCA_902494345.1 uncultured Collinsella sp.
CGGCTGCGCCTCTGGCACTTCAACAACATTGTCGCAGCCCCGACCCGCGGTCACGAGCGGGGGCTCCTGTCGTTTCCGTGCCCTCGGATTGGGTCATAGTGTCTGACTTATGCTCAACCAGCGACGTTTCCACGCTCATCCGGAAAGTGTCCAAAAATCCACGCTCGTTCCCTTTGGACTGCATTGCCCGTGGCCGACAGCGGCGCGGCACCGGTCCGCGTGGCGGCGTATAATCGGCGGCAGATGACTTGGACGTTAGGAAACCATGACCGATAGCATGCAGCAGATGGCGCTTGACACGCTCGGCGCCTATTTTGGATACACCTCGTTTCGCCCGGGACAGGACCGCATGGTGGATGCGATTCTTGCAGGCCGCGATGCGCTGGGTGTTATGCCCACGGGCGCCGGCAAGTCCATTTGCTACCAGGTGCCCGCGCTCATGCTGCCCGGCATCACCTTTGTGGTGAGTCCGCTGCTGTCGCTTATGGAAGACCAGACCCGTGCGTTGCTCGCGGCGGGTGCGCGACCCAGCTATCTCAACTCCAGCCTTACTCCGGCCCAGCAAAATACCGTGCTCAAACGGGCGCGCGAGGGCCGCTACCAGCTTATGTACGTGGCGCCCGAGCGCCTGCTCGAGCCGCGCTTTTTAGCCTTTGCGCAGGAGGCTGCGGCGGACGGCGGCATTGGCGTGCCGCTCGTGGCCATTGACGAGGCCCACTGCGTGAGCCAATGGGGCCAGGATTTCCGCCCCGCCTATCTGCAGATTCGTGAGTTCATCGATTCCCTGCCGCAGCGCCCCATCGTTGCGGCCTTTACCGCTACGGCGACCGAGCGCGTGCGTGCGGACATTCAGCAGATGCTCGGCCTGCAAAACCCCGCGACGGTGGTGACGGGCTTCGATCGCAAGAACCTCTACTTTGGCTGCGAGGAGATGGGCGACAAGGCCAAGGCCGCGTGGGTACGCGACTATGTGATCGCGCATTCGAGCGAGAGCGGCATCGTGTATTGCTCGACTCGCAAGACGGTCGACGCGCTGGCGGGCGAGCTTGCCGAGGCGCTGGGACCCAGCGGCATTCGCGTGGGCCGCTACCATGCCGGCATGGGCAACGACGCCCGTCGCCAGAGCCAGCGTGCCTTTATTGACGACGACATTCAGGTGATGGTTGCCACCAACGCCTTTGGCATGGGCATCGACAAACCCAACGTGCGCTACGTGATTCATAACAACGTGCCCGAGAGCATCGAGGCCTACTACCAGGAGGCTGGCCGCGCCGGCCGCGACGGCGACCCGGCCAGCTGCCACTTGCTGTGGAACGGCAATGATTTTCGCATGCGCCGCTTTTTGATCGACCGCGGCGATGCTGCGGACGAGGCGCTCGACGACGAGCAGCGCGCGTGGGCGCTCCAGAACCGCTACCGCCTGCTCAGCCAGATGGAGGGCTACTGCAATACCACCGGCTGCCTGCGCGAATACATGCTGCGCTACTTTGGCGACGAGGCCGCGGCCGAGCACGCGGCTGCGGCTGGTTCGGGCTCCACCGCCACGGATGACGCCGAGGGCTGCGGCAACTGCAGCAACTGCCTCACGCAGTTCGAGGTCGAGGACGTCACCGATATGGCCCGCACCGCCGTACGTTACGTGGCCACGCGTCCCATGCGTTTTGGCAAGTCGCTCATCGCCGACGTGCTTCACGGCGGCAACACCGAGCGCATTCGCCAGATGAATCTGGACGAGGACCGCGGCTACGGTGAGCTGTCGAGCGAATCGGTCGGGCGCATCAAGGACATCATCGGCCAGCTGTGCGGTCGCGGTTATTTGGCCACCTCGCAGGGGCAGTACCCGGTCGTGGGACTGGGTCCGCGTGCCGGCGAGGTCGAGGACGAGGCGTTCGTCTTTACCGTTAAGCGTCGCGCGTCCAAGCGCAAGGCCTCGGCCCGCGCCCGCCGCGCCGTCGATCTGCTGCGCGAGGAGGCCGAGCTGGATCAGCACCCGCGCGTTGGCGACGATGCCGAGCTGTTCGAGCGCCTGCGTGCCCTCCGCAAGGAGATCTCGACCGAGCTGGAGATGGCGCCGTATATGGTCTTTTCCGACAAGGCCCTGCGCGGCCTGTGCCGCCTGCGTCCGCAGACGCGCGAGGAGCTGATCCAGGTCAACGGCATTGGCGAGAAAAAAGCCGACGCCTTTGGCGAGCAGTTTATGGCGGCGATTGAAGAATTTGAGTCCGAGCATGCGCGGGATGGAGCGTAACGATGGCATTCGACGATAAAACCGACCGCACTGACGTGCCCGCCGTGCCGCTGTACCAGCAGGTCATGGACGACCTAAAGGGCGAGATCGCGCGTGGCGTGTACGCATCCGGCTCGCGCATTCCTTCCGAGATGGAGCTTGCGAAGTACTACGGCGTGGGACGCATCACCGTGCGCCGCGCCATCGAGGAGCTGTCGCGCGCGGGGTATCTCAACCGCCAGCAGGGGAGGGGCACGTTCGTGTGCGTGCCCAAGCTCAAGCGCAAGATTGTCCAGAAGGGTGATGTTCAGAGCTTTTCCGAGGGTTGCGCTGCCAACGACATGGTGCCGGGTGCGCGCCTGGTATCGCGCACGGTGGTTGCGGCGACGCGCGAGGACGCGGCGTTCTTTGGCGTAGAGCCCGGCTGCGAGCTTATCGTGGTCGAGCGCGTGCGCACGGCCGACGGCATCCCCGTCATGCTCGAGAACAACGCCTTTGTGCTGGCTGACCATCCCTATCTGCAGACACTTGCCGATAAGGACCTCACCGATAACTCGATCTTTGCGCTCGTTGCCGAGCATTCGGGCCGCGCGCCGCTCAAGTCCGACCCTTGCACCGTGGAGATTGCGCTTGCCGATGCTCAGGCGGCCCCGCTGTTGGAGGTGCCGGTCGGCGAGCCGCTCTTCTATATGGAGGCGTACTTTACCGATGCGGACGAGCGGCCCTTGCTACTCGGACGCCAAAAGATCGTGGGCTCGCGCTACGTGTTCGACATCTAACGTCCATAGATAGAACAACATAGAACAAGTTTGGTGAAATGACTTCACGAGCGTCGTCGTGCGTGCTATAAATAGGACAACATAGAACGACCGCAGGTACGAGCTGTCGTCGTTCAAAACCGCCACACAAGGAGGAGCATCACCGTGAACGCACGCGATCTGGTTCAGGAAATTATCGAGCGCAAGGGCAAGATTGAGAACGTCTTTTGGATCGCCTGCGGCGGTTCGATGATCGACCTGATGCCGGCCAACGAGCTGCTCAAGCGCGAGGCCACCACGTTTGCCTCGACGGTCTACACGGCGCGCGAGTTTTGCCTGATGGCTCCCAAGAGTCTTGGCGAGAAATCACTCGTCATCGCCTGCAGCCACAGCGGCAACACGCAGGAGGTCGTCGACGGCTGCGAGATAGCGCTGGCCGCCGGTGCTGAGGTCATTGCCCTTACCGACTGCGGGGGCTCAAAGATCGACAACGGCAAGTGGACTACCTGGGTCTATCCGTGGGGCGAGGGCGTGTCGCAGGCTGAGGTGCCGCAGGGCATCGGCGCTCTGATCGCCGCCGAGTTGCTCGACCAGCAGGAGGGCTACGAAGCACTCGCCGACATGTACGAAGGCCTTAAGCAGATGGACGCGCTGCTGCCCGCCGCCCGCGAGAAGGTCAACGCCGAACTGGGCGCCCGCTTTGCTGAGCTCTGCCAGCAGCACAAGTTCTTCTACATCCTGGGCTCCGGCCCCAACTTTAGCCAGACCTATGCCATGGCGATCTGCTCGCTCATGGAGATGCAGTGGCAGCACTGCTGCTACATCCACTCCGGCGAGTACTTCCACGGCCCGTTCGAGGCCACCGAGCCCGGCGTGTTCTACTTTGTGCAGCTCGGATCGGGCGAGTGCCGCCCCATGGAGGAGCGCGCGCTGGCGTTCCTCAACACGCACACCGACACGATCATGGTGCTCGACGCGCTCGAGTACGGCGTAGGCGACGTGCCCGCCAGCGTGCGTTCGTACCTGGAGCCGATCTTCTTCTACAACATGAGCTGCGAGCTGCGCGCCGCCCGCGGCAAGGTGTTCGATCACAGCCCTGAGGTTCGTCGCTACATGGGCATCGAGCAGTACTAAGTAACGGGAAAAGCATTCACCTTCGATTCGCAAGCGTGCCGTGTGAGTCAAAAAGCGGGCCGCGCTGGTGGGTTTCCGGCGCGGCCCGCTTTGCATGGCGTCCGTATGAGCGAGGTGTCGCGGCAACCGACGCTTACTTGGCGTCGTAGGCCTCGGCGTCCCACCAGTCGAGCTGGGCGATGTTGTCGCGGATGTGCTGGCAGCTCTTGTGGAAGCCCTCGAGCTCGTGCTCGGACAGGTCCAGCGTGTAGACCTCCTCGACGCCCTCGGCACCGATCACGCACGGCAGGGATGTGAAGATGCCCTCCTCGCCATACTGGCCGGTCATAAGCGTAGAGGCCGAAAGCACGGCGTGCTCGTTATGCAGCACGGCGGCGCAGACGCGCGCGGCGGAGTTGGCGACGGCGTACTCGGTGCACTGCTTGCCCTGGTAGGTCACATAGCCGCCCTTACGCGCGAGCTCCTCGACCTCCATGTGGTCGAAGGCGTACTTGTCGGGGTTCTCGGCCTGAAGCTCGGTGAGGCTCTTGCCGGCGATGGTTGCGGCCTTAAAGGCGGCCAGTTGGCTAAAGCCGTGCTCGCCGATCATGTAGGCGTCGATGGACTTGGGGCTCACGCCGACCTTCTTGGAAATCTCGGTGCGCAGGCGGGCGGAGTCCAGGCCGCAGCCCGAGCCGATAATCTTCTTGGGATCGTAGCCGGTTAGGTGCCACAGCTCGGTGCACACGACGTCGCAGGGGTTGGAGATGCTCACGAAGATGCCGTCAAAGCCGGCGTCGACGATGCGCTTGGCAAAGGTGCGGGCGGCGTCGGTGGTAAAGAACAGCTCGCCGTCGCGGTTGCCAGCGGCCAGCGCGACCTTACCGGCGGCGTTGACGATGACGTCGCAGCAGGCCAGCTCCTCGTAGTGGTCGTAGCAGTTGACGATCTTGGTGTTGTACGGGACAAACGAAAGGGAGTCGCGCAGGTCCTGGACCTCGGACGTCACCTTGGCCTCGTTGATATCGCACAGGTACAGCTCATCGGCAATGCCCTGCATGAGCAGGCTGTTGGCGACATGTGCTCCTACGTGGCCCTGGCCGACCACACCGATCTTACGCGTCTGGTACATATATGTATCCTTTCGGCCGAGTTTTTCGCGTCGAACCATTGTAGCTTCCTGCCGCCACTTTGCCAGGCTAAAGCGCGGTAGATTTTTGGGACATGCCTTAATCTCTACTTTTGGCTGTTTTGGACCACTGGCGGTGTCTCGGGGCGATGCACTCGCGCGGATGGGGCCGGTCGTTGTACCATAGCTGCAACTGACTCGTAAGGAGCATCCATGCCCATTCGCATCCCCGACGCCCTCCCTGCCGCCGCGCAGCTCGAGAGCGAGAACATCTTTGTCATGACCGAGTACCGCGCGCTGCACCAGGACATCCGTCCGCTGCGCGTGCTCATCCTCAACCTCATGCCCACCAAGATCGCCACCGAGACGCAAATCATGCGCAAGCTCTCCAATACGCCGCTGCAGGTGGAGGTGGACCTGCTGCGCACCAAGACGCACGAGGCCACGCACGTGAGCGCCGGCCACCTGGAGACGTTTTACCGCACGTTCGACGACATCCGCGACATCCACTACGACGGCCTGATCATCACGGGCGCGCCCGTGGAGCAGATGCCGTTCGAGGAGGTCGACTACTGGCCCGAGCTCTGCCAGATCATGGATTGGTCCACTACGCACGTACATTCTACGCTGCACATTTGCTGGGGCGCGCAGGCGGGGCTCTACCATCATTACGGTATCCAGAAGTACGACCTGCCGGCAAAGGCGAGCGGCGTGTTTGAGCATTATCTGGTGAAGCCGCAAAGCCCGCTGGTTCGCGGCTTTGACGACCGTTTCTATGCCGTGCATTCGCGCAACACCGATGTGCGCCGCGAGGACGTGGAGGCCGAGCCGCAGCTTGAGGTCGTGGCCGTGTCCGACGAGGTTGGCCTGTACATCGTCAAGTCGACCGACAGCCGTCGCTTCTTTGTCTTTGGCCATCCCGAGTACGATACCGACACGTTGCGCCTGGAGTACGAGCGCGACGTGAAGCGCGGCCTCAACCCTCAGGTGCCGGCGCATTACTTCCCGGGCGATGACCCCACCGCCGAGCCGCGTAACGTCTGGCGCAGCCAGGCTCAGCTGCTCTATACCAACTGGCTCAACTACTACGTCTACCAGACCACGCCCTACGACCTGGCCCGCGCCGGCGAGGAGCATTAGGCCGTCGGGAAGTGCACCAGCCGTTAGGCGCTGATGATGCGGGGTAGCGGCAGGTCGTGGGCATCGATGGGGATGTGGTCGACGTGCTGCTCGTCAAAGGCGATGCCGATGATTTGACATGCGGGCGAGAGCATGGGCAGGTAGCGGTCATAGCAGCCGCCGCCGTAGCCCAGGCGTGCGCCGGTGCGGTCGAAGGCCACGAGCGGCACAACAATCATGTCGAGAGCCTCGGCAGACACGATGGGGAAGCGGTCGCTGTCGATGTCCGCGGCAGCGAAGGTTCGCGTGGGATGGGTGATAAACGGAGCCGCGGCCGCGTCGCTGGCGGCGACCGCCCGCATGCACATGCGCTGGCCACAAGCTGCGGCATCAATTGCCGAGAGCATGCACGGATAGGCAACGCGCCAGCCGCGCGCGGCGGCCGCAGCGGCAAAGGCGGCGGGATCTGCCTCGGAGCCCATTACGGCATAGACTGCAACGGTGTGCGGGGCTGCGGGATCCGAGCTGCCCAGCAACTCAACAAGCCGCGCACAGATAACGGCAGACTTCGCCGCCCGCAAGTCCAAATCAAGAGCATCGCGCCGAGCAATCACTGCCCGCCGCAACTCAGCCTTATCCATCCCAGCTCCCTCTCCCAAACCTACCAAAAAGGGACAGGTTTATTTTGGCAGGTTTTATCTGGGCAAACAGCAAAAACAACCACGAAGGGAACACAGACACCCTCGTGGTTGTTTTGATGGCGACTCGTCTCTATTACAACGCCGCGGCGATTGCTTCGGCCACAAATTTGTTAAGCGATTCACCCTTCTTTGCCGCCGCCAGTGCTGCCTGCTTGTGAAGCTCGGAGCCTGTTCTCACATTGAATGAGCCCTTAAAAGCCCGCTCTGGTTCCTTGCCCTTTTCGGCACAAAACTCAAGGTAATCGTCGACGGCGTCGTGGAAGCATCGCTCCACTTCTTCAACCGTGGAGCCTTCAAATACAATTGCGTCCCTAATGCCGGCGACCATACCTGTCAGCACGTGCTGTTCGGCATCGAACTCGACCGGGGCGAAATAACCCTTGTAAGCCAAAACGTTACTCATGGCTGCCTCCGACATCTTGTAGAAATCGAACGATGTTTCGGATGGTTCCCGCCGTCAATTCGTCAGATGGATGGGGTGCGTGCATCACGAACATTCTGCCGTCCGATGGCCTGTAGAAGCGAATGCGCGATCCGGATGTCCTGCCTTTGTTGTCCATTTCAAAGCCATATGAAGCCATAACTTTAAGAAAGTCAGCAAATCTATACGTTGAAGGACAGCTAAGCAGCTGGGCGATGAGTTTGTCGATCCGAGCCATCCTGCCTCACATCCCGCAACTATATTATAGTTGCAATTTAAGCCCGAAGCAATCACCCATACTATAGAACACATGTACGTATAGAACAAGTGTTTGAACCGCCACAAAGGTACCTGTCCCCTTTGTGGCGGTTTTGCTTGCTGTGGTTATGCCAGCAGGTCGACTACGTTGAAGCCGGCGTTGCTCTTGGCGATGACGTCGCGGCCGCCAAAGACACAGGTGGGCGATTCAGCTGCGATGCGCGTCACGTCGGCGCCGAGCGAGCGCAGCTCACCGGGCGTGGCGGCGAGCATCTGGGTGCGGCGCTCCTCGCGTGCGTGCGGATCGAGCCCAGCCAGGTAGGTCGTGTTGCGGCGCTTGGTGAGCGCGTACGGCTTCACCGGCGCGTCCATGCCGCTCACGCAGCTCACGATAAAGCCCTCGAAGGCGGCCTCGTCGGGCTCAAAGCTGCAGAGCCACTCGCCTGCGCGTGCCACGCGCTCAATCGAGGGGTCGATTGCCGGGTCGCGGTAGGTGTAGAACGCCGTCTGGCGCTCGCCAGCCGCGCGGAATCCGCAGCCGTACGCACCGCCCTTAACGCGGATCTCGTTCCACAGGTAGTCGTAGGAGAGCGCGTTGGCAGCAACCGCCCAGGCGCCCGTCACGTCGATGCCCAGGCGACGCGGGTCGCACGCGCTTGCCGCAAAGCAGATGTCGCTGGGGATGACAAAAGCCTCGTGGCGGTCGCACGGCGTCGGCACCACGAGCGCGTCGTGGCCTGCATCGCCGCCGTCGCCAGCGCCCAGCCCCAGGTCGCCCGCGGCGGCCCAGTACACGTCAAAGTCCTCGTCGCTGCCGGTAAAGCTCGCCATGCAGCCATCGGCCACAAAGATGCGGTCTGCCAGCTCGGCAAGCTTGGCACGCAGACCGTCCAGGCGCTCGTCAAAGTGGTCGAGCAGATCGCGCAGGAACAGATAGAAATCAACGCCCGAAAGCTGTTCGCGCACCACGGCCGAAGGCGTGCTGTAGCTCATCGCGCGACCGAGCGCCGCCGAGTGACCGTTGTTGATAAAGCCCTGCTCAAGCCCAATGCGAATCTGCGTGAGCACGTCGCGCACGCGGTCGGCGTCGGCATTGAGCAAAAGCGTGCTCGACCACACCTCGCGCGGCAGGCTCGCCAGCGCATCGATCTTCTCGGACAGGGCGCCGGCGCTCACCAGCAGGTAGGGGCGCACGCCGTCCACGTCGGGCTGGGTCATGACCTCGGTCGTAAAGCTCAAAAAGCCCAGCTTGCCGGCGAGCAAGTTGTCGAGCTCCTCGGCCGAGTGCTCGCTCGTGGGCAGCTGCTTAAGCAGGCGGCAGAGCAGTGTCACATAGGGCAGGTCCTCAAACGCGACGCAGCTCAGGTCGAAATACTGCATGGCGTAGGCCAGACGGTTGGTGGGGATGCCGTGGCGCAGACAGGGGATGGGTGCGGTCGTGTCCACGATCAGCGGCGGCTCGGGGCGCGCCTCGCCAATGTCGGACACGCGCAGGCGCGGCAGCGTGGCCTTGGCCTCGGGCGTGTCTTCCGCCTCCTGCGCGGCACGCAGCGCGGCCGTGCGCTCGACCACGTCGGCCAGCTCGGTATCGGTCATGGCATCGCGCTTGGCTGCCAGCTCGGCGGCCTCGGCACCCTCCGAACCCTCGGCGGCGTCCACCGGCACCAGCTCGACCAGTGCCATGTGATCGTTCTGCAGCACCAGCTCGCGCAGCAGGTCCTCAAAATAGCTGCCGTCCAGCTCGCCACGCAGCTCCTCGTACACCGGGCCGTACTTGAGCGCCAGCGTCGCGGCGTCGTCATCGTAGAGCCAGGTGCTCAGCGCGTCGCACGCAATGGCCACGCCGTCGGCGATACCGTAGTCGCGCTGGCGCAGGTCGTATTCGTTGCTGCTGATGATGGCTTCCAGGCGCTCGCGCGGAACGCCATGCTCGCATAGGTCGCGGCAGGCGTCCTGGAACACGCGGCGCAGCTCGCGCGCCACGCCGGGCTGTGCGTTTTGCAGCATGATGAGCTCGTAGGGCTGCAGGCTCTCGGCCGCGGTGTAGCTCACCACGTTGCCGCCCAGGCCTGCGGCCAGAATGGCCTTCTTAACCGGCGCTTCGTTGGAGCCCAGCAGTGCCTCAAACAGAATGTCCGCCGCGATCGTGCGCTTGCGGTCGAGCGCGCTGCCCAGCACCAGACCCAAGCCCACCAGGGCGTTTTCGGGCGTGGTGGCCATCTCGACGCGCTTGTACTCGCAGGTCACGGGCGCCTGCACGTCCAGCGGATTGGGCGCCAGCGTGGATGGGTCCTCGCCGGCGGCGACGGCAGCGTCCATGCGGCGGCTCGCAGCACTCGGCTGCGACAGATAGCGCTCGTCCAAAAACGCCAGCGCGCGGTCCACGTCCAGGTCGCCGTAGAGTGTGATGTAGGAGTTGGAAGGATTGTAGTGGCGCGCGTGCGTGTCCAGGAACTGCTCGTAGGTGAGCGCGGGGATTGCGCGCGGGTCGCCGCCGCTTTCGTGCGCATAGGCGGTGTCGGGATAGAGCGCGGCGTTGACGGCGTCGTCCAGCACGCTCATGGGGTCGGACAGCGCGCCCTTCATCTCGTTGAACACCACGCCGTTATAGCGCAGCGTGCCCTCGCGCAGGCTCGCGCCGCCGCCCTCGCCCTCGGCGCCCTCCGGCAGGTCCAGCTCGTAGTGCCAGCCCTCCTGCTCAAAAATGGTGGGTTTGGTATAGATGGCCGGGTTGAACACCGCGTCCAGGTACACGTCCATCAGGTTGTACAAATCCTGCTCGTTGGTGGTGGCAACGGGGTAGATGGTCTTGTCGGGGTAGGTCATGGCGTTGAGGAACGTCTGCATGGAGCTCTTGATCAGGTCGACAAACGGCTCCTTGACGGGAAACTTGGCCGATCCGCACAGCACCGAGTGCTCAAGAATATGGAACACGCCGGTGGAATCGGCCGGCGGCGTCTTAAAGCCAATGGCAAAGGCCTTGTTTTCGTCGTCGCACGCCAGGTACAGCAGGCGAGCACCCGAGGCAGTGTGGCGCAGCACGTAAGCGTCCGAGTCGAGCTCGGGCACGGTCTCGCGGCGCTCGACGGCAAAGCCGTGGCAGGTGGTGCCGGGCACCAGCAGCGCGGCGGCAGCGGCGCGCGGGTCGGTTGAGGTGGTGGGCATATGCAGTCTCCTTTGACGCCCCAGCGGGGGCGAATCGAGTCGAATCCTCGAGAGTATACCCATATGGGGCCGCGACCCTGCGGCGAACTGGAGACGATGCCAGCGGATTGGGCGAAGGGCTCGCGTGCCCGCCGCACGAGCGTGGAAAATTGGACACTCGCCAAACGAGAGTGGATATTCGGACGGACGAGCGAGGATTTCCGGATACCTATCGAACGAGAGTGGATATTTGGACGGAATTTGCCGCAAAAGCCCCAAAAACCGTCCAAATATCCACTCTCGATATCCGACCGTCCGAAAATCCTCGCTCGTCCATCACTCGCGTATCTCTCGTCCCTCATTCGTCTCTAATATGAGAGATGACAGGAAGATGAGAGAAAAATATGAGAGATAACTGAGCAGCAAAGAGACAGGCAATCATGGTATTGTCTCAATACCAATTGTTCTACCAGCAAAAATATGTATAAATGAAGCAAATGGTAGACATTCCATCTCTATCTATCCCTTATCTCTAAGCCGAGAGATAAGGGATAGATGAGAGATAATTACGAGAGATAACTGAGAGACGAGGGAAATCTATCCGCGGCATTCTCCGCAGGATCGAGCGAGTGGAGCTTCAGGGCGTCATCGTTCTCGTCATTACGATTGAGGAGCTCGATCCGTCGAGCAAGCCCTGCTATGTCATAGAGCGGGGCGCCCAGGGCGGCAGCTACAAGCGCATCGATGACAAAGATGTGCCGCTTTCATCGACCGAGGTGCTCGCATTGGCGTCATACGGTCGAGCGACTCCGAGCGATCGCGACGCGGTGGCGGACGCGGACGCGGACGATCTCGACGAGACGCTGGTCGACCGTACGATAGATCGGGCTTTCTCGTTGACGCCCCGGGCGATGCGCGGCGCGCCGGACAAACAAACGAAGCTGGAGCGCCTAAATTTCCTTGATTCCCAGGGCAATGTCACCAAGGCTGGACTCCTAGTTGCGGGCACCTACCCTCAGCAGTTTTATCCCAAGCTCTTTATCGACATGGCTGTCTATGCGGGGACCCGGAAAGGCACGGCGGGGTCGCTGAGGTTCATGGACCGCACAATCTGTGAGGGAACGTTGGGCGAGATGATCTCGGATGCTGTCGCGGCCGTCGCCAAGAATTTGCGGCGAACCTCGACCGTCCAAGGCGTCTCGCGTGTCGACTCGCTGGAGATTCCCGAGGAGGTTCTGCGCGAGGCAATCACCAACGCCGTAATCCATCGAGAATACGGGGATCGGTTCTGTGGACAATCGATTGCCGTCGACGTCTTTGACGATCGTGTCGAGGTGACGAATCCTGGCGGCCTTTACGGGGGAAAGACTCGCGAGAACTTGTTTGACGGCAGCTCCCGATGCCGTAACGCGACGCTCGTGAAACTCATGTCGATTGTCCCGCTGCCGGATGGCGCAGGTTCGCCGGCTGAGGGCAATGGCTCGGGCATCCCGATGATGATCGATGCCATGCGCGCGCATGGTCTGGCCGAGCCCCTGTTCTGCCCGGGGTTCGATCGGTTCAAGATCGTACTTTACCGTTCAAAAATCGAGCCGGTCGATCATGGCGGGGGCTTAATTGTGACGGCACTCAAACACTACGGCGAGCTGGGGACGCGTGAGCTGGCAGAACGCACGGGGCTTACAATTTCCCAGGTTAGGTCGCGCGTCAACGCGCTCATTGCTCAAGGCGAGCTTGAGCCCACGGCGCCGGCGACGAGCCGCAACCGCAAGTATCGACTGTCAGAGCGCGTGGAATAAATGCGTTAGTGGACGAGGCGACCCAATAATCGACCCTCAATTGGCGCCCACTAAGGTAAAGCGGTTGTTGCTCAGTCGACGGTGATGCTGAAGACTCGGCTTACGCCGGCATGGCCCCGAATCCGTTCATCAAGAACAGCCTAAGAACCAGCTTGATGACATACCCCGGTTTGACTTCTGCCGCGTCAAGGACGTGGCGCTTGGCGAGTTCACTGCAGTATGCATAGATGTCGCGGATAAGGTCCGCGCCTGAGAGCGTAAACATGTAGCCTGCGTCCGAAAGCGCATTGGGCGCGGCGGACAACTTGGCCATGTGGCAGAACGTTTGCAGGTCGGGCGCCATAACATTCTGGTAGTCGAGGTGGCCGCCGGCATCCTGTTCGGCAAGCTCCAATTGGCGCACAAAATCCAGTGCCGCCGCTAACACAAAGCTCGGCGTAGGCGCATTGACGTCCTGAGTGGTCGCCACAAGCCTGCCCGCCGCCTGCGTGACAAGCCAAGCGACCTCGCGCTGGCAGCGCACGGCCTTGCGCGTAACCGGCTTGATGGACGAAGAAGAAACGCTCCCCTTAGGCGGATTCGAAGCAGCCATAAGACCCTCCCATGAACAATCCGGCCCAACAAGCCCGGATGAAACACGTGCTACATCAGTATACAGGGGAGTGGGATGGAAAAAACGGAGTCGACAGCGTGTGCTGCCGGCTCCGGATTGCTTGCCTTAGAGGCCGTACACTTCGACCATAGCTTCGCCAATGCGATGGGGCACGCCGGTGACGAGTGCGTTGCCCATGCAGAAGGCTCGATGGCCGTCAGTCATGCCCGTATCGGTCCAGCCTTTCGGGAATCCCTGAAGCTGATCGAGCTCGTCGGGAACAAGACGGCGGAAACGGCCATCGGGACATTCGATGACGTGCTTGAAGCGGCTCGCTCCCGTGCCGCCTTCTCCTGTGAGGATGGTGCGGCTCGGCTTGTCGGTGGCATCTGGGAAGCTCATGGCTCCCTCGGAATACGTGTACGTAAAGCCTGTCTTTTTGTTAGTGCGCTCTTCGCGCTTGCTGCCCTTAAGGTAGCGCCAGTCGGGAAGCTTTTCGTCGGAGATGTAGAACTGCTCCGGGACATCAGCCTCGTCGACAAGCACGTCGCCAAGCACGTGGCGCTCACCGTGATAGTCCTCGGCAAAGTCGCAGGTCAGAACATGACAGCCCTGCATGACGCCAGCATTCTTGAATTGAGAGGTCTTTTGGCCGACGCCAAAACGAGTTGAGTTCTCGTAGGGGTCGGGTAAAACGTCGAGCTCGGACATCTCGTCGGGATAGATGGCGGGGAAGGCTTTAGCCATGACGCCGTTGTGCATGCGATCAACGAGATCAACCTTGCCAGCGTCCTTTTCGCAGAAGATATAAACACGCTTGCGACGCTGGGGGAAACCGTATTCGGCAGAGTTGACCACGCGCCATTCGACCGTGTAGTTGAGGTCGGCAAGACAGCTTAGGATGATGGCGAAGTCGCGACCGCGTTGAGACGCGGGCGACTTGAGCAGGCGGTCAACGTTCTCAAAGAGACCGAAGCGAGGTTTTTTCATCTCGAGGAAGTGATAGATGTCCCACCAAAGGACACCCTTCTTGCCCTCGATGCCGTGCGCCTGATTGAGCGGGCGTGCAACAGAGTAGTCCTGGCAAGGGAAGCCGCCGACGACCATTTGCACGTCGGGGATTTTAATTTCGCCGGCTTCAGCCTGATCCAAGACCTTATTGATATCTTCGTTGACAACGGAATCTTCGCCAAAGTGGTCCATATAGCAACGTGCCGCGAACTGACGAGTTTTGGTTCCGGGCGGTTCCCACTGGTTTGCCCAAATGGTATGGAATGGGCCAGCGGGCTTCATGTAAAACTCGGGATGACGCGGGTCGGCATAGCCTTCAAGACCCAGACGAAATCCGCCTACGCCCGCAAAAAGCTCGGCAATGTTAATCTCAGACACGTTTCTCCAATCGCTGCTGTGTCCGTTTATGGTGCTCACAACAATAGCCGATCGAGCGGACAAGATCAAGACCTCAATTTCATAGAGGAATATGCTGCCCTGAACTACCATGAGGTTAACTGCGACGTTCGGAGGTACCCTATGTCCAAGAAGCACCTCGATTTCAAGCGCATGCTTGACGATACTGATTTTTCTGACCCCTCTAGCATCGAGCGGTATGCTGCCAATCTCGACGGGATGACGTTTCGCGATATTCTCGAGCTTGGTATTGCGCCGGAGGGGGAGAGCGCGCCTAAGGACTTTGGATCCAAGAAGTACAAGGGCGGTATGGGAACCCTGATTGAGGAGCGTTACTTTGGCTACAAGGCCAACAGCGATGATCGGCCGGACTTTCCCGAGGCGGGCGTCGAGCTTAAGGCAACGTGTTTTGACGTACTTAAAGACGGTCGAAAATCTGCCGGCGAACGTCTTGTCTTGACGATGATTCCCTACGACCGTCCCGTTTCGCTCGACTACGACAGCTCGCATCTCAAGACCAAGCTCAGCAATATCCTGCTGATTTACTACGGCCGTGACCGCTCTATCGACAAATACGACCAGCGCATTGAGCGTGCAGTCATGGTTCGTTTGCCCGAAGAGGATATGAAGATCATCCGCGCTGACTACGAGAAGATTATTTCGTACATTCAGGATGGTCGCGCGGACGAGCTATCGGAGGGCATGACCACCTACTTGGGCGCCTGCACAAAGGGCGCAACCGAAGCGACAATGTGGGTCGACCAGTATTACGAGTACTTCAATACCGATACGGGCGAGATCGAACGCCGTCGCGCGAAGCGTCGCGCCTTCTCACTCAAGCGCTCGTACATGGACTATGTGCTTCACGCCTATGTTCTCGGTGCCCCGCGTATCGGCGAGAGCATCGTTCAAGGCGACGACGAGTCCATTGATTTCGAAAGCTACGTTACTGCGCTTATCGAGCGCCACTATGGCGAGACCGATCGCCAGATTGCGGAGCAGTACGGCTTGGAATACACAGGAAACAAGGCGCAATGGACAACGCTCGTTTATCGCATGCTCGGCATTAAAAGCAATGCTGCCGAGGAGTTCGTTAAGGCCGGGATTAACGTCCGTGCTTGTCGCGTTAATAAGAGGGGACACATCGAGCAGGCAATGTCGTTCCCTCCGTTTGAGTTCAAGCAGCTAATCAATGAGGATTGGGAAACGTCTTCCTTCCGTGCGCGCCTTGAGACCAACCGTTTCTTCTTCGTCGTGTTCCGTGAGGACCACGAGGGGGAGTGGCGTCTTGACCGCTGCCTATTCTGGGCAATGCCGGCAAACGAAATCGAGGGTCCCGCAAAGGCTTGCTGGGATGAGACGCGAAAGGTCATTCGCGAGGGCGTTGAGCTCAATCCGTATCGGGATGCAAGCGGAAAGCTCAAGGTGACCAACAATCTGCCCGGTATGGCGGACAACCCAATTGTTCACGTTCGCCCACATACGTCAAAAGCGGCTTACAAGTTTGCCGATGGAACAGAGGTCGGTGACATCGCAAGGAATGCTTGCGAACTGCCCGATGGGCGCTGGATGACGAAGCAATCGTTCTGGTTCAACAAGGGCTACCTGGAGCACATTCTGGGGCTGTAGCGTTTTGGGATTGTTTAACGATCGAGCTCCTGCTCCTCGATGCCATCTCTACAAATAAATCCCCTCACCGAGCTGCTTGTGGAATTCGGCGTGATGGTCGCGTGCCCAGGTAAAGAGCGCCTGGTCAAAGTCGGTGCGCGTGGCCGGGACGCCAAAGACGCCGGCAACTTCGACGCGCACAAACTCCAGTGCCGGCAGCTTGTTGATGGCGGTGAGGGCAAACGGGGACGAGGGCTCTTCGAGCAGATAGCGACTGCCTTGCAACGCGTCGCAACTGGTGCACGTGTTGCCGAGCGACGGGGCTTTGGAGGCTCGCGCGCCTACGGGCTTGTAGCCGCAGCGCTTATGAAGGTAGTCGCGGATCTCGCCCGGCACGCAGCCAAGAGCGGGCACGATGGCGAGTGCGTTGGCATTGGCCGTGTCGATGGCAATGTGCCCGGCTTCGTTAGGTGCGTACGCGGCGGCGGTGTCCTTGCCGTCATCGGCTCGATAAGGGATACCGAAGGCCGCGACCGAGGTCTCTTTGTGACACTTCCAGCACTCGCGCTTGCCCAGTACTAGATATATATACGGCGCTGAGGGGTCGGATCGGTCAACACCGGGCAGCCACTCGGCAAAGGGCTCGGGGTTGACGCCGCTGGGTACATACCAGATCTTCTTGGTCCGGTCCCATTTGGCGCCCAGCGCCTTGGCTTCTTCTTTGTGCGAAAAGGGGACATCGAGCTCGGTGCGCATGGCGGCTCCTTGGTGCTGCAGGTGCAAGTGCTCCAAGGATACCGCAGCGGCGGTTGCTCGATGCGTGCGGCTGTAGATGGCCGAGTTTGTGCTGGTGGCCGGCGGTGTTTGCGGTCTTTACGGGGCGGTTGCGGCGCGGCGTTGGGCCCGTTGGACGAGTGTTTTGGCCGCCTAAGAAGTCGCGGGGCGCTTTGGCGGGGCCGTGCCGTCAAGCAAATGGGCAGGTGCGTGGCCGGCTTTTGGTCAGTTGAGCGGCAACTTTGTCAAAAGCTTGACGAATTTGCGTCTAGCGGTGAATCTCGGGGACGATACGGACACGACGACGGCTGTGGCAGGTGGCCTTGCCGGCATCGCGTACGGATGGCGAGCCATCCCTGATGCCTGGCTCGAGAAACTGCGTGGGCGCGACGTGATAGAGCGTTGCCTCTTCGATTGATGCACGTGCAATGGACTCCGTCAAGCTGGCAAACGAGCAGGCGCAGCCACTTCAGCAGACGGGAAGCCGTCTGCTAGGCTCTGGTAGCTCGCCCGCTGATCCAGGTTGACCAGGGACCATTACGCCATCGCGGCATCCACCTTCAACATGCTCGAGGCACCGCCCCAGACACGTCGGCGCGATGCCTCGATGGCAATGTGCCCGGCTGACAGTGGCTCCATGCACGAGAGGTGGCGTCTTCTAGCTGTCCGGCCCGATTGGCTGGCGGAGAAAAGCGTGGTAGCGCTGCGCAGAGGGGCTGACAAGGTGGGAGCATCCCTCTGCCGTCCCGCATAGACGTACCATGGTAGGGCGATGCACTTGCTTTTGAAGACGATGCGCTCGCTCTGCAATTCGTAGGGGGCAATGAGCCATGAAGTACGGAATGAGGAAGCCAAGTATCAAGAAGTCGATAAGTGCCAGGACAAGGGGCCGGGCTACCCGTGCGGTGAAGAGGGCGCTCATCCCTGGATACGGCAAGAAGGGCATGGGCCTTCTCCATCCGAAGAAGGCCCTCTACAACAAGGTCTACCGCAAGACCACCTTCGGGCTGGGCGACATCCTCAAGCACCTCAAATGACCCAGGGGCCCCGCAAAGCGGCGTCGCCCTATAGATGATCGCTCCGGCACACGGCGCAATCTGGCGCGACAACCCCATGCAGATCGTCGACCTCTATGACAAGTGGTCGCGCGAGTACCAAGAGGACCAGGTCACGGTGGTCTACAACACGATGTGGGAGGGCACGACCAAGATCGCTCACGAGATTGCGGCAGAGGTCGCACGTCAGAGCCCGAGCACCGTCGTGAAGGTCTTCTCGATTGCGCATGCCGACAAGAACGAGATCATGACCGAGGTCTTCAAATCGAAGGCGATCGCGGTGGGTTCGCCGACGGTGCTTGGCAGCGGTCAGCGCCCTCATTGGTGCAACGGAGGATGCCGGGGGAGAAGGTGCTGGGCCTGCCATGAGAAAGTACGTGTGCAACGTCTGCGGCTACGTCTATGACCCGGAGAGGGGAGACCCCGACAACGGCATCGCTCCCGGGACCGCCTTCGAGGACATCTCAGATGACTGGACCTGCCCTGTCTGCGGGGTCCCCAAGGAGGACTTCAGCCCGGCGGATTAGCCAGAGCCGGGACATGGGGCATGAGAAGCGGGGAGGCGCGCCGAATGACGCACCTCCCCGCCTGCTTGCGCATGCATTGTCGAGGCACCAAGGAGACGCCGCGACAGGTGACACTCATGTTTTGCATAGTTACTTGAGACGCGCCCAACATGCTGCAAGACTGGTGGCAACAGCAACGTTTGGAGGCATCATGCCGCACACCAGAAAGCTCGAGCCGGACATCCGCTGCCCGCTCGAGTACGGACTCGAGGTCTTCGGAGGGAAATGGAAGAGCCGCATCCTCTGCGTGCTCTCGAAGAAGCAGACCCTGAGATACGGTCAGCTGAGGGAGGAGATGACGAACATCTCCGATGCCGTGCTGTCGTCGTCCCTGAAGGAGCTCCTGCGTGATGGCCTCGTGCAGAGGAGGAGCTTCGACGAGATACCCCCGCGCGTGGAGTACTCGCTCACGGAGCGCGGCGAGTCCGTCGTCCCGATCCTGCGCGACATATGCAAGTAGGCGGGACTCACAAACCGCGAGGTGACGACCGACGCGCCGAGGCAGTGCCAGGTCTGCGACTTTGTGGACGTGAAGGTGGTGCCGGCAAGGACAGACGCACCGCTCGTCCCAGGAACCCGCAGGTAGAGACCAGCTACGGGCAACAAGAGCAACTCAAGTTTCGCCCCATATCTTCCTCCATCCGCGTGAGTCTCCTATCTTGAGCGGCATCCGATACGCAGAGCAGCGCGGTGCTGCTCGGGAGAAGGAGGAAGCCATGCTTAACGAGAACGTCATCAAGGTCCTGAACGAGTCCATGTGGGACCTCGCGACCTGCGCGGACGGAAGGCCCAACGTCGTGCCCGTCGCCTTCAAGGAGATCGACGAGGAGGGCAACCTCCACATCGGCGACGTCTTCCTGCAGACGACGCTTGCGAACCTAAAGGCCAACGGCGGCAGGATCGCCCTCTCCGCCTACAACCCCAAGACCCTCGAGGGCTACCAGATCAAGGGGACGGCAACCTACACGGCCGAGGGCGCCTACGTCGAGAAGTTCAAGGGCGAGGTCGAGTCCATGTTCAAGGGTGCAGCCACTGCCAAGGGCGCGCTCACGGTCGTGCCGGATGAGGTCATCGTCACGACGCCGGGTGCCGACAACAAGAAGGTGCTCGTCTAGCGCAGCATGAACCGCCCGAGCTCGGAGCGCTTGGAGATGCCGAGCTTGGCGTACGCGCTCGAGAGCCTGTTCTTCACCGTGCCGGCAGAGATGCCCATGTGCCGCGCTATCTCGGCGTTGCTCCATCCGCGACACGCCAGCATCGAGACGGCGAACTCCGTGGTCGAGAGGTTGTCTGCCACGCTCTCGCCGGCATCCGGGTTGTGGATCCTGCGCCAGCCGTAGCTGAAGCGGTACGTTATCTCGATCACTCGCGAGAAGTCCTCGGGGTAGCCGGCCTTCAGGCACTTCTCGACAAGTCCCTGCAATAGCCCGTGGTGCTCGCCTATGGTCTCGTACAGCCCGTCTGGCCTCGACAACGCCCACGCGCGCTCGAAGTGCTCCCTGGCGTGGTCGGACTCCTTCAGGCTCATGTATCCCATCGCCTCCCCTAGGTGTAGGAACGTCTCCGATATCGGATAGCTTCCACGCTTCATGACCAGGGCGTTCTCGGCCATGCCCACGCATTTGCCCCAGTCTCCGTTGAGGTAGGAGGCATGTGCGAGCAGGTAGCTCGCAAAGAGGCGCAGGCCCTCGGGCAGGCTTGCCGCGCACGACGCGAACTCCTCCATCGAGAAGGGCGTTGGGAGGTGGAGGAGGACGCCCGCCGCGGCACCAAAGAGCATGCGAGACGCGCGAAGCGGCTCTGACTCGCCCTCGTCGGCATCCGCCGAGCCTTCTGCCACGATCGCCCCCAGGCACGATTGCGCCTGGGCGATGTGGTTGAGCGAGAGGCTCGCGAAGCCGCAGATGAGATTTCCCGAGAGACGCAGACCGACGTCGTCGGCGTCGAGATACGCAGTCGCCGCGGCGTCCGCCGCTTCGGCCTGGCCCCGGAAGTAGAGAGCCTCGGCGCGGGCGATGGCCTGGACGTCAGGGTCGTCGAATGACGCCACCGCCGCATCGAGGCAGCCCGGCTCAAACGACGTGCACATGAGCGGCATGGGCAGCCGGGGAAGTGCCACGTTCTCGGTCTCCAATGTCTTCTCCTCTCGCCAAACGTATCTTCGCCGCTCAGCTGTCCGTTGTGCAAGGCGGAATCGGGGACCGCGATGGGGGAGACGAGGCGGGGGTCTTCCGGTTGGCCGTTTCGCCCCCCAAACGACACTACCGACTTCGTCCGCGAGAGCGTAACATTGTGGCGGATAAGACCCCGGACGAAACGGAGCCGCCCATGAAGTCCCTCTGGAAGACACTCTTCCTGTGTGTCATCTCGCTTGCTCTGGCAGGAATCGTTCTTCCCGCGCAGGCGCTTGCCGATGACGGCCCCACCGAATCCGTCACTATCACGCCCGCCAGGGTTCTGAGGGTGGGGATCTCCGGTCGGGCCTGGAACGACTCTGATGCGTTCGCTTTCAAGGTGACCGGCTTGAACGGTGCGCCCGAGCCAGCCGATACCACCATCACGGTGACAAAGGAGGACACGCTCTCCTTCTTGCCTGACCACGCCGAGATCAAGGTCGGTGCCATCACGTTCACGGAGCCTGGCACCTACCGCTACGAGGTGACCCAGGTACAGGGCTCGGATCCCGACATCGTGTACGACACGCACGTGGGCGCGTTCGAGTTCGTCGTCGGGCGCGTGCAGGGGGAGCTTGTCGCCGTGGGCAACGGGTTCTGGTCGCCGACCTTCACGAACTCCTACGAGCCCGCCCTGAACTTCACGGAGGCAGGTGGCATCACTCTGTCCGCGGTGATGAACGGGCGCGACTCCGTCTATCCCGAGTACATGGTGACCGTGGTGCCTGAAGACCAGGCGTCTAAGGCGCTGCTCCTCGGGAGGCAGGTGGGGCAGTACGTTGGAGTCTTCAGGTTCCCCAGCGCGAAGGATGGCCAGCCGGCAACGGTGGACTTCTTCGAGGTCCGCGACGGAAAGCTGATTGTCTTCACCAAGGAGGACGTCGGCAAGACCTACAGGTATTCGCTGGTTTCAGCTAAGGGCCTCAGCTACCCCGCCACCGCCTACGACATGGCCGAGCGAACGCTTGCCATCGAGGTGGGCAGGCGTGACGACGGACGTGTAACGGCCACCACGACGGTTACGACGGCTGGTGCGGATAGCGAGACCTACGTCTACACGGCAGGCGAGAAGCCCGCGAGGGCCGCGGTCGTGTCCTTCGTCAACACGTTCGCGCCGCGGGGCCAGGTACGGCTTGGGGCGAGGGTGACCCTCACCGGCCGCGAGCTTGCGGGGGGCGAGTTCTCCGTCGAGCTTCTCGACGAGCAGGGCAACGTCTTGCAGACTGCCGCGAACGCAGCGGACGGCTCAGTGACGTTTGCCCCCATCACCTATACGCGCATGGGAACGTATCGCTACTCCATCCGCGAGGTCGCGGGAGACGAGGAGGGGATCACGTACGACGCGAGGGTCTACCAGGTGACGGTCGTCGCCGAGCAGATAGACCCGGACGGCAGCCTCATACCCGAGGTCTCGTACGGTGATGGAGTCAACGAGGCCGTCTTCAACAACGCCTACGTGGCGCCGGAAAAGCCGAGCTGCTCGCCGAGTCCGAGAAGCCTGGGGGGGTCACAGCTGCGCGTCGCCGAGGAGGCCCCCGCGCAGACGGCTTTGAAAGATGAGCCCCGCTCACCCATTCCTGCTACCGGTGACCCTTGGGCGACTCCGCATTTCCTGGGGATCGCTGCCGCGGGTGCTGCACTTCTCGTCCTTCGGGCCCGCCTACGCAATCAGTGACAGGTCCGGCGCATGACGAGGCGGTCGCCCGGCGTGTGAAATGGGCTGCCCTTCGTGCTCCTGGACTCGGACGTCGTCTGCAATGCGCTCGGCGCATGCGGCTACCAGCTGGTCTTCTCTTCGTCGGTCACGGCGCCCGATGCCTCGTCGACGAGATAGAAGCCGAGAACCTCGGCGTCCCTTCCCTCGTCCTGCGGGTACCACTTCTCGAGCACGAACTCCTCTGAGGTCAAGCCCTGCCCGTCGGTCTTCTCGCCGTTCGAATAAAGCCGGTACTCGACCGTCACGAGCTTGCCGTTCTCCTTGTCGGATGCCGTTCCCAGCCTTGCGTACATGTCGCCCTTCGCGTTCTCGTCGAAGAGAATGGCGTCGAAGACGTCCATGTCGGGCACGATGCCGTTGTCCTCCAGATAGACCGCCAGCGAGCGCATCCTATCCTTTGTGGCCTCCAGCTGCGCTTCCGCCTCGTTGCCAGAAGCATCCTGGCTTGAGCCATCGGCAGCCGTGTCGTTCGTTCCGGAGGCCGTGTCTTCCCCAGAGCCGGAAGCATCGCCTCCGGCTGAGGACGACGAGTCATTCTCGGGTGCGGGACTCTCCGTGTCGTAGAGGGCCGCCTCGCTCCACTTCTCCATCAGGAAGGGGCTGTTTGTCCTCCAATAGTCGGTCGTCGTGTCGCGTGGGTCGTATCCCGGCCACGCAACGGCGAGATAGTCGTAGACCTTGTCGGCGAACTGGTCGGGGACGCCCTGCGCCACGGCACGCTCCTCGCCGTCGTGCATGAGGGGCCCATCAATCAAGAGCTGGGCGCCAAGGCTCAGGGCAGCCAGAACGATGAAGAGGGCGAGAATCCCCCTGGCAAGCCTTGCTCCCTTCCCGTTCGCGCTCTGGAGAGG
Source organism: uncultured Collinsella sp. (assembly GCA_902494345.1). Classification (GTDB taxonomy): domain Bacteria; phylum Actinomycetota; class Coriobacteriia; order Coriobacteriales; family Coriobacteriaceae; genus Collinsella. The sequence continues at coordinate 23,414 of CABUSV010000023.1, forward strand.
GGTCTTTCGGGCAACGCGCGCGATGGCAATTCCCAGCACGACAAGGGATGCCACAGCCAAGAGACCCGCCACCGAGGCGTAGCCGCACCTGAGCATCCAGCCTGCATCCGCATCCACGCCGTACAGCATGCCGCAGTAGGCGAGGACATGTGCCGCCATGAGGGAGAGGGCAAGCTGCAGCGCCGGATGGAGCCTCTTGGGGCCGCGGATGCCCGCCACGACGGCGCGCGCCTTGTCGACGTCCGCGTAATCGAGCCAGGATGCGGCTTCCTTCTCGTCTGGAAAGCCCGCGAACCGCTTGACGGGGACGGCGGCGTAGCGCACGAGCGCCTCCTCGGCGTTCTTGCCGCCCTCCGGAATCGCCGTCACATAGGAGAGGAGATAGAAGAGCTTGAGCTCGTCTCCCTCGAGAAGCGCGCTGTCGGCGTGCGAGAGTGCGGCGGCGGCCGCCTCGATCTTTCCGGTCTCGATGTCGGCGCGAGCCATGCCGAGGAGAAGCTCGCATGCCTTCTTCGGGTTCTTCCCGGAGCGCCCGTGGTAGAGCCTGAGCGCGTAGTCGTGCCGAGAGGTGGGGGAGAGCTTCCAGAGGTGCCGATGCATGAGGGCTGCCGAGGAGAGCAGGACTCCCCATCCGAGCACGATGGCGGCGCCGAGAAGCGCGAGAAGGGCGCCTACGCCCGCGAAGGCATCGAGATTCGCGAGGAAGAACACCGTCGCCGCGATGACGAGGGCAACCGAAAGAATCCGAGGACCGATATCGAGGACATCCGCCAGACGTGCGGTGGCAATCCCCTCCTTGTCCAGGGCGAGGGGGTCTGGGATTTGCTCACTGCGGTCGTAGAGGTCTGCCCTTTTCGTGTCTGCCATGGGCTCCAGCCTTTCTCGAGCGCCTTGTCCCGCACCTCTCCTATTCCGCCTGCGCTGCCGTCATGTCGATGACGCTAGCTGCGCGCACGCCGGACTTCTCGCTGCCCTTAGCCCACAGGTCAAGTGCCTGCCAGCCAAAAAAGCCGCGCCTCCGATTGGGCGAAGGCGCCTTATTGGAAGGATACCAACGAGCGCTGCTCAGGACCATCCTGCCGAAGCACTCATCCCACTTGGTGAAGTAATCGGGCCGAAAGCTCAGCCGTCGCTCCTGTCCGCTGGCAGCTCGAATTCCCCTCGGTGGCCTTGTCTGTGTGTCAGATTTCCAAGATAGACAATGCATCGTGATACAAAGCAATTCGATAATCGCGTTGTCGAGAATCCCTACTGCTGACCTGTCGGAAGGAGAACCGATGCCAAGCAATGCAATACTCAACCATCAACGGAGACGTCGGGCAGTTCTCGCGGCCTTGTCCGCGCTTGCCCTCGTCGTTGCGTCTGTGCTCCCCATGCCCGCCCTAGCGGCGACGAGCGACTCAGATGCCGGAAGCGGCTGGGAGATCCCCAAGTCCAAGACGGCGAAGTGGCTCGAGGAGGGCAAGACCGCCGAGGTCACGCTCCAGCTTCCGAGCGCCGAGGCCGTGATGTCCTCCGACATCGTCTTCGTCGTCGACAACTCCAGCTGCAGGGACGCCTCCATCGCCGGCGCCACCGACACGCTCGACCGCCTCGTCGACGAGGTGAAGGGCGTCGACCAGGTGCGCGTGGGCGTCGTGTCGTTCAAGGGCGACGGCCACGTCGAGAAGGACCTCGCCACGCTGACCGCAGACAACGTTGGCGACTTCAAGAGTGCCATCACCGGTGGGTACACCGGCACCATCAAGTCCGGCACGAACATGCATGACGGCCTGCTCAAGGCCCAGGCCATGCTCGACGCCGATTCCGTCACGCCAGCGAACCGCAAGTACGTCATCCTCGTGAGCGACGGCCTGACGCGCCTGTTCACCGGCTCCGACGGCCAGGTCAAGGACATCTACTACCAGTACACCTACTCGGACCAGAACTCCCTGAGGCCCGCGAGTGACTTCAAGGCGACGGACTTCTGGTACTTCGGCATGATCGACGAGTGGCGCCAGGCGCGTACGCCCGACTCCATGTCGTACGCGATGCCGTACGGCGATTGGAACACGTACTACTCGCACCTTAAGCAGTGGGTGGCTGCCGACGGCGACAAGTACGCGCTGAACTTCACGACGTACGGAAACGACGGCGGCGCCGCTGTCGTCAACGGCCAGCGGGTGAGAAACTCGGCGGGCGAGATCACCGACCCCAACTTCACCTACATCGAGCATGGCACCCAGGCCGACCACGCTATGGCGCCCGACCGCGCGGTCTATGAGGCGTACAACACGTGGCAGGCGCTGAAGGGCGCCGGCTACAACTGCTTCGCGGTGCGCACCGGCAGCGACTCCGACTTCTCCGTCAAGTTCATGAACGAGCTCAACGGCGGCAACAACCTCGGCTTCTCGCAGATCGCCGACAACATCCTGTACGCATGCGGCGCAGGCTCCACTATCACCGACTCCATGGGCAAGAGCGAAACCTACGACTTCGACTTCGTTCCCGACTCCGTCGCGCTGAGCGTTGGCGACGAGCAGCTCGAGGCCACCGCTACCGGCGAGAACGCCTGGAGCTTCCACAGCAAGGGCGACACCAAGGCGCGCTTCACCCTGGTCTACGACCCCAGCGCGGATGCCTACACGCTCACTGCCAACGAGGCCGTGTCGAACTTCGCGCCCGTGAAGCTGACTTACAAGATCACGCTTGCGCAGGCACCCACCGAGCCGGGCGACTACTCGCTGGCGGCCAACGGGAAGGCTACGCTCTCGCCCGTCAACTCCGCTGGTGTACAGGGTGCGTCGGAGGACTTCGAGGTCCCAACCCTGGCCTACTCGATTGCGGCGCCTACTCCCGAGCCCAAGCCCAAGCCGGAGCCCACGCCCGAGCCCAAGGACGAGGGTACTCCTCAGCCAAAGCCCGAGCCCAAGCAGCCGGCCAAGGCTAGTGCCGAGAAGATGCCCAACACCGGTGACTCCACCCCCTCGAGCGCGCTTGGGGTCTCCCTTCTCCTTGCTGGGGCCATTGCCACAGTGGCTGGCGTGAAGATCGCAAAGAGGCGCTAGCTGTTGTGTGCTAAGACGTTGTTTACGCCGACGATGCGTGACATCGGGGGCAGGCCCCCGCACGCGCTGTGCGGACGGTCCCAATTGTAGTGCTCCAGGAAGGGGGCGAGGGCGGAGGCCCTCGCCCCCTTCGCTCTCCCATGCGCGGGCGTACTGCCACTCCTGCGCCAGCGTGCGGTTCATGCGCTCCACCTTGCCGTTCTGCCGGGGGCTGAAGGGGCGGGTGTACTTGTGCTTGACGCCCCGGCCCTCCAGCAGCGCGTTGAAGTCCCCGGAGCGGTAGGCCGGCCCGTTGTCGGTCATGACCCGCTCCACGGAGACGCCCAGCCCCTCGTAGAACGCGAGCGCCCGGGACATGAAGCCGCAGGCCGTGCCCTTCCTCTCGTCGGGCAGCAGCTCGGCGTAGGCGACGCGGCTGTTGTCGTCGACCGCCACGTGCAGGCACGAGAGCCCGGCCCCGCCCGGGGAGCCGCAGCCGCGCCCGAGGGCCCTGTGGCCGCCGCCGTCGGGTATGCGCGCCACCTTCTTGACGTCGACGTGGACGAGCTCCCCGGGGCGCTCGCGCTCGTAGCGCACGGCCGTCACGGGGCCGCGCCGCCGCACCTCGCCCGTGACGCGGTCGATGTCGGCCAGGCGGGGCAGGCTGTGCCTGGCGACGATCCGGGCGCACGTGCGGGCCGGCACGCCCGTCTCGGCCGCCAGGGCGAGCGGCGCCAGCAGCATGGCCCTGCGGGCCTCGCAGGCGCGCTCCTCGACCTCGGGGGGCGTGAGCCTGGCGAGCCTGCGCGGGCGGCTGCTGCGGTCGGCGAGTCCCTCGCCTCGCCTGGCGCGGGCGAGCCACTTGGAGGCGGTCTGGCGGCTGACGCCCATCTGGCGGGCGGCCTCGGCGACGTCGAGGCCGGACCCTATGCGCGACACGAGCGTCTCGCGCCCCTTCGGGGTGAGTTTTGCGTTAGGATGCTGGGACATGGGAGGCCCCTCCTCTCTGGGAATCTAGACAACTCACAGCTTGGCAGGGGCCTCTCTATTTGTCACCACTCGGGTGTAAACAACCTGTTGACACTAAACATCTAGACGTCGACGAATGAGCGCTTTGGGTGCGCCATGGCGAAAAACCGCCGGTCGTTTATCGAAACCTTTTCCGCGCCGCTGTCCGCTACCGACGCGCATGCTATCTTCGCGCCATGAGCTACTTTATCGTTTCACATAACGCTGCCTTGGCGCTTTTGGCGCATATTCCGAACCCCCGCTTTGGGGATTCGGAACCAGAGGTCGTGTCGATTGCAGGCGCCTGCGCGCTCTGTGACCAAGAGGCGCAGGAGTTCATCGATCACTACGACCTTGGGATTGACGTGCTGGACCTGATGGTGCCGAAGCGAGCCGACCGCCGGCGGACCAAGCACGTCGCGACGCACCTGTGCACCAATGAGCTCCCGGCGGGTTCGTTTATCTCGCTGGGCCACTGGAGAGGCGACCTGGGTGCATACGTGTGCTCTCCCGAGCTGGCGTTTTTGCAGGCTGTGCACGACGGCGATGCGGCGGAGGCGATTTATGCCGGCTACGCCATGACGGCGGACTATCGGCTGGATAACCTTGCTCCCGGTGGGGTGACAAGCAGAGATATGGGCATGCGCGACGGCAAGCTTACGACCATGGAGCTCATTGCGGCGTATATCGAGAAGTCCCCTAAGGTGCGAGATATTGCGAAAGCCAAGGCATTGCTTGCATACGTGATCGAGGGGTCGCGCTCGCCAAGGGAGTCGGGGCTTTGCATGTTTATGTCGCTACCTGCGCGCTACGGTGGGTATGCGCTGGGCAAGGCCGAACTGAACAAGAAGTACTTCATTCGCGATGGGTACAACGATGGGCGCAAACGTAAGCTACGCGTGTTGGAGCGCATGCCCGATATTACGCTTACGGCGAAAGCCGAGGTGGGCGTGGACAAAGTGAGGGCCGGGCTGCTGCCCGAAGTCCTTACCGCACTGGTCGATTACGATAGCGATGCCATCCATGACGGGAGCGATAAGATCCACAAGGACGCCGAGCGCCGCAACGAGTTGCAGCTGCTCAATGGGGTGGCGTACTTTACGGTGACTACCGACCAGGCAAGCGACTACGAAAAGCTCGTTCGACTGTGCGAACGCATCCGGCGCAAGCTGCACCGGAATAAACGCCCCGTCTTTAACAGGGCAATGAACGAGAAACAGCGATATCTCGCTCTTGCGCGCGTCGAAACGAAGCGATTTAAGCTTTGGCAAACCGTAATCGAGGCACATCTGCGTTGGCAGACGCGATTGTCGGGCGTGTAGCCAAGGCCCCTATTTCCAGGTCTAATACTTTTCCCGAGAAGTGAACGAGTCAAAACGGACCCTCGAAGCATCGACACTTTTAATGGCTCATTTCCTGCGGTTTTGTCGTTGGAATCCTGCGGTTTTGATGCCAGAAAGTGTGGGTGCTTCGAGGGTCCAAATAAGGTCGTTCACTTCTTGGGAAAAGTATTAGACCTGATTATAGGAAGGTCGATCAGATGTGGCTGCGAGGTCCATCCGAGCCCGATTGTGGTGATCGCCGGGGTTGTTGGGGCGGTTTTGGCCTTGGTTGGGGTGTTTTCGTCGGCGCAGAAGCGACTTCTGGCACGGTTGGGGTGGTTGCTGGCGTTGTTGAGGTGGCCTTGGGTGCTGCGGTGCCTTTTTGGTTTGGCGACATAAAACAAAACAGCCCAGAGACATAGCCTCTGAGCTGCGAACATTTGGTGGGCGTTAGAAGATTTGAACTTCTGACCTCTTCCGTGTCAGGGAAGCGCTCTCCCCCTGAGCTAAACG
>CABUSV010000024.1 GCA_902494345.1 uncultured Collinsella sp.
GACACGCCGAGGTCGCCGCGGACGGGTTGATATAGGGAGAGGGCCTGACCCCATATCGTTGGGGCCAGGCCCGATTTTGCCTCTTGACAATGTCCTGCTCATATTAAAAGGAACGTCCCTAACTGCCGCATCCGGAGCAAGACAACGCCGCAGGTAGAGGACGGACAGCGAGCGGGTCGCATTTGAGACAAGGTGACGCGAAACGAAAGGGCGCTGACCTTCTGGTCGCGCCCTTGAAGTTGAACGTCAGATTGTCCAAATGCGGCCCGCGCAGCGTCGGCCAGTTACGGCGTTTGGTAAAACGCCGTAACTTTAAAGCTCCGTTACTTCAACGTTGTTGTAGATCTCGTCCCAGCGGTCCATGACCAGGTGACCGGTCTTGGGATCCATAGCGTTGAGCTTGCCGCAGGTATTGGCGGTCTTGAGCACCGTGACGTCGTCGGCGCCAGCAGCAATGGCATGTGCAAAGCCGGCGATGGTCGAGTCACCGGAACCCGTCGCGTTCACAGCCGCAATCGCAGGCGTCTTGGCGCGGAACGCGCGACCCTCATGGAAGCCCACCGAACCGGCAGCGCCCATCGAAACGACAACCCAGGGAATACCGGCAAAACGGTCATCGGCGGCAAGCGCCTCGCGCAGGGCATCGACATCATCGGTCGTAAAGGACGTACCCAGCAGGCCGTTAATCTCGGTCAGGTTGGGCTTTACGAGCTCAGGCTTAGCGTCGGACTCCAGCGCGGCCTCCAGCGATGCACCCGAGGTATCGAGCAGCACCTTGGCGCCCGCCTCCTCGGCGATCTTGACGAGCTCGGCATAGTAGCCGGCATCGACGCCACGCGGCAGCGAGCCCGAAAGCGTCACAACGTCCGCCTTCGCTGCAAGCTCGGCAAACTTGGCCGTAAAGGCCTCGAGCTCGGCCGGGGCGATCTGCGGGCCGCTCTCCAGCAGCTCGGTCTGATTACCCTCGTGCAGGATATTCAGGCAGATGCGCGTCTCACCGGCAATAGGCACAAAGTCGTTCTTGACGCCGTCGGCATCCATAAGCTCGGCCATATAGGCACCCATGTGGCCGCCGAGCAGGCCGGTCGCGAGCACGTCGTCACCCAGCTGCAGCAGCACGCGACTCACGTTGAGGCCCTTGCCGCCAGCGGTCTTTTCGGGCGTCACGCGGTTAACGTCGTCGATGATCAGCTTGTCGAGTTGATAGCGCGTATCGATCGACGGGTTCATGGTAACGGTCAGAATCATGTTGAACTCCTGTTCCGGGGCGGCATAACCCGCCCCAAACATACGATAGCTCGTTAAAGGATCTCGATCTCAAAGCCGCGGGTGACGGTCTCTCCCGGCTTGGCCACCAGGCAGCCGCGCTTGTGCTCCAGAATATCGTCCTCGTCGGAGCAGGTGGACAGGCCGCCCCACGGTTCCACGGCCACAAAGTCGCCCTCGGGCTTGCTCCACACAATCAGGTATGGCATATCGGGGAACGTCAGGCGCACGCCCTTGTCCTCGGTTTTCTTGGTAAGCGTAACCACGTGGCTCTCGAGCACGTCAAAGATGGTCTCTGCGAAGTCAAAGAGTTCGTGGGTCAGCGGCAGGTCATGGCCAACCATCGGGTTCTTGCTGCGATGCTCAACATCAATCAGGCCCGTCGAGGGAACGGCAGTACAGAGCTCGGCGGCCTCGCGCTGCTCAAAACGGAGCTCGTAGTCGTCGTAGGACTCGCCCTCGTCAAGCGGGCACTTAAAGCCAGGGTGACCGCCCACAAAGAACGGCATGTCCTCGGTGCCCTCATTGGTCACCTCGTACGACACGGCCACCTTCTCCGCATCGATCGTGTAACGAGCAACGATCTTAAACGGATACGGGTACTGCTCGAGCAACTCGGCATGGTCGGCAGAGCTTAAGCTCAGCACAACCATGTTGTCGCTCCGCTCCTCGAGCTTCCACTCCTGCTTGCGAGCAAAGCCGTGGCGGGCGAGCTTGACCTCGCGGCCGCCCATGGTCATTGCGCGACCGTCACGAAGGCCGCCGCAGATCGGGAAACAAATGGGTGCCTGGCCCGACCACACCGCCGGGTCGCCCTGCCACAGGTACTCACGGCCGTTGGCCGTAATAGAAGTGAACGACCCGCCCGCCGTGCTCAGTGCCACGCGGATAGAACCGTTATCAAGAACAAACTCCATAGGAGCCTTCCCTTTCTTACGACAGCCCGCCAAGTCAATAGGGCTGATAGAAAACCGGCCCGCGCCCCCTCACAGAAACGCGAGCCGTCAATTGAAAAGCTGCAGAATACCGGGTCCCGCCAAAACGAAGCCCACAAGCTCAGCAAGCAAACGTGTTATCGGAGCAGCTTACTGAACCAGAAAGCTTCGCAACAACAGCGGTAACCCCACAGGTACCCCCAACGTCAGCGAGAAGTCAGCTGGCGAGGCAAGGTGCCGTGAAGCGAGGCGGCATTGACCTTCTGGTCATGCCGCCGAAGCTGAACGGCAGATTGCCCGCCAGATGGCTTCGCAGCGTCGGCCGGTTACGCGGTTTGGAAAAACCGCGTAACCCCACTAGTCGTGGTACTCGCCGCGGTCCCACTTCTCGAGGAACTCGTCAAAGAAGTGCGGGTCAGCCTGAGCCTCGGCGTCGGCCTTATTGCAGGCGTCGATCTTGGCGATCAGGGCGTCGTGCTCGGGAGTCTTCTCGTAGGGCTCCTCCAGGAAGGCAAGCATGATATCGGCCATCAGGAACTCGCCGGTGATCTTGCCACCAAAGCCCACGATGTTGGCGTTGAGCTCGCGACGGGCATACAGGGCAGAGGTCATGTCGCGGACCAGGGCGCAGCGGGCGCCGGGAACCTTGTTGACGGCGTTGGTGATGCCGATGCCGGTGCCGCACAGGGCCACGCCAAAGTCGGCCTTGCCGCTGGCAACAGCCTCGCCCACGGCCTTACCGTAGATGGGATAGTGCGTACGGGTGTGGCTGTAGGTGCCGCAGTCGAGCACCTTGTAGCCAGCCTGCTCCAGGCGGTCGGCCAGATAGATCTTCTCGTCCGTAACGATATGGTCGCAACCGATTGCGATGGTCTTCTTCATCAGAACGTCCTTTCGTCTGAATTCACAAGTTGAGGTAGAAGTTCGAGTTCTCGGTGGCTCTCGTTAGGCCATCTTGTTGAGCATGTCGACACGGATCTGGTGACGGCCGCCGGCATACTGGGCGCGCAGGAACTCGCGGGCGATCTTCTTGGCGACCTCGGTGCCCACAACGCCCGGGCCCATGGTGACCATGCGCGAGCCGTTGTGCTCGCGGGTCATGTAGGCGGAACGCTCGTCGGAAATGTTGGCGACGACCATACCCTTGATCTTGACGGCGGCCATATAGGAGCCGACGCCGTACTTATCGAATGCGAAGCCCTGGGAATCCTTGTGCTCCAGCAGGTCCTTGGCAACGGCGGTCGCGGAATCGACAAAGTCCGCGGCAGGGGTCTCGGAATAGTCGACGACCTCGTGACCGTCGGCGATGAGCATCTCCTTGATGGACTCCTTCATCGACATACCGTCGGCATCGGAAGCGATTACAACCCTCATGACATCCTCCTTGAGAGATACGCAGGTGCGTAGTTTCTGTTTGGAAGTGTTGAATCGCGTTCAGGTCCGGGCATCTGAATGTGCGGTTCTTCACTGTTCATGTTTATTTGAACACATTCGAACACCGACTGCAACAATAATTTGTTTATCTTTGTTCTTTTTTGAACAAACACCATTCACGGATGATTGCTGACCGTTTGAGCCCGGCGCGGACGTAGCGCCCACGTGTTCAACAAACAAAAGGGCGACCGAGAACGTGTCTCGGCCGCCCTTCTTACGGTTGATCTTCCAAAGATCGCTTTGCCGCCTACTCAGACTGCCCGCTCTTCTTGGCATGTCTGGACGGAGCGCTCAAGAAACGACCCGTCAGATAGTTCGCGGGACCGGAGATATCGATCCCCAGCAGCACGTGTCCTAGCCATAGGAACGCCACGAGCACCAGTAGAGGAATCACACACGAGGTCACGATCATCACGATGACGCCTTCGATCAGATCGGTCACCTGATGCACGATCTCATCGGTCATCTGCTTGGCACCGCTGGTCACCGACGTAACAAGGCTCGAGGCCCCGTCAGTCAACTGCTCGAGCACGTTTTTGGACTCCTTGGCCTCGGATTTTTTCTTGTTCGATTTTGAGCTGGTCTCGGCTGACTTGTCCGTGGCATCAGCCGTCTTTGCGGCATCGCTCGCCTTTTGCTCAGCTTGCTCAATACTTACGCGATACGTTTCATCGACCTTCTGCGACACCCATACGCTCGCGGGCACGAGCGCCATGCCGATCACGGCAACCACCAGCACGCGCGTCGCCACACGGCGCAGGACAGTGCTCGTGCTCCAGCGCCCGTGAATGCCGAGCGACACCGCAAAGAGCACCAACGCAAACGGGATTAAGATGCCCAGGCCGACCGACCACAAAATGGTTAGCAGGTATTTCTCTAGGTAGAGCACGGCAAGCACGATACCAAGGTTGCCTGAAAGCTGCGCGAGCTGCTCGGCAACCGGCGTTCCCGTATCACCCGGCAGCGCGGTAATGCCCGCAGACAGCGCCACGCACGAGGTCGTGAGCGCCAGTACGTTACCCTTCTTTTGGTCGATGACCTCGATGGTGGAGTCCCAAGTTTTGGTATCGGCGAAATGCGGACGAGCCACAAAGCCCGACAGCAGCGCCAGGACCACAAGCGCAACGATAAAGCCAATCTGCAGCTTTTTGTTTGCGCACACGACATCGGACAGGCTGGGCTGCAGCTCGGTTACCGTCGTGTGCTCGGTTATCTGGACAGGACGCCCATGAGCCATCTCGTGCGCGTCTCTTTTTTGTATTGACCCGTTATCCGGCATTTGGATACCTCCTCAGTCCGGCGTTTAATGCGAAAGGAAGTATACCCACCGAGCAAAAATCGAACGGGAGGACGAACGGAGCGCACCAAGACTGTCCCCAATGACTAGTCGTTTAAGAACGTCCCCAATGACTATCTCGGGATGAGCTGCGGGGAGGAGGACAGAAAAAGCCCTGCTGCGGGTAGCGGCAGGGCTTTTGGAAGGGGACTTGGTTGCGAGGGCTCGTTAGGCGAGCTTGGCCTCGAGCGCAGCGATGCGCTTGTAGGCGTCGATGGTAAAGCGGGTCTGCTTCTCCAGGATCATAGTGGTCATGAGGGTGTCCTGAGCGTGAGCCATGATGAAGGTCATCTCCATCTCGCCACCGCCGGCCTCCTGCGAAAGCAGCTTGGTCTGCGTGTCGTGGGCACCGATGAGCGCATCGCTGGCATCCTTGTGCAGCTGCTCGGCCTTCTCAAAGTCACCCTCGCGAGCAGCATCGAGCGCTGCAAGCAGATCGGTCTGGGCGTCACCTGCGTATGCGACAATCTCGAATCCAACCATCGAGATTTCTTCTTTGGTTGCCATATTGCGTTCCTTTCACATATGAACCAATGGAGAGCATCGCGTCCGGGCATACGCGCTGCGTTGTGTATGACAGAAACAATAACATTCAAACAAAAAAGAACAGCGCAAAACGTGATTTCGAGCTATGAACGGTCGCTTTTCGCCCGTGAACGGTTTTTAAACCAATCTGAACAATATCGAACACAATTAGCGGCAACCCAAACAGACCTGCGCCCTAGCGTACATCGCGCACCGTATCGCCCTCGACGAGCACGCCCGGAAACAGCATGTGCTCCACACCGGGTTCAACGCCCTCGGCGCCAGCAATCTTGTCGACCGCCCACATGCCGACGCGCTTGTTGTCAAAGCGCACCGTGGTCAGGCGACGGTCGGGCACGATATCGCCCAGGCTATCGTCAACACCCACCACGCTCACATCCTCGGGCACGTGCTTTCCGCGCGACTCGAGCCCGCGAATGCAGCCATATGCCATGGCATCGTTGGAGGCATAGATGGCAGTACAGGCTGGATCGTCCGCCAGAGCCTGGCCTGCGGCATATCCGCTCTGTGCCGTCCAGTCGCCGCGCACGAGCTGCGAGGGCTCAATGCCATGCGCGCGCAATGTCTCGCGCCAGCCTTCCTCGCGCCGCATGCCCGAAAGCGAGCGCTCGGGGCATGAGATAAAGTGCACAGTCTTGTGCCCCCGCCCCAGCAAGTACTCGACAACTTGACGCGAGCAATCGAACTGGTCGTTATCGACCGTTGAACAGAGCGGGTGCTCCAGCATGGTAACGAGCACCGTCTGCATACCGGGCAGCGGCTCAAAAGTGCCAAAGTCTGCCGGCATGCGGTTCATGATCACGACCATGCCGTCTACCGGCAGCGCGCTCATACGCGACGATGCGCTCTCGAGGGTATACGGATGCCCGTCTACCTTAGTGAGGGTGATGGCATAGCCGTGCTTATCGGCGGCGGCGGCAAAGCCCTCCATACGGTCGAGGTTGCCGGTACCGGTAATGTTGAACATGGCGACGCCGACGGTCTTAAACTTGCCACGGCGCAACGATCGACCGGCAAAATTGGGGCGATACCCCAGCTCGCGCATGGCGGCACGCACGCGTTCCTTGGTCTCGGGGCGCACGCTGGGCGAATCGTGCACGGTGCGCGAGACCGTCTGCTCCGAGACGCCCGCGAGACGCGCCACGTCCTTAACGGAAACCGATTTTTTAACAGCGGCCATAGGTCGATCTTTCTATGTCAACGATGCCATCGCGGGCATCCCAACAGACAAAATGAACGCCTCCAAGTATATCCAACGCCTCCCCCACCATACGCTCACCACCCAAAACCTACCGTTCACCGACATTTTTGCTTCCCCGAACGGCTTTTGTCGATCAAATGTTAACGTTGCCATTGTGCAAACACAGAGCCACCGGGCGGCTCAAACGTTTACGCATAAGGAATCGACGGTTCGCAGGCACAGGAACCACCGGTTCGCGTCTATTTTTGTGTCGCAAAATGGCAACGTCAACATTTTGGCAACCGAACGTCAAAAGCTACCATCGTTGCTAACCCACCGACTCTTAGGAGCATTGCATGGAGCAACTCATCGCCATCATCGAAAAGGGCCAGCCCTTTTTCAACGCGATCGCCCGCAACAAGTACCTCAAGGCGATCCGCGACGGCTTTATCTCCGTCATCCCCATCATCATCTTCTCGTCCATCTTTTGCCTGGTAGCCTCGGTCCCCAACATCTGGGGTTTCTACTGGCCCGATGACATCAACAACGCCCTGTGGAAGTGCTACAACTACTCCATGGGCATCCTGGCCATCGCCTGCGCCGCCACCACGGCCAAGCACTTCGCCGACGCTCAGAACCGCGATCTGCCCAAGAATAACCAGATCAACTTTATCTCGTGCATGTGCGCGGCCATCATCGGCTTCTTGCTCCTTTCGAGCGACACCATCGCCACGGATGCCGCCAGCGGCTTCAACACCACCTACCTTGGTTCCAAGGGCCTGCTGACCGCCTTCATCGCTGCGTTTGTGACCGGCATCATCTACAAGTTCTTCATTAAGCGCAACATCACCGTCAAGATGCCCGAGCAGGTTCCGCCCAACATCTCGCAGACCTTCAAGGACATCATCCCCTTCTCCGTCTGCATCACCGTCTTTTGGGTTTTTGACATCGTCTTCCGCGCTGCTTTTGGCTTCTGCTTTGCCCAGGGTGTCATCCAGGTGTTCCAGCCCCTGTTCACCGCTGCCGATGGCTATATCGGCCTCGCTGTTATCTACGGCGCCATGAGCCTCTTCTGGTTCGTCGGCGTCCACGGCCCCTCGATCGTCGAGCCCGCCATCGCCGCCGCCCTCGTTGCCAACATGACCGACAACCTGGCTGCGTTCCAGGCTGGTCAGCACGCTTCCGCTGTCCTGACCCAGGGTGCCCAGTACTTCGTCGTCTGCATGGGCGGCACCGGCGCCACGCTCGTCCTGGTCTTTATGTTCTGCTTCCTGGCCAAGTCTCAGGAGATGCGCGCCGTCGGTAAGGCCGCCATCGTCCCCGTCTGCTTTGCCGTCAACGAGCCGCTGCTGTTCGCCGCACCCATCGTGCTCAACCCCGTCTTCTTTGTCCCGTTTGTCTTTGCCCCGATCGCCAACATCTGGATCCTCAAGATCTTTATCGACTTCTTGGGCATGAACGGCTTTATGTACACCCTGCCTTGGACCGTCCCCGGCCCCATCGGCACCATCATGGGCCTGGGCTTCCAGCCGCTCGCCTTTGTGATGCTCGCCATCATCCTGGTCGTCGACTTTGCCCTGTACTATCCGTTCTTCCGTGCCTATGACGCCCAGAAGTGCGCCGAGGAGGCCGAGATCTCCCAGGAGGAGCTCGCCGCCAAGAACGCCGAGAAGGCCGCCAAGCTTAACGATGCCTTCCAGGGCAAGGCTGACGCCAAGAGCGTTGCCGCCGGCGCTGCTGCCGAGGCCGTGAAGTCCGACGCGCCCGCCGCTCCCGCCGCGGTCGCCACTGAGGCAACGACCGCCAGTGACCTCAACGGCAAGCGCGTGCTCGTGCTCTGCCAGGGTGGCGGAACCTCAGGCCTGCTCGCCAACGCGCTGGCCAAGGCCGCCAAGGAGCGCGGCATCAATCTTGAGACCGCTGCCGAGGCCTATGGCAACCACGTTGACATGCTCCCCGACTTTGACCTGGTCGTCCTGGCCCCGCAGGCCGCAAGCTACCTGGCCGACCTGCAGAAGGACTGCGAGCGCGTGGGCAACAAATGCGTCGCCTGCCGCGGTAAGCAGTACATCGAGCTCTCCCAGAACGGCGACAAGTCTCTCGCCTTCGTAAGCGAGCAACTTTCGAAGTAAGTAACGCTCAGGGCCAGCCGACCATCCAAGACCGGCTGGCCCTTCGATTTAGACGATTGGATCATTATGTCCGTTAATCCTGCTGGCGTAACCAACCCGCCTGCGCAGTTTCCCGAGGACTTTGTCTTTGGCGGCGCTACCGCTGCCTACCAGGTAGAGGGCGAGACCCGCACCCACGGTAAAGGCAAAGTCGCCTGGGACGACTTCCTGGAGGCCCAGGGGCGCTTCTCCCCCGATCCCGCTTCGGACTTCTACAACCAGTACCCCGTCGACTTGGAGCTGTGCGAAGAGTTTGGCATCAACGGCATTCGCCTCTCCATCGCCTGGAGCCGCATCTTCCCCAACGGTACCGGCGAAATCAACCCCGAGGGCGTCCAGTTCTACCACGATCTCTTCGCCGAGTGCCATAAGCACCATGTTGAGCCGTTCGTCACGCTGCATCACTTTGACACGCCGCTTCCTCTCTTTGAGAAGGGCGACTTCCTCAACCGCGAGACCATCGACGCCTTTGTGGACTTTGCCACCTTCTGCTTTAAGGAGTACGCCGACCAGGTGACCTACTGGTTCACCTTTAACGAGATCTGGGCCGACGCCTCCAACACCTACATCGAGGGCACCTTCCCCGGTGGCGTCAAGGCGCATCTTGCCGAGGCCTTCCAGTGCGAGCACAATATGATGCTCGCCCACGCCAAGGCAGTGCTGGCCTTCCACAACGGCGGCTTTAAGGGCAAGATTGGCGTCATTCAGTCGCTGGAGTTTAAGTATCCGCTCAACGAGAACGACCCCGCCGACATCAAAGCCGCCAACAACGAGCACGTGCTGCAAAACCAGTTCTTGCTCGACGCCACCTTCCGCGGCGACTACGCGCCCGACACCCTCGAGTGCGCCAACCGCCTGGCCGCCGTCTCGGGCGGCACCATCGAGATCTTGGACGAGGATCTGGAAATCATGCGCGAGGCCGCGCTCTACAACGACTACCTGGGCGTTAACAACTACCAGTGCCGATTCTTGAAGGCCTACGATGGCGAAAACGACCTGCACCACAACGGTACGGGAGAGAAGGGCACCGGCCGCTGGCGCGTTAAGGGCATTGGCGAGCATGTGAACAAGCCTGGCATCCCCACCACCGACTGGGACTGGATCATCTATCCCGAGGGCCTGTTCGATCTGCTCGTCTACATTAAACAGCGCTACCCCAACTACAAGCAGATCTTCATCACCGAGAACGGCATGGGCTACAAGGACCCCTACAAGGACGGTTTTGTGGACGACCAGCCGCGCATCGACTACATCGAGCAGCACCTGCGCTGGTTGCTCAAGGCCATGGAAGTGGGTGTCAACGTGGGCGGCTACTTCCTGTGGAGCCTGCAGGATCAGTTCTCCTGGACCAATGGCTACAACAAGCGTTACGGCTTCTTCTACGTTGACTTTGAAACCCAGAAGCGCACGCCCAAGGCAAGCGCCTACTGGTATAAGCACGTGGCGCAGACCCGTCGTCTGGACTAGTGACTGGCGGGGTTGCCCGCTCACACAACCTGTCCCCATTTCTCAGCCGGGGGCGGCACGTCACACGGCGCGCCGCCCCCGGTCTTTTTGTTTTTGGGCTGGTCGGGAGCCGTTTGTCTCGATCTGTAACATCTAGCCGAGTTTTTTGGTCCTAGCTGTTACAGATTGAGACGAACAGGATTGCTCTTTCCGAAGAATCTAAATCTGTAACACGTAGCCCGCTTTTGACCGTCTACCTGTTACAAATCGAGACAAACGGAGTAGGACCTAACCCCGTATGTCCCTAACAGTCGAGCGTTCGACCAGCGTACTCGGCACATGAATCGCCTCGATAGACGAGCTCTCTCCAATCGCCGCCTCAAACGCAAGCTTACCGACACCGCGCAAATCAAATCGCAGCGTCGTCAGTCGATTGTGAGGAACAAGTCCCTCGAGTGCGTCGTCGATACCAACCACGCTCACGTCGTCGGGCACGGACAGGCCCGCGTTCTCGAGCGCGGCGATAACGCCCAGCGCCATCTGGTCATTTGCCGCAAGCACGGCAGTCGGCGCCTGCGACCCGCCGGCAAGCACCTCGGCCGCAATCCGCTCGCCCATGGCGTACCCACTGTCCGCACTCCAATCGCCACGCAGCATCGGAGCGGCATCGACATGAGCACGACCCAGCGTATCGCGCCAACCGGCCTCACGAAAACGCGAGGAAATCGAGTTTTCCGGACCCGCCACAAACCGCATATTCGAGTGACCATGTTCCAGCAGATAATTGGTCAACAGCTCGCACGAACCATACTGGTCGGAGTCGATCGTCGTGCAGCGCGGATGCGCATACATGGACAGGATGACCGTTCGCACTCCCGGCTGGGGAACAAACTCCTCAAAATCGGGAGCCATGCGGTTCATGTTGAGAATCATGCCGTCGACGGGTCGCTCGACCATGCGGCGCGAGGCATCGGCAAGTGCATAGGGCTTGTCGCCGCCCATCTCGATCATAGTGACGGCAAAATCGTGCTCGCGCGCCGCTTGCATGATACCCTCGAGCGTCGCCAGGTTACCGACACGTGTGATGTTGTACATGCACAGGCCAATAGAACGATACGACCCGCCGCGCAACGCCGCTCCAGCAAAATTGGGACGAAAGCCCAGCTCTTCCATGGCGGCCAGCACACGCTTGCGCGTCTTTTCCGTCACGTTGGGCATACCGTTGACCACGCGAGACACAGTCTGGCGGCTCACGCCAGCGAGCGCCGCAACCTCTGCCGCGCTCGCCGAACGACCATTCCTTGTCTGCTGATCCATGCCTTCCACGCTAACCTGCTTCCCAACTATTCCCCGCGCCCATGGCGCATCGTACATACATTGATAACGTGCTCATGATACCCGAGCCATATACCACAACATGAAAACTTCTGTCAATCAAAACCGCTTACCGAACAAATACAACCGTTCGCGGCTGTTTGAAGTTGTTTTGTTTCTATACATCCCAGCCGGATGTTAACGTGCTCATTGTCAAATGTTCACGTGCTCATTTTGGTTCTAATCATTTTAAGATAGTGTTTATCGGGCTTTTTCACCGCTGAACGCTAACCAGGGAGCCTCCTGAGCGCAAACGCACAATATCGAACAGCGAGACGAGAGGGTGTATGCATATGTCTTTGCTAAACCGCGTACAGCAGCTGCCGAAGGGCTTTGTTTGGGGCGCCGCAACCGCCGCGTACCAAACGGAAGGTTCCACGAAGGTGGCAGGCAAGGGTAAGACCATGTGGGACGATTACCTTGTCGCCCAGGGTCGCTTTTTGCCCGACCCGGCCAGTGATTTCTACAACCGCTACGAGGAGGATATCCGCCTTTCTGCCGAGCATGGACTCAACGCCATTCGTGTGTCCATCGCCTGGACCCGCATCTTCCCCAACGGCGACGATGCCGAACCCCTCGCCGAGGGCGTTAAGCACTACCACGAGCTGTTCGCCTGCTGCAAAAAGTATGGCGTCGAGCCCTATGTGTCCCTGCATCACTTTGACTCCCCCGCCGCCCTGTTCAACCAGGGCGACTGGCTCAACCGCAAGACCGTCGACGCCTATGTGCGCTATGCCGAGTTCTGCTTCCGCGAGTTCCGCGAGGTCAAGAATTGGTTCACCATCAACGAGCTCATCAGCCTCTCGCACTCCCAATACATCCAAGGCAACTTCCCGCCCAACCATCACTTTGATGTGACGAGCGGCATCCAGAGCCAGCACAACGAGCTCGTTGCCCACGCCCGCGCCGTCAACCTGTATAAGGATCTTGACGAGACCGAGCACCTGGGCGGACGCATTGGCATGGTCAACGTCCTGACGCCGGCATATCCTGCCACCGACTCGCCCGCCGACCAGCACGCCGCCGACCTGTACAACGCCTTCTACACCGACTTCATCATGGACGGCGCCTTCCTGGGTCACTACTCCGCGCGCACCCTCTCACTCATCAACGAGATTCTGCGTGCCAACAACGCCACACTTACGGTTGAGGACAGCGACATGGAGGAGCTCGCCAAGGCGGCGCCCCGCAACGATATGTTCGGCCTCAACTACTATCAGTCGGCGTTTATCGCCGCCTACGATGGCGAGTCAACCAACAGCTTTAACGGCACCGGAGACAAGGGCACCTCGTGCTTTAAGTTTAAGGGCGTCGGGCAGCAGGTCGATATGCCGGGTATCCCCACCACCGACTGGGATTGGCTCATCTACCCGCAAGGCCTCTACGACACGCTCAAGCACATCAGCGCCACCTATCCCAACCTCCCCGTCATCTATATCACCGAAAACGGCCTGGGCCACAAGGACCCCGAGCCCGACGCAAACGGCATCGTCGCCGATCCCGAGCGCATCGACTTTGTCGACCAGCACATGGAGAAGGTGCTCCGGGCGCGCGCCGAGGGCGTCGACGTCCAGGGCTACTTTATCTGGAGCCTGCAGGACCAGTTCTCGTGGGCCAATGGCTATAACAAGCGCTACGGCCTGTTCTACATCGACTTCGACACGCAAAAACGCTACATCAAGCAGTCGGCACTCTGGTACAAGGAGCTCGCCGACACTATGGCGGACGCGCAGTAGCGCATCGCCTCGCTTTCCCCCGAGAAGGGAGCGGCCCTATGCGATACAAACCCAGCCGCTCCCCTCTCTCCCCCTGGGACCGGCCCCGCCTGCACCCGGGCTTTTAGCAAGCGGGAGACCATATAGGTTTTCAACGTCCATGCCATTAAGATTTCATGCAAAGAGGAGCGTGAACTATGGAATCGATCGTTAAGTTCTTGGAGAAAGGTCAGCCGTACTTCGACAAGGTCTCTAAGAACATCTACCTTCAGGCCATTAAAGACGGCTTTTTGGCAGCAATGCCCATTATCCTGTCTTCTTCTGTCTTCCTGCTTATTTCGACCCTGCCGGGCGTTGTCGCCACGGTCGGCGGCTTTACGCTGCCCGACTGGTGGAACGTCGACGTCGTGAACTTCTGCAACAAGGTTTACAACTTCACGATGGGCGTCGTGGGCATCATGGTCGCCGGCACCACCGCAAGCGCGCTGACCGGCTCCAAGAACCGCCGCATGCCTGCCGGCAAGGCCATCAACGCCACGAGCACCATGGTCGCCGCCATGTGCGCTATGCTCATCTTGGCCGTTACCCAGACGAGTGCCAAGATCGACGGCGCCGATGTCTCGGTGTTCTTTACCGACAACATGGGCACCAAGGGCCTGCTGAGCTCCTTTGTCGCCGCATTTGCCACGGTCAACATCTATGCCTTCTGCATTAAGCGAGACATCACCATCAAGCTGCCCAAAGAAGTCCCCGGCGCCATCGCCCAGAACTTCCGCGACATCTTCGCCTTCAGCTTCTCCATCCTGTTTGTCGCCGTCATCGACGTTATCTGCCGCACCTGCTTGGCCGTCCCGTTTGCCAACGTCATCTCCACGCTGGTGAGCCCGCTGTTCGCCGCTGCCGATTCCTACGCCGGCCTCGCCCTCATCTGGTTCATGATCCCGCTGTTCTGGTTCATGGGCATCCACGGCCCCTCGGTCGTTAAGCCTGCCCTCAACGCCGCGCTGTTTGGCAACATCACCACCAACCTCGCCACGCTGCAGGCCGGCGGTCACCCCGCCCTCGCCCTGACCGAAAACTTCGGTAACTACATCGGCGAACTCGGCGGCACCGGCGCCACGTTCATTGTCCCGATCATCTTCCTGCTCTTTATGCGCTCCAAGCAGCTCAAGGCCGTCGGCAAAGCCTCTGTCGTGCCCGTGATGTTCGCCGTCAACGAGCCGCTGCTGTTCGCCGCGCCCATCATCCTCAACCCGTACTTCCTGATCCCGTTCCTGTTTGCCCCCGTGGCCAACGTCCTCATTGGTAAGTTCTTCATCGACTTTTTGGGCATGAACGGCTTTATCTATGCCATGCCGTGGGCACTCCCCGGACCGATCGGCACCTTCATCGACACCAACTTCCAGCCGATCTCTCTGGTCCTGGTTGTCGTCCTGCTGGTCGTTGACTTCTTGATCTACTACCCGTTCTGCAAGGCCTACGACAACGTCCTGTGCAAGCAGGAGGCCGAGACCCTGGCCGAAGAAGAGGCCGAGGAGACCAAGGCCGTCAAGACCGCTGCCGCCCCCGCCGTTGAGGCTCCTGTTGTCGAGACCGCTTCTGCCACTGAGGCCTCCGCAGCTCCGTCCGCCCTTAAGGGCAAGGATCTGAGGGTTCTGGTTCTGTGCGCTGGCGCCGGCACCTCTGCACTGCTCGCCAACGCGCTTAAGGAAGGCGCCGACGAGCTGGGCATCGACATTACCGCCAACGCCGGTGCCTACGGCAGCCACTACGCCATCATGGACCAGTACAACGTCATCGTCCTGGCTCCGCAGGTTCGCACCTATTACAACGAGATGAAGGCCGACACCGACCGCCTGGGCATCACGCTGCTGTCGCCCAAGGGCAAACAGTACATCGACCTCACTAAGGATCCCAAGGGTGCCGTCGCCTGGATCGAGGAAAACCTCGAGGCATAAGACGCTGACACCACCTGCCGCTTGCAGACAATAAATGGCCCGTGCATCGATGTGTGATGCGCGGGCCATTTTGTTTAGACCGCACCCGTCCTCCTGTTCATCTCAATCTGTAACATCTAGCCGAGTTTTTCGGTCCTAGCTGTTACAGATCGAGATGAACGCACAGGCCAAGCCGAAAATCTCAATCTGTAACATGTAGACCGCTTTTGACCGCTTAGATGTTACAGATCGAGACAAACAGATGGGTCAATCCAATCAATCTAGATCTGTAACACCTGGCTGGTCATTTCACTCCTAACTGTTACAGATCGAGACAAAGATGATGGCTGGGTAGACAAAATCTCAATCTATAACACCTAGTCGAGTTTTCGGGTCCCACCTGTTACAGATTTAGACGAGCAGGCCGAGCACGTCTACGCCCGCAGATCCCTTACGCTGGAACGCTCGACCAACACGCCCGAGACGAGCGTACGACTTCTGGAGCTCGGGGCTTCCAGACCTGCGACGACCTCGTTAAGCGCACGGATGCCCAGTTCGCGGTGGCGAAACTTCACCGACGTCAGAATCGAGTTGGGAATCGTCTTGTAGAGCTCATCGTCGAAGCCGATCACGGACACGTCGTCGGGCACATTGAGCCCTTTGTCACGTAGAGCCATCATCACGCCGTTTGCCATGCAGTCGTTAGCAGCGAGGACCGCCGTGCAATCGGGCTTATCGGCAAGCACAAGGCCCGCGGCATAGCCACTATCCGCATTCCAATCGCCTTGCAGAGGCTCGGGCGGCTCAATGCCACGTGCCTCGAGTGCCGCTCGCCAACCTTTCATACGGCACTGGCTCGACAGTGACTCTTTCTTACCAGAGACGAAGTACACGTTCTTGTGCCCGTGGTTCAAGAAGTACTCGCACGCCATGCGCGCGCCGCCCTCTTGGTCGTCACTGACGGTAGAGCAGGTAGGATGTTCCATCGGTGTGATAATCACCGTCTTGAGGTCTTTCGGCGCCTCAAAGGTATCAAAGTCATCGACCATCTGGCGCAGGTTGAAAATCATGCCGTCGACGGGGAGCTGCGACATCCTACGCGCCGCTTCGGCAAGGGTCATCTTCTCCCCCGCCCGCTTTTTGATCATCGTAAGAGCAAAGCCTCGCTCTTCGGCGGCATCGGCGATACCGTCAATCATGTCCACGGCACCGCCCGACAAGTGAAACAGCACGACGCCGATGCACCCGTAACGGCCCAACTTGAGCGAACGCGCGGCAAAGTTAGTTCGAAACCCGAGCGCCTCCATTGCCGAATGGACCTTATCGCGTGTCGACTCTCGCACGCTATCGGGCTCGTTGATCACGCGCGACACCGTCTTGAGAGAAACACCCGCGGCAATCGCCACATCGTTCATCGAGACATTTTTCTTGTCCATCGTTGTCACCGCTTCTCCAGTCGGCTTTGTATCACTTGTTTTTTGTGTTCTAGCATACACTACCTGCTCGACTGACAAATCAGCCGTTTACCGGACAATATCGACCGTTCACCCGTAAATCCTTGTTGCCCCTTCTACAATGTCTTACGTTGTCATCAACGAAATGACAACTTTGTCATTTCAGAACACCTTCCTTACCCAGGGAGGTTCCGGGCAGTCCTGACCATCCATCGACGACCAGTTCCATCCACATGCATCGCGCATCAAGTAGCAAAGGAGCTCTATGGACGCCATCGTAAAGATGCTCGAAAAGCATCAACCGTTCTTTGAGAAAATCTCGAGGAACATCTACCTCCAGGCCATCAAAGACGGATTTCTTGGGTGCATGCCCATCGTCCTCACCTCTTCGATCTTCCTGCTGATCGCCACCCTTCCCGGCGTCGTCGGCATCACGTTGCCCCAGCCGCTCACCGACTGGTGCAGCAAGCTGTACAACTTCACCATGGGTGTCATGGGCATCATGGTTGCCGGCACAACGGCCAAAAACTTCACGGCTTCCATGAACCGCCGCATGCCCGCCGGTAAGGTGCTCAACGACGGCTCCACCATGGTTGCCGCCCAGTGCAGCATGCTGCTGCTCGCTGTTACGCAGTTCACCACCAAGCTCGACGGCTCCGAGCTTTCGGTCTTCGATTGCACCAGCATGGGTACACGCGGCTTGTTCTCCGCCTATATCGCAGCGTTCATTACCGTTTGGGTTTATAAGTTCTGCGTCTCGCGCGATCTGACCATTAAGCTGCCCAAGGAAGTCCCGGGCGCCATCGCTCAGAACTTCCGCGACATCATCCCCTTTGGCGGCGCTGTCATCATCTGCGGCATTATCGATGTTGTCGTGCGCAACCTCATGGGCGTTCCGTTCTCCGAGCTGCTTATCAAACTGCTCTCCCCGCTCTTTACCGCTGCAGAAACCTATCCCGGCCTTATCCTTATCCAGGCAGCCACCGCGTTCTTCTGGTTCATCGGCGTCCACGGCCCCTCGATTGTCCAGCCGGGCATCGACCCCATCCGTCTTGCCAACCAGGCCGAGAACCTGCAGGTTCTGCTGGCCGGTGGCCACCCCGCCCACTCCCTCACCTTTAACATGTCGCTCGTGGGTGAGTTCGGCGGCACCGGCGCCACGTTCATCGTGCCGCTTCTGCTGATTCTCTTTATGAAGTCCAAGCAGCTCAAGGCCGTCGGTAAGGCCTCGATTGTTCCTGTTGCCTTTGCCGTCAACGAGCCGCTGCTCTTTGGCGCGCCGATGATTCTTAACCCCTACATGCTCATCCCCTTTGTTGCCGCCGGCTGCGTCAACGTGAGTGTTGCCAAGTTCTTTATCGATAACGTGGGCATGAACGGTTTCTCCTTCGTGGTGCCTTGGGCCACCCCCGCCCCCATCGGCATTTTCATTACCACGAACTTCCA
Organism: uncultured Collinsella sp.; assembly: GCA_902494345.1. Classification (GTDB taxonomy): domain Bacteria; phylum Actinomycetota; class Coriobacteriia; order Coriobacteriales; family Coriobacteriaceae; genus Collinsella. The sequence goes on from CABUSV010000024.1 coordinate 18,241, forward strand.
GCTTATCGCCCTGGTATTTGTTGCGATCATCATCTTGCTGGACGCCATCATCTACCTTCCGTTCTTGAAGGCATACGATAAGCTGCTCTGCGACCAGGAGGCCGAGCGCGCCGCCGAGCTGGGTCTCGAGTCCAATGGTGCCGCTGCCATCGCAGCCGACGCCTCTGCGCCCGCTGTCGAGCAGGCGACCGCTTCCGTCGAGACGACTGTTGCCGCCGCCGACAGCAAGCCTGTCGCCGATCAGCCCAAGCCCGCTGCCGATGCATCCGCCAAGAAGGATGTCGATGGCCTGAAGGTCCTCGTCCTGTGCGCCGGCGCCGGCACCTCTGCCATGCTCGCCAACGCCATCAAGGAAGGTGCCGCACAGACCGGCGAGAACATCGCCTCCTCCGCAGGTGCCTACGGACAGCACACTGCCATCATGGATCAGTACGACGTTATCGTGCTCGCCCCGCAGGTTCGTAGCTACTACAACGACATGAAGGCCGACACCGATCGTCTGGGCATTAAGCTGCTCGCTCCCCGCGGTAAGGAATATATCGACCTTACTCGCGACCCCGCCGGCGCCATCAAGTGGCTCCGCGAGAACCTCGACTAGTTCCTCCCTCTGTAGGTGCCCGGATCCCCAGTTCGGGCACCTCCCCCTATTCGTATCCCACAGAAAGGATGTCTCATGACCAACCCCATGCAGTTCCCCGACGGCTTTGTGTTTGGCGGCGCCACCGCCGCTTATCAGGTTGAGGGCGAGACCCGCACGCACGGCAAGGGCAAAGTGCCCTGGGACGATTTCCTGGCTGCTCAGGGTCGCTTCTCCCCCGACCCCGCAAGCGATTTCTACAACAAATACCCGGTCGATATCGACCTGTGCCAGCGCTTCGGCATCAACGGCATCCGCGTCTCCATCGCTTGGAGCCGCATCTTCCCCAACGGCACTGGCGAGATCAACCCCGAGGGCGTCGCCTTCTATCACGAGCTCTTTGCCACCTGCAATAAAGCCGGCGTTATCCCCTATGTCACGCTCGATCACTTTGATACGCCCGAGGCCTTCTACCAGGACGGCGGCGAGGGCTTCCTGACGCGCACGACCATCGACGCCTTCGTCGAGTACGCCAAGTTCTGCTTTGCCGAGTTCACCGAGGTCAAGCATTGGTTTACCTTTAACGAGATTCCCGCGACCGCCGAGGGCAGCTTTATCGTCGGCAACTGGCCGCACGGCGAGAAGTACCGCTTGGACAAGGCCTTCCAGCTCATGCACAACATGATGGTGGCCCACGCCAAGGCTGTCGTCGCCTTCCATGAGGGCGGCTTTGAGGGCGAGATCGGCATTGTCCAGAACCTGGAGCCCAAGTATCCCCTCGATCCCAACAGCGCTGCCGACTGCGAGGCCGCCCGCATGGCCGACGTCATCAACAACCGCTGGGTGCTCGACGCCACCTTCCGCGGCCACTATGCAGCCGACACCATGGAGGCTGCGACCAAGCTGGCCCATATCGCCGGCGGCGAGCTCGACGTCCGCGACGAGGACATCGCCGCGCTGACCGCCGCGCTCCCCTACAACGATTGCCTGGGCGTCAACACCTACAAGTGCCAGTTCCTGCGTGCCGCCGAGGGCGAAAACGACATCAACCACAATGGCACCGGCGACAAGGGCTCCTCGCGCTGGTTCCTCAAGGGCGTTGGCGAGGCATGCGTGCGCGAAGGCGTTCCCACCACCGATTGGGACTGGATCATCTATCCCGAGGGCCTCTACGACCTGCTGCTGCGCATTAAGAACGATTACCCCAACTACAAGAAGATCTACATCACCGAGAACGGCATGGGCTATAAGGACGACTTTGAGGACGGCTTTATCGACGATGCCCCTCGCATCGACTATATGCGTCAGCATCTCGCGTGGATCCTCAAGGCGATCGACGGCGGCGTAAACGTCGACGGCTACTTTGTGTGGTCGCTGCAGGACCAGTTCTCCTGGACCAACGGCTACAACAAACGTTACGGCCTGTTCTACATCGACTTCGAGACCCAGGCTCGCTATCCCAAGGCAAGCGCGTACTGGTACAAGAACGTCGCTGAGACCGGCCTGCTCATGGCTTAGTTTCAGCCACATACCCCCTGTCGGCCGCATGCGAATCCCCCACAGGATCGTATGCGGCCTTTTTGTTTTGGCTCGGTCCGAGCAGGCCGTTTGTCTCGATCTGTAACATCTAGCTGAGTTTTTCGGTCCTACCTGTTACAGATCAAGACAAACGAGCGGCCCGAAGCAGAATATCTCGATCTGTAACATCTAACTCGGTTTTCTACTCCCAACTGTTACAGATTGAGATAATTCGACGACGCCGACGTTTTAATATACCGTGGTACAATTGTGTCCCAACGCAAAGGAGGTACCCATGTCAGCTTGTGTGCCCGTCCGAGATATGAAGGACCCTGCTGCATTCACCACGCTTGTTGAGTCTGAGCGCGACGTCACCGTAACTAAGAACGGCTACGAGGCCATGCACTGCATCAGCAGCGACCAGTATCGCCTCATGCAAGAAGAAATCGCC
>CABUSV010000025.1 GCA_902494345.1 uncultured Collinsella sp.
CCCGCCGACCGATTGCAAGCGGTCGGCGGGGCCATTGTGGCTCTTGACAGCGGATTGGGTCATATGAGCGAAAACGCCCCTAAGCGAGCAATGTGCCTTGAAAGAGGAGGGCATAGGCCTTCTGGCCATGCCCGACGATTGAAAGGCAGATTGCCGCTTAGGAGCGTTTGCAGCGTCGACTGGTTACGCGGTTTGGTAAAACCGCGTAACTAACAAACCTGGGTTTTACCGATCATGATGTTGAGGATCTCGACGTCGGTATCTTTCATACCCACACGGCCCACGTAGCCCATGCTGGCGATTGTCTGCTCAACGGTATCCTGGATCAGGCCCTCGCCGGCACGGAAGCCACGGCCCTGCATGGCCATATCGTGGCCCAGAATCGCCGCATCAACGGCAGCCGAGATCTTGGCGGCACAGCTCGCCTTGGCGCCGTCGCACACGATGCCGCCCACGTTGCCAAGCGTATTCGAGACCGTCGCGCCAATCTGTTCGCGCGTGCCACCGCACAGCCAGGTAATCGCAGCGCCGGCGCCGCATGCGGCGCAAATAGCACCGCAAAACGCCGAGAGTGCACCGATATAGCTCTTAATATGCACGGCGATAAGATCGGACAGCATCACGGCGCGCACCAGGCGATCGTGGTCGCAGCGCAGGTACTCGGCATACTCCATGACGGGCAACGCGCAGGTAATACCTTGATTGCCCGAGCCGCACACAATGGCGACCGGTAGCGCGCAACCGTTCATGCGGGCGTCGGACCCGGCGGCTGCACGGGCACGGGCACGGCAGGCGACGTCATCGGCACGAGCACCCAGCAGCGTACGACCCACCTCGGCGCCCCAAGCGTGCGCAAGGCCCTCGGCACTGATTGCGCCATTCAGCTCAATCTGACGCTCAACGGCAGCGCGGGCGTCCTCAATGTCACCGTCCTCGATAAAGTCGATGATGGTCTCAATCGACATGGGCGTATCGGCGTTATCTGCCGCCCGCTCGGCCACGACGCGCTCGGCGCAGGCGGCACACTCCCCCGCCGACTTGCCGCACACCGGAATACCGTCGAGGGTATGGCACGTGACATTGGTGTGGTGGTCGGTAATCTCGACGACCGCGGTATGGCCCCCGGCCGTCGCAGTCACCTTGATGTAGAGGTTGGGCACACCCTCGACAAGCGACACATCGCAGTAGCCGGCGTCGGCGAGGAGCTCGGTCACGCGAGCACGGTCTTCATCGTCAACGCTCTCGAGCACCTCGAGAGCGCTCTTAGCGTCGCCGCCCACGGCACCCAGCACGGCCGCGGCTTCAATACCGTGCATACCGCCCGAGTTGGGCACGGTCACGCTCTTAACGTTCTTGATGATGTTGCCCGAGCATGCAACATGCATATGATCGGGTTCGCAACCGAGCGTCTGACTCGCCAGCGCCGCTGCATAGGCAACGGCAATGGGCTCGGTGCAGCCGAGTGCACAGACAAGTTCGCGGTTCAAAACATCGCAAAACGCGGCATCACGGATGGAATCGGTAGGCATAGGTATCTCCTGCTTGCATAACGGGCTAGGCTCTCAAAAAATGTTAGCTCCTTTATTTGATAACAATGCATCAAAAACCGCAACCATGGTTCCGGCGGACGGCGCTCAAGCGCAAACTGACGACATTCATTCACGAGAAGCCAGTCTTGTTGCCTGCTAAAGCGTTTGACCAAAAAACGCTCGAGCGTTTACGCAAAAGTCGCGCTATCATGCAGTCGAACGCGGTAAACACCTTTAGCATTTGCGCCGCACAGACCAGAGAGGAACCATCCATGAAGATCGGTATCGGTAACGACCACGCCGCCGTCGAGCTCAAGAACATCATCTCCGAGCACCTGAAGGAGCGCGGCTACGAGGTCGTGAACTTTGGCACCGACACCTCCGAGAGCTTTGATTACCCCATCGCCGGCTACAAGGTGGGTAAGGCCGTTGCCAACGGCGACGTCGACCTGGGCATCCTGATCTGCGGCACCGGCGTCGGGATTAGCCTGGCTGCCAACAAGGTCGAGGGCGTACGCGCCGTCGTGTGCTCCGAGCCCTTCAGCGCCAAGCTCTCCCGCATGCACAACAATACCAACGTGCTCGCCTTTGGCGCCCGCGTCGTGGGCTCCGAGCTCGCCAAGATGATCGTCGACGAGTGGCTCGACGCCGAGTTTGAGGGCGGCCGTCACGAGCGTCGCGTCAATCTCCTCAACGAGATCGACCAGACCCGTGGACTCAAGGTCGTCGACGAGGCTTAAACTACTCAGTACCACAAGCTAACAGCAGGGCCCGCTCGGAACACATGTCCGAGCGGGCCCCTTCATAGATTTTGGAATAAAAAGGGCGCCGCGGATGGAATTCCGCGGCGCCCAAGCCACACGCTAACAGCTTTAAGGAGTCAAAGCTGGTTTAGCCAAAGAAGCGCTTGATCTCGATCTCGGCGTTCTCCAGGCAGTCGGAGCCGTGGATCACGTTGGCGTTGACATCGACAGCGAAGTCTCCGCGAATGGTGCCGGGGGCAGCATCAAGCGGGTTGGTAGCGCCCATAAGGGTGCGCATCTTGGAGACAGCGGAGAGACCGGAAACGACCATCTTAACGACCGGGCCACTCGTCATAAAGTCGCAAAGACCGCCAAAGAAGGGCTTGTCGGCCAGATGAGCGTAGTGCTCCTCGACGGTAGCGCGCTCGAGCGTGGTCATCTCCATGCGCTCGATGACAAGGCCGCTGCGCTCAATGCGAGCAACGATCTCGCCGATCTTGCGGTCGCGCACGGCGTCGGGCTTAATCATGATGAAGGTCTTCTCGATAGCCATAAGGTAGCCTTTCAAGTAGGTTCGCGCGTGCCCAAGTCCCATTCCGGCACCCGCCTGGACTGCATCGTAACAGAGTTTTAGCTGCAGTTAAACAAAAAGCTGTTTATTGAAACGCTGCAATTTATTAAAGCGCTCCATATGTGTCACTTCTGTTTCGAAGCCCGATTAGAGTACCATCCGACTGCCCATCAACCGCATCGAGCAGAGCAGACGGTCGGTTGCCGCCCGCGAACGTACCCCCTTCACAACCTGCCCAAAGGTCCTACAGAACTTCTCGACAAGCCCCTCCCCCATAGCAACAAAATACGGACGCCCACATCAGCAGACGCCCGTAAAGCAAAAAAACGATTCCTCAATAAATGGCAAAAACGGCTTCAGCCAAACCTCTACTTTGCCCCGTGACCCATCTCGACGACCTTGGTCAACGATCCAAAAACGCCTTCGTCGGCAACGAGTTGCGCCTCGGCACGCTGCAGCTGCACGGCAACGGCGGCAGGGGCGGTACCGCCCTCGGTCGTTCGCGCAGCAACGATTGAGGGGATGTCGAGCGCCTCGGTAATGTCGCGCTCAAAGAGCGGGCTTGCCTCCTGGAACACCTCAAACGGCAGGTCCTCAAGATTGCAGCCGCGCTTCTCGCACATCAGGACCAAATGGCCCACCACGGCGTGTGCCTCGCGGAACGGCAGGCCACGCTTGGCCAGGTAATCGGCAACATCGGTGGCGGCAAGGTGTCCCACGCCGCACTCGCGCGCCATGGCATCCTCGTTGACGGTCCAAGTCGAAATCATACCGGCCATAACCGACAGGCACTGCATGAGCGTATGGGCGGTATCGAGCGCACCCTCCTTGTCCTCCTGCAAGTCCTTGTTATAAGCAAGCGGCAGGCCCTTCATGGTCACGAGCAGCTGCACCAGGTTGCCATACACACGGCCGCTCTTGCCGCGGATAAGCTCGGCAAAGTCGGGATTCTTCTTCTGCGGCATGATGGACGAGCCGGTGGAGTACGAGTCGGAAAGCGTGATAAAGCCAAATTCGGAGCTCGACCACAGCACGATCTCCTCGGAAAGACGCGACAGGTGCATCGCCATGACGGAGCCGGCGTAATGCAGGTCGAGGAGGAAATCACGGTCGGAAACTGCATCGAGCGAGTTGGGAATCACGCCCGCAAAGCCAAGTTCGGCAGCCGTCATCTGACGATCGAGCGGATAGCTCGTGCCGGCAAGCGCGGCAGCACCCAGCGGGCAGTTGTCGGCGGCATCAAAGGCGGCCTTCAGGCGTGTAAAGTCGCGCGCGAACATCCAGGAATATGCCAGCAGATGATGCGACAGCAGCACGGGCTGAGCGTGCTGCATGTGCGTGTAGCCCGGCAGAATCACCTTGTCGTACTTCTTAGCCGCATCCACCAGCACATGGCGCAGCTCAAGATTGGCCCCCATGAGCTCCTTGGCCAGCGCCTTGACGCCCAGACGTGTGTCGGTCGCCACCTGGTCGTTGCGCGAACGTCCGGTATGCAAGCGCTTGCCAGCCTCGCCGATGCGACGCGTCAGCTCGCTCTCGATGGACATATGAATGTCCTCGTCGTTGATGTCGAAGGTGAAGTTGCCGGCATCGATATCCTGTTCGATTCCGGTCAGACCCTCGGCAATCGCTTGCTCGTCCTCGGCGCTGATAATGCCCTGGGCCGCCAGCATCTTGGCATGTGCCTTAGATCCGGCGATGTCCTGCTTATAGAGATGTTTGTCGACCGGCAACGACGCGCCAAACTCCTGCGTGACCTCGGCCACGCCTGCCTCAAAACGACCGCCCCAAAGAGCCATGGAACCGTCCCCTTTCTCCAAATACCAAAACAAGCGCCCAAAGCAATGCGCCATATCGCTAAAGCGATTTTTCAACCGCTAGTTTTACACATTCCCCACCGTGTGCGGAGCCATGTAGCTAATTTGCAAAGAAGTGACGCGCCATGCACTTGGCGCCCAACGTCTCCCTCCGGATGTTGCCCTGCGAACCATCGATCCAGGCCTTCAGGCTCATAGGGACGTCCTCGACCCTTGCAGCATCGAACTCGGGCGCGAGGGCGAGTAAAGCATGCGCAATAGCATTGAACATAATGGATACTCCTCATATATATAGGCGCAGAGCCGCCAAATTGATAGAAGGAGCCCCGCCGGACAACCCCGGCGGGGCTCGGACTCAGCCGCAGACGCGGCATCATATATGCGGGCGGAACGTAGGGGCCACCGATGTTAAGAAGTGTCAGCAAGCATAACGAAAGGTAGGGACCCCGTGCGCCCGTTATGTATCACGCGGATGGGCCGCGCGGATACCAAGGGAAGGAGGCGCTAGGCCTGGGCGGCAGCAGAGCTGGGGCCCTGGACCTTTGCCCACGTCTTGAGCGACAGCGTATCGATCTCGATAAAGCCGGCGCTGGCCTTCTCGTCAAACGTGGTGTCGCGGTCGTAGGTAGCCAGACCGTAGTCGTAGAGGCTGAAGGGGCTCTTGCGGCCGACGACATGGCAGTTGCCCTTAAAGAACTTCAGACGGACAGTGCCGGTCACGAACTTCTGGGTATCGGCCATAAAGGCATCGAGCGCGTTTTTGAGCGGGCTGTACCACTGGCCGTTGTAAACGGCGGTGGCCCAATCCTGCTCGAGCTTAATCTTGGTCTTGAGCAAATCGCCCTCGACGCAGATGTCCTCAAGCGCCTTGTGGGCGGTGATGAGCGTCAGGGCTCCGGGAACCTCATAGCACTCGCGGCTCTTGAGGCCCACCAGACGATCCTCGACCAGGTCAAGACGGCCAAAGCCGTTGTCGCCCGAAATCTTGTTGAGGGCGATGACGATCTCGGAGAGCTTCATCTTCTTGCCGTCGACGGCGACGGGCTTGCCGGCCTCAAACTCAATCTCGGTGTAGGTCGGGGTGTCCGGCGTGTCCTCGGGGTTCTTGGTCATAACCCAGGCGTCGTCGAGCGGCTCGTTCCAGGGATCCTCCAGGTGACCGCACTCAATGGCACGACCCCACAGGTTGTCGTCGATGGAGTAGGGGTTGTCGTTGGCACCCTCGGGAACCGGCACGTTGTGGGCGTGGGCATAGGCGACCTCGTCGGGACGGCACTTCAGGTCCCACTCGCGAACCGGGGCGATAACCTTGAGCTCGGGGTCGAGGGCCTTGACGGCGGCCTCAAAACGGACCTGGTCGTTACCCTTGCCGGTGCAGCCGTGGGCGACGTAGGTCGCGCCAAACTCGTGGGCGACCTCAACAAGCTTCTTGGCAAGCAGCGGGCGAGACAGAGCGGAGAGCAGCGGGTACTTGTTCTCGTACATGGAGTTTGCCGCGATGGCTTTAGTCAGGAACTCATCGGAGAACTCGTCGCGCAGGTCGAGCACCTGGCAATCGAGAACGCCCAGGTCGAGCGCCTTCTGCTTCTTGGCATCCAGTCCGGTCTCTTCCTGGCCCACGTTGCCGCAGACACAAACGACATCGAGATTCTTCTCGTCCTGGAGCCACTTGACACATACGGATGTATCAAGACCACCGGAATATGCGAGAACGACTTTTTCCTTGCTCATGGCTGTTTCCTTTCGCCCTTGGTAGCTAGTTAGAACATCGGTCAGTTGCAAGTCACCTTGAGGTCAAAAACCGTGCAATATCAGGTTATTCAGCAGAATGCATCACAGGCATGCCCTAGAAACATGCGGCTATGTCGTGCTTAAACCCAACGACCTCAAAATGACTCTGTTGAGGCATTGCGCCCCATGCGGACAGAGACGATTGTTATCGTCGTCGGGAAATTGCGCGCTGGCGTCGGATGGCATTGTCTGCAGTGGTGATGATCTTTACGAACTGCATCTGCCTCTCCTCTCACGTATCGCCGGGCGCAATTCAAATATCGCAAACGGTACCTTTTCCTCGGTAAACGGCTCTTTTGCCGTCTCCGTTTTCGATGTTCGCTATATTACGATAAAGTGCACGCTGCGCAAGCGACAAATTCAAATTTCTGAAAAGTTTTTTCATTAGTTTGTGAATTGCAGTGCAAATACGCACCATTCCTGCGAAAATACGCTCGACTACTAGTTGATGGTTATAACGTCTGAAACAATCTCGAAACGAAAGGCGCTTTTTTATGCAAACTTACGAATCGGACGCCAACATCGGCAACATTAAGATTCTCGCCGTCGATATGGACAAGACGCTGCTGACCGACGAGCGTGTGCTGCCCCAGGGTCTTGATGAGCGCCTGGACAAGCTCGCCGACGCCGGCATCGTATTCTGCCCCGCCAGCGGACGTCCCGCCCCCAAGCTCGAGGAGATGTTCGAGGGCATCAAGAACCGCCTCGCCTTTTGTCCTGACAATGGAGCGTGCGTGATCTATCGCGGCAGCTATATCTATAAGAGCAATATTGACGTGGAACTGTATCAGCAGGTCTTGAGCCGTGCCTCGGAGGATCCGCGCGCTGTCCCCGTCCTGTGCTGCTTCGACGAGTTCTACGTGCTTGCCCGCGACCATCAATACCACGACGAGATCAGCGTCTACTACAACACAATCAACTACGTCGACAGCTTTGAGGGCATTGATTTCGAGTCCAACAAGATTTCGGTCTTCTTCCCCGGCTACGACGCCGAGCCCGCTTTCCGCGAGACCTATAGCCCCGAGTTCTCGGACAAACTCTATGTCACCAACGCCGGACGCGAGTGGATCGACTTTATGAACCTGGGCGTCGACAAGGGCGCCGGCGTCGCTCACCTGTGCGAGCACCTGGGCATCGATATTGCCGATGCTGCCGCCGTGGGCGACACCTACAACGACATCCCCATGCTGGAGCGCGTCGGTCACAGCTTTATCGTGGACAATGCCGAAGAGCACATGAACGCGCATGCCAAGTGGCGCATTCCGAGCAACAACGACGGGGGCGTACTGACGCTCATCGACGCCATCTTGGCGGCTCGTTAACGTGGCTCGTCGGACCTGGCCGGGCGAGGCGGGTAAGTTTTTCGCTCGGTCAGGTCCTGGGCTCGCTCGGAAAGCACATTAAGTGCTTTCCGGCTCGTGCGGAATCTACGAAAAACTTACCCGCCTCGCCCGGCCAGGTCCTTGGGTGACTTGCTCGCCGTCTGGGTGGCGTCTTGGCGCCTAGATACTTGGCTGGTTTTTTGGAATGAAGGGGGCTCCTTGTTGGCAAGGAGCCCCCTTCTGGTTTGGTTACTTTAGGGTTGTGGGCACTTCCCTATTTGGCGTCGGCCCAGGTTATGCCGGTGCTGGCTTCGGCGATTAGGGGGACACGGAGGTCTACTACGTGTTCCATGACGTCGCGGACCATGGTGGTTAGGCGCTCGACTTCGTCGATGGGGCACTCAAAGTCCAGTTCGTCGTGCACTTGCAGGATCATGTGGGCGGCAAAGCCTTCCTCTTCCAGGCGGCGGCTTACGCGGGCCATCGCGATCTTGATGATGTCGGCGGCGGTTCCCTGCATGGGATGGTTCATGGCCGTGCGCTCGCCAAAGCCGCGGAGTTGCGGGTTTTTGGCCTTGAGCTCCGGAATATGACGACGGCGGCCGTACATGGTCTCGGCGTAGCCCGTCTGCTTGGCACGTGCCACCACGTTGTCGAGGAACGTGCGCACGCCTGGGTAGGCCTCGTAGTAGCGGTCGATCATGTCGCGCGCCTCGGCCATCGAGATATGCAGCGACTGCGACAGGCCATAGGCCTGCTGACCGTAAACGATGCCAAAGTTCACGGCCTTGGCGCGACTGCGCAAGTCGGGCGTTACCTCGGACACCGGCACACCAAATACGCGCGCCGCCGTCTCGGCGTGGAAGTCCTCGCCCTCGTTAAAGGCGCGCACCAAGTGCTCGTCACCCGAGAGATGCGCCAGCAGACGCAGCTCGATCTGCGAGTAGTCCACCGCCAAAAAGACGCTTCCCTCGCCTGCCGAAAACGCCGTCTTGACGGTACGACCCAGCTCCGAGCGCGTCGGGATGTTCTGCAGGTTCGGGTCGCTCGAGGACAGACGCCCCGTTGCCGTGATGGTCTGGTTGTACGTAGTGTGTACGCGACCGTCACCACGGCGTAGCGGGCCCAGCGTGTCCAGATAGGTGGACTTGATCTTAGACTTCTCACGCCAGTCCAAGATCAGACGCACGATTTCGTGGTCACGCGCAAGGTCGCTCAGCACCTTGGCGTTGGTCGAATAATAGCCGCGCTTAGTCTTCTTGAGGCCCTTGGTCGGAAGCCCCATCACATCAAAGAGCACGTGCGACAGCTGCATGGGACTGCCAATATTAAAGGTCTCGTCACCCGCCAGGTCGCGAATACTGCGCTCAACCTCGGTAATCTGGGTCGCCAGGCCCTCGGACAGACTGCGCAGGCGATCGGGGTCCACGAGCATGCCAGCGCGCTCCATCTTGGCAAGCACCGGCACGAGCGGCATCTCGATGCCATCGAACACGTTGGCGGCGTTCTCGCGGGCCATGCGGTCGCGCAGCGGTGCGACCAGCGCCAGCGTCAAGGCCGCCGTGCGAGCGGCGGACGCCGGAGCGTCCTCACCGGCACCCCCTGCACCGCGCGCCGCAGGCAGCGCCATCTGCAGATAGGTATCGGCAAGATATGCCTCATCGAACTCGGAGCGATCGGAATCCAGCAGATAGGCAGCGACCACGGTATCGAAGATACGCGTGGAATCGGCAGCGAGCGGATCCATGAGCTCGGGCTCAGAAGAATCGATGGGCGAAAGCTCGTGCAACAGCACCTTCATATCCGGACTCGCCACGCGACCCTCCATAAACAGACGCGCGAGCACGCCAGCAATCACGCCGTGGACGAAGTTGAAACCCTCAGCCTCAGCCGCCGCACAGCCGTCGCCCTCCTCGAGCGCGAACAGGCCCTTGGACGTCGCCAACCACAGCGTGCGCGTCAGTCCAAAGAGCGCGCCCTCTTCCTTATCGTCGTCCACCACGGCGGCGACCCACTCGTCGGCATCAATCGCGCGGGAGACCTCAGCCGCAACGGCACCAAGCGCGTCGGCATCGCCGGCGGCTGCGCGAACCATAGCAGGTATCTCAAACACACTAGAGGCAGCAGCAGCCCCGCCCTCGCCGCCGATCAGCGCCAAGAAACGGTTCTGCATGGCGGTGATACCAAGCGTACCCAGCGCCGCGGAAACCTCATCGGCAGAAAACGCCGGGAAGGACGTCGCCTCAAAGTCGAGCTCGACGGGCGCATCGGTGCGAATGGTTGCGACCTTGCGGCTCAGTAGTGCGTCGTCGATGTGTGCACGCAGGCTCTCGCCCATCTTGCCCTTGACCTCGTCGGCATGCGCGATGACCTCGTCCAGGCTACCGTACTGCGCAATGAGCGCACTCGCCTTTTTGGGACCGATGCCCGGTACACCGGGGATGTTGTCCGACGTATCGCCCTTTAGACCGTAAAAATCCGGCACGAGCGCCGGCGTAATGCCGTGATACAGGTCATCCACGCTCTCGGGCGTCATGATCGCCACGTCGGACAGGCCCTTGCGGGTCGAGACCACGTTGACGTGCTCGGTCACAAGCTGATACATGTCGCGGTCGCCGGTCACCAGCAGCATATCGCAGCCAGCCTCCTCACCCAGGCGCGCCATGGTACCCAGGATATCGTCGCCCTCCCAGCCCTCGGACTGCAGAATCGGCACGTTGAGCGCGGTGAGCAGCTCCTTGATCATCGGAAACTGCGCGTGCAGATCGGGGTCCATGGGCGGGCGCTGCGCCTTATACTGCGGCAGCATCTCCATGCGCACGCGCGGTTTGCCCTTATCAAACGCCACTACCACACCGTCGGGGTTAAAGGCGTCGATCATCTTAAGAAACATGTTCAGAAAGCCAAAGATCGCGTTGGTGGGGCGCCCGTCCGGCGCATTCATGGTGGGCGGCACAGCGTGGAAGGCGCGGTGCATGAGCGAGTTGCCGTCGATGACGGCAAAGGTACGGCGCTTGTCAGACATATTGAATACCTCGCTTTGGGCTGGGCACGGTTTGCTCACACCAGTTTACACGCTCCCCGCCCCACGGCCACCGCACATCAGGCTTCCCTGCCGCCGCGGGCCCGCGCGTGATACGATGGCTCACGGTACATCAACCAGCACGATCGATCCGAAAGGAGCCTGCGTCATGGAGCGTCCCTGCGCATGGAAAAAGTACACGGCACAGCAAGTCGAGGAGCTCGAGGAGCTTTGCCGCGGCTATAAGCAGTTTTTGAGCGAGAACAAGACCGAGCGCCTGTGCGTCAAGACCGGTATCAAGATGGCCGAGGAGGCGGGCTACGTCGACTTGGAGACCGTGATTGCCGAGGGCCGCACGCTCAAGGCCGGCGACAAGGTGTACGCCGCCAATCACGGCAAAGACCTCATGCTCGTCAACCTGGGCACCGCCCCGCTCGAGCAGGGCTTTAACATCCTGGGCGCCCACGTGGACTCGCCGCGCCTGGACCTTAAGCAGAATCCCGCCTTCGAGGCCGGCGACATGGCCTACCTCGACACGCACTACTACGGCGGCGTCAAGAGCTACCACTGGGTAGCCTCCCCGCTCGCACTCGTGGGCGTCATCTGCAAAAAGGACGGTACCACCGTCGACATCAATATCGGCGACAAGGCAGACGACCCGGTCTTTACCATCTCCGACCTGCTGATCCACCTCTCGAGCGAGCAGATGTCCAAGCCTGCCAAGGACGCCGTCGATGCCGAGATCCTCGACGTGATCGTGGGCGGCCGCCCCGTCAAGTTTGACGAGGACGATAAGGACGCCCCCAAGGAGCCCGTCAAGCAGATGTTCCTGGACATCCTCAAGGAGCAGTACGACGTCGAGGAGGAGGACTTCCTCTCCGCCGAGATCGAGGTCGTGCCCGCCGGTCCCGCCCGCGACATGGGCCTCGACCGCTCCATGATTTTGGGCTATGGCCACGACGATCGTGTCTGCGCCTATCCGTCCATGCTCGCCCAGATCGACGTCGCCAACGTGGAGCGCACGAGCATCACGCTCATCGTCGATAAGGAGGAAATCGGCTCCGTGGGTGCCACCGGTATGACGAGCCGCTTCTTCGAGAACACCGTCGCCGAGATCATGACGCTCGCCGGCGAGGATAGCCCGCTGGCCCTGCGCCGCGCGCTCGCCCGCAGCCGCATGCTCTCCTCCGACGTGTCCGCCGGTTTCGACCCGGGCTATGCCGGCAAGTTCGAGACCAAGAACGCGGCCTTTATGGGTCGTGGCCTGTGCTTTAACAAGTACACGGGCAGCCGCGGCAAGGGCGGTTCCAACGACGCCGATGCCGAGTACGTGGCCCTCGTCCGCGACATCATGGACGAGGCCGGCGTGGACTTCCAGACCTGTGAGCTCGGTCGCGTCAACGCGGGCGGTGGCGGCACCATCGCCTACATCATGGCCAAGTATGGCATGAACGTCATCGACTCCGGCGTTGCCGTCCTGTCCATGCACGCCCTGTGGGAGGTCGCCAACAAGGCCGATATCTACGAGGCCTACCGCGGCTACAAAGCCTTCCTCGAGCGCGCCTAATCCACCCCTTCATAACTTGCGGTGAAATGCGGACTAAACTGGCCCATAAACGGCCAAAACAGACCGTATTCCACCGCAACTTTTTTGGCAGAGGAGAGTTTATGCTTCAAGTCATCATTTCGCCCGCCAAGCAAATGCGCGCGGCCCAAGATGCTTTTGAAGTCCTGGGCATTCCACCCTTTGTGCACGAGACGGCTCGCCTCCACCGCGCACTGCTAGATATCGAACGGAAAGAAGGCAGCGGCGGCCTGCAGGCGCTATGGAACGTGAGTGACAAACTGCTGGGGCCTTGTCTCAACACCCTGCATGAGTTCGTGCCCATCCTGAAAAACGGCGATCTCAACAATCCCGCGCTCGCCCGTCACCTCTCCCCTGCCGTCATGTCCTATCACGGCATTCAATACCAGAGCATGGCGCCCGAGGTGATGGATTCCGCACAGCTCGCATGGCTGCAAGACCATCTCTGGATCCTCTCGGGGCTTTACGGATGCGTACGCCCCTTTCATGCCGTTGAACCGTATCGGCTGGAGATGGGCGCGAAGCTTGCCGTCGGCGATGCCCGAGACCTCTACGCGTTTTGGAGCGACAAGCTCGCGCGGGCTATCGCCCCGGCAGGCTCAAACACCACGATCGTCAATCTCGCCAGCGTAGAGTATGCCAAAGCCGTTCTGCCCCACCTCGCGGGCGACGCCACGGCCGTCACATGCCTCTTTGGCGAGGGTATCCGCAACGGCAAGCCCATCCAACGGTCGACCGCCAGCAAAAAGGCGCGCGGCTCCATGGTGCGGTGGATGGCAGAAAACAAGCTCGAGGATGCAAGCGAACTTACCGCATTCAACATCGGCTATCGGCACATCCCCGAGCTTTCAGACAAAAACACCCTGGTTTTCATGAACGCGCAGGCACAATAGGCCCGCCGTTTCCAAACACCCCATTACTCCGCCAAGCCATCGGCCTTTGCAATCTCGCTCGTCGAGCCATCTTGGTAGGTAATCTTAACGTGCCCTACGTCGGATACCGCAACGCCCGACGGAGGTTCCAGACGCCACTCCGTCAGAGCGATATCCATGGTCGTGGGCACATCGCCCTGATCTTTGAGCTTCACCGTGAGTGTTTTGAGTGCCTCATCAAACGTCACGCGTTCGATTTCTTCGCCCGGAATAGACCCGCCGCTCAACTGCAGCTGTATAAACTCGTCGCGCGGATACCAATAGTCGCCCGGTGCGGCCACCGTGTTACCGCCAGTGACCTTCACCGTCATGATCGGCAGGGCATCATCAGTCTCGAACTCCCAGGCAGCGCCGCCGCGACCGCCAAACGTCCAAATACAAAAGGCAATCACCAGCACGGCAAGCACCGCAAAGCCAATCGCGACCAACCCATGGTGCGCACGGCCCTCCTCGGCCGATATGTCCCATTGTGTCTCTCGATATAGATGCTTGTCTTCCATGTACGCCTCCCCACAGGCACGCTCGTTAGGCCAATCGTACCCATTCGAGCTATACTTGAGCCCATTACATAAACGGGGAGCTTGCAGGACAAGACGGCAGGCTGAGATTGGGCGCGCCCGCCCTGACCCGCAAACCTGATATGGGTAATGCCAACGAAGGGAGCCGTGCCAATGAGCACACAGACCGAGCACAAGCTCGTCACGCAAATCGACTTCGCCCGTGCCGGGCAGATCACGCCGCAGATGAAGGAAGTCGCCGAGCGCGAGCATCGCGACCCCGAGTACATCCGCGAGCGCGTGGCCGACGGCCGCATCGCCATTCCCGCCAACATCGTGCACATCAAAAAGGGCATGCGCGCCTTTGGCGTCGGTGAGGGCCTGTCCACCAAGGTCAACGTGAACTTGGGCATCTCGGGCGACAAGGCCGATGCCGCCGAGGAATGGAAGAAGGTCAAGATCGCCGAGGACTTTGGCGCCGACGCCATCATGGACCTCTCCAACTCGGGCAAGACGCGCCAGTTCCGCCAGCAGCTCATCGACGAAACGCCGCTCATGGTAGGCACCGTCCCCATGTACGACGCCATCGGCTACATGGAAAAGCCGCTGGTCAAGCTCACCAAGGACGACCTGTTCGAAGTCGTGCGCGCACACGCCGAGGACGGCGTCGACTTTATGACCATCCACTGCGGCATCAACAAGTCGGTCACCAAGACCTTTAAGGAGACCGGTCGCCTGATGAACATCGTCAGCCGCGGCGGCTCGCTGCTGTTTGGCTGGATGGAGGTCACCGGCAACGAGAACCCGTTCTATGAGTTCTACGACGAATTGCTCGAGATTTGCCACGAGTACGACGTGACGATTTCGCTCGGCGACTCCTGCCGCCCGGGCTGCCTCTACGACTCCAACGACGCCACCGAGACCGCTGAGATGATCGAGCTGGGCAAGCTGTGCAAGCGCGCTTGGGCCGCCGGCGTCCAGGTCATGGTCGAGGGCCCGGGTCACATGGCGCTCGACGAGATCGCCGCCAACATGAAACTGCAGAAGCGCCTGTGCCACAATGCTCCGTTCTATGTGCTCGGGCCGCTGGTGACCGATATCGGCGTGGGTTACGACCACATCACCGCTGCCATCGGCGGCGCCATCTCCGCCAGCTCCGGTGCCGACTTCCTGTGCTACGTGACACCGGCAGAGCACCTATGCCTGCCCAACGCCCAGGATGTGCTCGACGGCCTCATGGCCACCAAGATCGCCGCACACGCCGCCGACATCGCCAAAAAGGTGCCCCACGCCCGCGACATGGACGACAAGATGGGGCAGGCACGCCGCAAGCTCGACTGGGACGCCATGTGGAAGTGCGCGCTCGACCCGGTTACGGGCAAGAAGCGCTACGAGGAGTCCCCCGCCGCCACCGAGGGCACTTGCACCATGTGTGGCAAGATGTGCGCCGTCCGCACCGTCAACAAGATCTTCGAGGGCACCACGATCGACCTCGGCATGGAGGACTAGCCCTGTCGCCGCGGCCGCTTCTGGCGGCGAGCTGGTGCCTGTCAATTGTTGACGTGTGAACATTTGCTTGCATTTGCGTAAAGATTGCATCGCCCGCCCGGGATTGCCATACAGCCATCCCGGGCAACTTTATAATGCAGGCAGAAGACCCATTTGAATCCGACCGAACAAGGGAGCGAACATGGATCGCAGTAAGGTACCCGCCGTTCTATCCATCGCCGGATCCGATTCCAGCGGTGGTGCCGGCATTCAGGCCGACATCAAGACCATCACGGCGCACCGCCTGTATGCCGAGACGGCCATCACAGCCATAACCGCACAAAACACCCTAGGCGTCACCGCCGTGCAGAACATCTCCCCAGATATTGTCGCGGCGCAGATCGATGCCGTTTTTGACGATATCCGCCCCAACGCCGTCAAGATTGGCATGGTTTCCTCTGCCGAGATTATCGATGTTATCGCCGACCGCCTGAGCGTTTGGAACGCGACAAACGTGGTAGTCGACCCCGTCATGGTAGCCACCTCGGGCGCACGGCTGATTGCCGAAGATGCCGCCGAGGCACTCACCCGCCGCCTGTTCCCGCTAGCGACGGTTATCACGTCCAATATTCCCGAAGCCATGGCCCTGCTCGACTACGAGGTCGACTCCGAGCGCACGCAGCAAAATGCTGCCATGCTCCTCACCCGCCGCTTTGGTTGCGCATCCCTCGTTAAGGGTGGGCATCTTGTCAACGAGGCCAACGATGTACTGGCCGAACCCGCGCCACTCGATGACGAGGGCAACCATCTGGGAGATCCACTCACCACGTGGTTCCGCCACAAGCGCATCGAGACCGACAACACGCACGGCACCGGCTGCACGCTCTCGTCCGCCATCGCCTGCGCGCTGGCCCAGGGCATGGATCTTGCCGACGCCGTCAATGCGGGCAAGGCATACCTGACAGGCGCTCTGGC
>CABUSV010000026.1 GCA_902494345.1 uncultured Collinsella sp.
ATCCTCAAGAATCCGCGTGCAGCAGGCAATTTTGTCACTGAGTTTGAATATCAGCTGGACCTGCTTCGCGAGCAGCCGCTTTTACGTCCCCTCTCGCACATGCAAGAGCTGGCGTCACGCAATTACCGATCGTTCCCCGTCAACAACTACGTGTGTCTATACAAGTTTGAGCACGAAACAATCTATATCGCCCACGTCTTTCACCAGTCACAGGACTACGCCCGCCTGGTCTAGCCCACAGCGCTCGCTAGCAGATGACCTGCGTATGTTCCTCGATGGCGGCGCGGTCCTCGTCGGCAATATCCGACTCAGCTTGTACTCATATATCATAATAAAGCCCAAACGAAACACGGTCCTGCGGTTCAATGAGCCGCAGGACCGCATGCCGTTGATCAGATAAAGATCGTCATATACAGAGGTAGATATATCCTATGCCCTTCAGCCCTGAGCTGTTTTGGGTGAAGAACTATCTCTTCTCCGACTCGTCGTTGGAAACGCCTGCCGAAATCGTCAAGCGAGATTGTTGAATACGATTTGGAAGATTTAACTTCAACAGGAGTGACCCGCGGTTTTCCAGCCGCATCTTCAAAGCCGCGCGAAACAAGAAAATCAATTTCACGCGTTCTGGGACGACTTCCCTCCGTTTTGGAAGGCTCCCGCCAGCTGTAATAAAAAAGCGAATGCCCCAAACTCTTAAGCTGCTGTGCCACGATGTTCTCGATCAGCATTCCTTTATTAATTGAAATTCTTCCAAATTGAATGTCTCTATGGACATCCATAAGGTCCGGACCATCATCAAACGCCAAGCTCACGAGCAATCCCGTGTCCGCCATATAGCATTTAAGCGAAGACGCGTCCTCGTGCAAGCGGTAACCCACGCTCGGATCGCTGCATAAATAGCAGCGGTTAATTAGTCGCGCATCCTCAAGCCAAATTAACGCTGACTCATATGTCTCAAAACGGGACCCCTTCTCCAAGCTGTCAAATTTGAATCGTTTATTTGCCGCAGATAATTGACCTGGAATGTCGTCATAAACCGCCCGCGCACGCCTAGCGTCCGAGCCTCCAAACTTGGCAATGTCCTCCCTGTACAGTGCGATAATCTGCCGTTTTACCCTGTCGCATCCTCTAAAATCATTCTCTGACACAAAGGAGTCGACCGACTGAGGCATACCGCCGACAAGCATATACTCATCAAACAATCTCATACACGTCGCATGAACACCGTCCGGAAGCGCGGTCCGAGATTCGCGCGCTTTACGGATCTCTTCTGCATAAAGATCTTTTCCGGTCGCCCAAAGAAACTCCTCAAAATCGAGGGGCTCGAGAGGAATTCTTTCTTCCTCTGACGGAATGACAATGCTTTCGACATTCTTTTTGATGGAGACAAGAGAGCCCGTCTCGATGTAATCAAATCTGCCGTCTTCTACAAGATGCTTTATGTATTCGCGCGCGATGGGAAACCGCTGCACTTCATCAAAAATGACTAGTGACTCCCTCGGCACGAGGGCCTTGCCATACTGCAGCTGAAGCATGCGTAAAAAAAGATCGACATCTTCACGATGGCTCAGAAATATATCGAGTGTGGCTTTGCTGGCAGCCGAAAAGTCAATGTACAGATAATCCTTGTATTCATTTTGCGCGAAGCACTTGACGAGTGTCGTTTTGCCAACGCGTCTTGCACCCTCAATAAGCACCGCGGTACGCCCTTGCGAGCGTTCTTTCCACTCCTGCAGACGCTCATATGCCTTCCGTTTAAACATAAGCTCACCTCAGCATAAATTACCTGCTAGTTTACAAAAATACCGACCCTTATATATATCGAATAATACAAAAATACCGACCATTACAATGGTCAGAATACACAATAATACCGAGCTTTATGTATAACAGATGCTATGCCGCACCGTGAAACAGCTGCAACTCGTCGCAAAGGGAAACCTATATCTGCGTGCGTACCTATTTGAAAGACAGAAAATGTTGACGTAACAATCCCCCGTGACGGCAGGGGGCAGAAGCATCTCTCGTGACGCCAGCTAGCAAATAACCTGCGTATGCTCCTCGATGGCGGCGCGATCCTAATCGTCAATATCCGGCTCGCACACCACGGCGTCCAAATTGTCCAAGCGGCAGAACGTGTAGAAGTCACGCTTGCCGATTTTGCTGGAGTCGGCGATAAGATAGCGCGAACTATCAGGAACCTCGGCGGACGTGCCACTCAAACTCACAATAAAATGCCCCTCCCCGATTGCTCGGAGAAGGGCATCTGCATTGGCGTTCTTGCCAAAATCGACGGCGCGCAAGAACGCGCACCCGTCCGCATCAAGAGTACGCTACTCGCCGAAACCGCCCTCAATAAGAGCGACCAACGTGTCAACGGCGGCAACCTCGTCGTCGCCCTCGGCACGCAACTCGACCTCATCGTTCTGGGTAATACCCGAGGTCATGATGGCAATCATGGACTTAGCGTCCTTGAAGTCACCATCCTTGGAGGCGTTGCGAACCTCAATCTTCGAGGCAAACTTAGCAGCCTCGGTCGCCAGCGTCGCTGCAGGGCGAGCGTGCAGACCAGTGGGGTTAACGACCATAACGTTCTTGCTATACATTTCTAACTCCTTCGTCGTAGACCGACCAATTCATTTAGCCCAACGCGCGCGCTAGGCAAGGTAGAAGCATGCCGGACATTACGCATGCATACAACAAGTAGGCCGCGGACAACGTCGCCGCGGCAAATTCACAGGTGACTAGTCCTGATACAGCGGATGCCCCTCAGTGGGAACCACGCGCGTGCCAGCCAGGCAATCGTGAACGCACCGGCGCGCGGGGACGATCAGGAACATGAGCAGAGACACCGCTGTAATAATCATGCCCGCGATTTCCCAGTAATAATTCACGTCAACGTGGGTGACAAGCACCATTGTCTCGCGAATATATCGGGACACCACATACCCGCTGCCTTCAAGCAAAAAGCCAACGATAACCTGACGCCAAATCAAGCGTCCGACGGAAGGCAAGCCGCCATCAAGCGTTGCGACACGAACATGCGCGATGCGCTTGCCCGGCGTTTGCCCCGGCCACGCCAGCAACGGAATCAGCACAAAGTATGCGATAGCGGCGAGCACGCACGATAGTCCGACCACGATACCGACGCTCCAGGGATACCCCATTGCCTCAAACACGTACAAGTCGGGGAGCATCGCGTTCTTGTGGGTCAGCGCAAGATAAGCCAACACGGCCGGCAAGCCAGAGACAATACCACCCAAAATCCAGTCGATAACGTACGCGTACAAACGCGACAGCGGGGGCGCCGGCAGAATCGAGGATGCATTAGCCTTCGATTCCTTGTGAATCTTGCTCACAGTGCTCGCCGCAGGAGAAGGCATCTGCTCCGCGGTCGCCGCACGCGGCCGTTCCTTGCGCTTTTTAGCCATGCGCTACCTCACATCCAGAATGCGCAGCTGCTTATCAGTATGGTTAAGCGGGCATGCAACGCCGTCTTTCAACAAGACGTCGTCTTCAATGCGCACGCCTCCGACTCCAGGAATATATACGCCCGGCTCGCAGGACATGATCATTCCGTTGTCGAGCACAATCTCACCAGAGGGGTTTAGCAGCGGCAAGTCGCCACCCATGCCGATACCATGACCAAGACCATGGGTGAAATACTCACCGTAACCCGCTTCGTTGATTACACGACGTGCGGCCGCATCCACATCGCGCGCCGCCACACCGCAACGAATGGTATCGATGCCTGCAAGATGAGCATTCAAAACGATCTCGTACACATGAGCCATCCGGTCGGTCGGGGCGCCCAGGAAGCACACGCGCGTCATATCTGACTGATAACCGTTGATCTGCACACCGAAGTCAATCAGGATCGGCTCATGTGCTTGGACCCGACGGTCGGTAGGACGGCCATGAGGCATGGCGCTGCGCTCGCCGGTGGCAACGATGGTATCGAACGACATTGCCTCGGCACCGGCGGCAATCGAGTAATAGTGCACGAGTGCGGAGATTTCAAATTCAGTCATATCCACGTGCAACTGCTCGATCACCTTGGCGTACACGTCATCGGCAACATCGACCGCATGCTGGACCGCAGCAATCTCAGCCTCGTCCTTGCGCAGGCGCATCAGCGCCATCTCGCTGCCCAGCAGCGTGGTGCCAAAGCCCAAGCCCTCCAAGTTGCGATACTCCGAGATTGAGATTTCGGACTCCTCGATGCCCACCGTGGCACAGCCGCACTCCTTGAGTGCACGCTCGAGCTCGACCAAATAGCTCTTCCCCTGTTCGTGAACACGGAACTCCAGATCGAACTCGCGACCCTGGGCCTCGTTCACATAGCGGCCGTCCATGATGAGAAAACCGCGGTCACGCGTGATGAGCACCTTGCAACCGCTACCGGTCAACGTGCCCAGGTAGCGCTTCATGGTTTTACTCTTGATCAGCAATGCGTCGAGCTCGTGCTCGTCCAAGAAGGTACGGATATTATCCACATGTGCATTCATCGAACGTAGCGCCTTTCAAAGGAGCCCGACAATGAAGTCTCCCCCATCGCCGGGCTTTCATACTTTCAAAAACAGCAGGTGCAGGCGCCTGCTATTCCACTTGATTAGAAGTCGAGGTCAAGATCCTCGAGCAGAGCCTCGTCCTCAGCAGAGATCTCGGAATGTTTCTCGGCAGCCATACGAGCCTCTTCAGCCAATGCACGCTTCTCGGCAACCTTGCAGAAGGGGTAGTACACGATCAGTGCGAGGACCAGCTGAACCACGTTGGCCGCAATCGAGGTCCAAGACATGTTGGTCAGGAAGCCTTCCAGGAACACACCGACGTAAGGAGGCGTGAAGGTGGAGCAGGGTACCCAGCCCCAGCTCATGAACCAGAACGGGATGGAGGACAGGATGCCGCCGAAGATAACGAACGGGATAAAGAAAATCGGATTCAGAACAATCGGAGCACCGAACAGAATCGGCTCGTTTACGCCGAACAGCGACGGGATAAAAGCGATGCGGCCGATCTCACGCTGGACCTTGGACTTGGAGAACATGAACCAGATAACAACGCCCATGGTTACACCCAGGCCGGTGAAACCGCCAAATGCGGACATGGGGCCAGGGGTGAAGATGTGGGTAGCGACACCACCGGCCTGAACCGCAGCGATGTTCTCAGCCAGGAACTGCGTGGAAATCGGCTGAACAATCGGCGACAGAACGGAGGGGTGAATGCCGAAGAAGAAGATGAAGCAGCGCAGGATGTGGTAGAAGGTAACCGCGAGCGGGCTGTCCATCGAACCGACGAGCGGGGCCAGGATGATCGAGAAGATCTCGTTGGGCATGATGCCGAAAACGCCCTGACACAGAACACGGATACCCAAGAACAGGCCGATGACGATAGCGGTGACCGGGATGATCTCGAAGGAGCTCGAGATGAAGTCGGGCACGGTATCAGGCATCTTGATGGTGAAGTGACGCTTCTTGCACCAACGGTACACCTCGACTGCGAGCAGCGAAGCGACCATGGCAACAAACAGACCCTTGGAACCCATGCCACGCAGCGCGATGCCGCCGGCCTCGTCCATTTCCATGCCGAGCAACAGGAAGGCAACGAGGGCCATGGACATGGAGCCGGGAGCGTCCAGCTCATAGGACTTGGCCAGGTGGTAGGCGGTAACGACGGAAACGAAGACCGACATCAGGCCCATGGAAACGTTATAGGCCAAATCGAAGTACTGGGTGTTGTTCAGAATCCAAACGGAGATGGGGTTGGTCTCGCCAATCATGTTGGGAATGGCGGCCGGGATCAGGCAGAACGAACCAATCAGCAGCAGCGGGGTCATGGCGATCATGGCCTTCTTAACTGCGGACAGGTGACGTTGCTTGTCCATCTTCTCGGCAACAGGGCCAAGATAGGTGTTCAGCAGGTTTTCGAATTTATCAAAGGCACTCTGCTTTTTCTCTACAGCTTCCGACATACGTCGCATCCTCCACTTCAGGAAATATCAAACAGGGGCTTACTGGTTTGCCTCGGCGGCCTCGCGGGCCATGTCAGCCTTCTTCTTGGCGATGAGCAGCTGCTTAAACACGGTAGCACCGTCCATCTTGCCGTAGGTCTCCTGATCGACGATCACGTATGGAATGTGACGAGGCTCAATCAGGGGCTTGATGGACTCGAGCTTATGGGCGATCTGAGGACCCATAATCAACGCGTCCATGTGGTCGACCTCCTGGTCCAGCAGGTCGGCAGCGATGGCCTTGAGCTCAAAGTCATCGTCGTTGAGCTTCTGGCTGTTGTGGATCGTCTGCTTGATGCGATCCATCAGCATGGTGGTGGAGAAACCACCGGCACAGCACAAAACGATGTTCATCTTTGCCATTGTTTATCCCTTTCTAACGGCAATTGAAGACTGTTGGAGAAGGAACGGGCCGCAGCGCTCGTAGCGCGCATCGCTCCTTCGCAGACGTGTTTCTTACGCCTGCTTGGCCTCGGCGTCGCGCTCCTCGAAGATCTTGACGATCTCCTCGATGAGGTCACGGGCGAGCTGAGAGGTCATGTAGTGATCCTGGGCATGGACCATAAGCAGGCTCGCAGCGGCGACGTTCTCTGCGCCGGACAGGGCCTGGGTAATCACCTCGGTCTGGGCGGCATGGGCGGCCAGATCGGCCTCCTTGGCTTCGGCGAGCAGCGCACGGGCGCCCTCGTAGTCGCGCTCACGCACGCAAGCGAGCGCGGCGAACGCCTTGCCCTTGCTGGCGCCGGCAGAGCCGATGATGGTCATGATTTGCTGTTCGTTGTTTTCCACCGGGATAATCCCTTTCTGCTCGGCGGGCACGTCACCGCTTTGACGGCGCGCCCGATTGAAACCGTTGACTGCCGAAGCGCTACTCGAAGCTCTTAAGCTCCTCATAGGTGACGCGATCGATTGAGGTTGCCAGTGCGCATACCAGATCGACTGCCGCGTCCAAATCGGCACCGCGCATGACAGACCACGAACCGTGGCAGTAGCGCAACGGCACGCCGATCACCGTTGCCAGCTTGCCGTCTCCCACTAGATGAGCGGTGCCGGCATCGGTGCCGCCGCCCTTGAACAGGTCACGCTGGAAGGGGATGTTGTTCTTCTCGGCGGTGTCCACGATGAAGTGCAGCAGCTTCTCGTTGGGGACATGCATGCGGTCGTAGTGCACGATCATGGGACCGTGGCCGTTCTTGCGGCTGTTATTCCAACCGCGATCGAACTCGGGCGGATTAGCGATGTCCACCGGGATGACGATATCGGCATCCAGGTGCGCCGCAGCCGTCTGAGCACCACGGCAGCCAACCTCCTCGGAAGAGGAACCGGCGAACCACAGCTCGGCTGCGTGCGGGGTGTTGGCCAGGCGCTTCATGGCCTCGGTCACCACATACACACCGGCGCGGTCGTCGAACGCCTTGCCCAGCAGAATGTCACTCACGGGCTTGAGCTCGCACTCGGCCGCAAAGGTTCCCCAGTCGCCAATCTCAATGCCCAGCTCACGGACCTCTTCAGCCGTTTCGCAGCCAAAGTCGATGTACATATCGGTCGGGGTGCCGTCGGTATCGCACTTGGCAAACAACACGCCGCGAACTTTCTCGCCGCTACGCGTCTTGATGCGCACAATCTGGCTCTCGACGCTGTTCTTACGCGGGCCGCCCACGCCGATCACATGAACCATGCCGATATCGGAAATATAGCGAACCATAAAGCCGGCCTCGTCCATGTGGCCGGTGAACAGAATGCGGACCGGATTCTCCTCGGTACCCGCGCTCTTAAACATGATCGAACCGAGTTTGTCGTACTCGACGGCGTCGGCGATATCGTCAAGCTCGGCATGCATGATGGAGCGGACCTCGCCCTCGCGGCAAGCGACAGCGTCGGCGTTGCTCAAGGCGAACATAAGCTCCTTGTTCATAGGTAACCCCCCTTGTGGTCGTATGGCGGCGCCCGTAGTGGCGGCGTCTGTATGCGAGTGTATCGACAGCGCGCCGCAAATGATGTATCCGGGCTTTCACCGTTGCGGTGAAACGGTGAAAGCCCCTCCCCTTTCACCACGGCCGTGCAATTACTGGGGATGGGGCTCCATATGCATCTTTGTCATACTTATCTGCAACATACGCCGCTGATGCGAACCACGCCGGCGGTGTGCGACCCACATCCGCGGGTCGCGCCTATATCGCCGAGGAGGATACCTTATGCCGGTTTACGACTTCGATTCCATGGCTGACCGCTCGCTCGATCACGCTCGCAAGTGGGACCCCGCCATCATCAAGCAGAAATTCCCTAAGGCTGGGGATGACTACATTCCCATGTGGATCGCCGACATGGACTTTGCCGCCGCCCCCGCAATCTGCACGCGTCTGGCCGAGGTAGCCCAAAACGGAGCATACGGCTATGGCTATGCGCACGACGGCTTTTACAACGCCGTCATCAACTGGCAGCGCCGCCGCCATAACAACGAGGTCAAGCGCGAGTGGATCACACTCGCCTATGGAACCGTCCCGACCATCCACTACCTGTATCAGGCATTCTGCCAGCCCAACGACTGCGTCATCCTCAACACGCCGGTCTACGACCCCTTTGGCTACGCGGCGCACAACAACGGGTTCCGCGTAATCGAAAACCCGCTCATCTATCGCGATCGCACCTATCGCATCGACTTCGACCTGCTCGAGGAACAGATGGATCGTTTCCGTCCACGCGTGCACCTGTTCTGCTCGCCGCACAACCCCGGTGGTCGCATCTGGACGCTCGATGAAATCACCCGCGTCGCCGAGATCTGCCACAAGTACAACTGCTTACTGGTGGTCGATGAGGTTCACTGCGAGCACATCATGGCCGGCTCGTTCATCTCGGCCCTGCAGCTGCCCGAGCGTTACCTGGACAACCTTATCGTACTCACCTCGCCCAACAAGGGCTTTAATCTGGGCGGCCTCAAGACTTCCTACTCTATGATCCCCAGCGAGCGCATCCGCACTATCTTCCGCCATCGCCTGGAGATGAACTCTATTACCTCTCCCAACACGTTTGGCTGCGCCGCCATCATCGCCGCTTACGATGAGTCCGAGGAGTGGCTGGACCAGATCACCGACTATCTGCGCGAGTCTTATGCACAGACCGCCGCCTTCATCGAGGAGAAGATGAAGGGTTGGGAGCTCATGCGTATGGATGCATCCTACCTACCGTGGGTGAACATCGCTGGCACGGGCGCCACGGCAACCGAAATCTGCAACCACATGGCAGCGAAGGCGGGCGTCATCGTGGGCGATGGCACCTTCTATGTCGCGAACGGCGCCGACTTCGTGCGCTTGAACCTGGGCATGCCTCGCAAGCTGGTCATCGAAGCCATGGATCGCATGGCTGCCCACCAGCTCATCAAGTAGACCTCGCCCGCGTATCAAAGGCCCTCCTTTCATGCAACGCCCGCCCGAGTATGTGCTCGAGCGGGCGTTGTTATTTATGAGTTGAAATGTCGCGAAGCGACAAGCGAGAAGGCGACCACCCGACGGAGGGCCTTTTTGACGTAGCCACCCCCGCTTGTACGCAAACCCTACGCACAAAGCAACAGGGCGTCCAAGAACTCCTGGTAGCTTTTTGCATGGGAGATGGCGCGCACAGCACCGGGCTTGAGTAGCACGCCCGAGATGTAATTGAACAGCTCGCCAAAAAACGCCCGGTCATCACGGGTAATCGACAGCATGATCACCGCATGCACCGTCGCGTTGTTCCACGCAAGGCCGCGCGGGAACAGAGCGACCGAGACGGCAGTGCGCTTGGCGTCCATATCGAGCGGGTGTGGCATCGCGATGTCACAGTATGCACTGGAGCTGATGTCCTCACGCTCCAGTAGGCGCTCAGTAAAATTCTCAAACGCGTAGCCACCCTCGATCAGCGGCGCGCTCATCTTGCAAATCGCATCGCGCCAATCGTCAACCTCGGGCTCGATCGCAAAGAAATCCTCGGTGAAGAAGGTGCGCATGCTGCACTCAAGGTTTGTCCGCAGGCGCGCCTTAAGCAGCGCTTCGACACGCTCACGCATCAGCGAAATATCTTGCTTGCTAAAGAACGGAGAGACATTAACCACCGGTACCGGGCAATACCCCGACAGCGGCACGGTTGAAATCACGAGGTCAACGCGCGAGATGTCACCCGCCGCGTCGATGGCAGGCACGATACCCTCAACCACCACACAAGCATCAAGGGCATCGAGGAAACTGTCGATATGAGTCTCGTAGGCGTTGTGACGTGTGCACACCACCAGCGCATGCAGTTTATCGGCATTGGCGCGCTGCCCCTCCACCAAGCACCCCACGTGGAGCGCGATGTAGGCGATTTCGTCTTCGTTGACAGAAACGCCGGTCTCCGCAGCGATGACATCGGCGACAAACACCGCAACATCGTAAATAAACGGTTGACTGCTCTTGATGGCCTCGAGCTGCGGGTTACGCAACAGCATCCCGCAGCGCACGCGGGATAGCATATTGGCCAGATGCAGAGAGAAACGAAGCTCAAACTCGCCATCGCTCAAATTAAGCCCGAATTGATCGTGCACGCGCTCCACAATCGCACCCAACAGCTCGCGCGCATGCCGGTGCTCCGGGTCACTTGGTTCAAAACGATTCGCATGAATCAAGTTTGCACCCAGCATCAAGCGGACGGCATCGCGATCGGCATCGGACACGAGCACAGAGAAAAGGTCCTCGATAGCCGCGCAAACCTCACCCGCCACCTCGTCAAGACCCTCGCGCGCCTCGTTACCGGCGGGCTGAGCCGCCTTGACCGTCGTCGGTACCGACTCGAACCCATTGCTTGTGCGCTCCACGAAGATGGCAATATGTATGATGAGGCTCGAGAGCGCATAGCCGTTGATGTAGAACCCGCGGCGCTTCAGGCATGCGTCGATGCGCTCCTGCAACTGCGCGAGGTCGAGCTTGGGGAAATAGCGATTGATAAGGTCGATTTGGCTGAAATAGTCCTTCGTCTCGTCAAAGATCAGCTGGTTGACCATCTTCTTCTCACCCGATGCACTGCCCTCGATATACAGCGAGCCCGCGCGCGAACGCAGCACCAGGCCGTACCCGGACAACTCTCGTTTGATGGCAACCAGCTCATTATCGAGCGTCGCAAGCGAGATATAGAGGCTTTCCGCCAAATCGGCCGCGCGCACCTTGCGGTGGCGCATCAGCAGTTCAAACAGAATATAACGCTTGCGCGCCTCGGCCGTCTGCGGCACCTCGTTCGCCTGCTGCGACAGCAGCTGCGCCGCTGCTGTGGCATCCTCGATACGATAGCCCTTCGAGCTGGCAACAATCATGCCCTCATGGGTGCGATTAAGCGCGGTGATGTCGCTTTTGACAGTACGGGAAGAGCATCCAACCTGCGAAGCGATCTGAGACGCCGTGGTCCAGGACGCCCCGCTTTCGAGAATACGAACAATTTCCCTGCTTCGATCGGAACTCACGGCACCCTCCTATCATCGTCTCAGATAACTATACCTTCCGTCATAGGACCTGCCAATTTCACGCACATTCAAATCTTTCACCGCGTAGGTGAAATAGCAATCGTGGAAGTGCTGGTTATGCGATGTTGCAGCACGAAAAAACCGCCTATTATCGTAACGACGATGAATGCGCCACGGGAACGGTATCCCCGAGCGCGGCGGACGGGCCACACGGGCACCGGCCGCGACGTATCATACGCCGACATAGAAAAGGAACGCTATGAACATCAGACTGTTCGAATTGCGCGACGACGAGGTTGCCGCCTACATGCGCGCTGCCGCCAATCTTCCAGCAGGCTACTCCATCTCCTTTGACACTCAAATCCTCTCCGAAGCTAACATTGACTCCGTTGCAGGTTGCGAGGGAATCGTCATCAACAACAAATCCGTGATGTCCGCCGCTTTGGTGGAGCGCGCGCACGAGCTGGGCGTTCGTTACATCGCTATCCGCTGCGTCGGCTTCAACCACGTGGACGTCAAGCGCGCCCAGGAGCTGGGCATCAAGGTGTGCAACACCGCCTATCCGCCCTACGGCGTTGCCGAGTTCACCGTTATGCTCATCCTGATGGCCTTGCGCCGCTGCAAGGCCGCCATTTGGCGCCAGCAGGTGAATGACTACTCCCTGGACGGGCTGCTGGGCCGCGAACTGCGCACGTTGACCGTGGGCGTGGTTGGCACCGGCCGCATTGGTCGCACCGTCATCGACAACCTCTCCGGCTTTGGCTGCAAGATCTTGGCCTACGATCCCTATCCCAATGCCGAGCTGGCAAACCGCGACAGCCTCGAGTACGTTGACATGGATACGCTCGTTGCCAGCTCCGACGTCATCACCCTGCACGTGCCCCTCATGGACTCCACCCGCGGCATCATCAATGCCGATGCCATCGCCAAGATGCGCGAAGATGTGACCATCGTCAACGTCTCGCGCGGCGAGCTCATCGACACCGATGCCGTCATCGAGGCGATTGAGTCCGAAAAGATCGGTGCGCTTGCTATGGACGTCTTCGAGGACGAAGTGGGCATCTACCATGAGAACCGTATGCACGACATTCTTGCCAACCGCAAGATGGCTTACCTACGCCAGTTCCCCAACGTGCTGCTCACCAACCACATCGCGTTCTACACCGATATCGATGTAAACTGCATGGTCGAGCAGGGCGTTGCCGCTGTTCCCGCTATGGTTGAGGGTACCTGTGCCACTCAATTGTAATCACACCCATTCAGCGCGATAGCGCACCGTAGCCCCCCCGTCGGAACTTAAGTCCGACGGGGATACTTTTGTTCTTTGGCTTTGCCTTCTCAGCATGATATGGGCTCATAACTCGTCGCAACGCGCCAGCGTGCAGAGCAATCTGGCAACGAAGGCGATGAACACACCACCGGATGAACTGCATCCTGGCCTTTTTGTTTTTAGAATCGTGTTGAGCGTGTCACTTGCCCCTGCTTGCAAGCCTGCTCCACCGGCCGCCGCGACTATCGCGCGCGATTGAGCACCTTACCAATCCCGATTGCATGGGCGCTGCGTCCATGCGCCTCTTTCCGTGTGGCGGATACGACCTTCCCGGTGGATGCCCCACATCCTTGGTCGTATCTGCCTTTTTTGCTTTTGAGCGGCCCGCGCCGCACGTTTGTCTCAAGCTGTAACATCGAGCCGGGTTTTCGGTCCCAACTGTTACAGATTGAGATAATTCGACGACGCCGACGTTTTAATATACCGTGGTACAATTATGTCCCAACGCGAAGGAGGTACCTATGCCCACCTGTGTGCCCGTCCGAGATATGAAGGACACTGCTGCATTCACCACGCTTGTTGAGTCTGAGCGCGACGTCACCGTAACTAAGAACGGCTACGAGGCCATGCACTGCATCAGCAGCGACCAGTATCGCCTCATGCAAGAAGAAATCGCC
>CABUSV010000027.1 GCA_902494345.1 uncultured Collinsella sp.
GAGGAAACGCGCAAGCGTTTTCCAGCGCAGCACGCGAGGGCCGCAGGCCCGAAGCGGAAGCGGGCGGCGAAGCCGCACGCGACATCCCTCATCGCCCACCACTGAATCGTTAGGCCTCCAGTGATGGAGGCCTTTCTTTTTTGTGCCCAGCGCATGGGATTCGAACCCGCCAGCACGTCTGTCACAAAGGCCGTGGCCAAAAAATGGCAAAAATGAGTACTGCTACTTTGTTTGCAACATATAAAAAGATAGTATTTGCCTAAGTTACGCAACATATGTACATTATAAGGACTAACAGTTGGATCAAAATCGTGCATTCATCGCCATTTCGACTTGCCATCTGGCCTTATTAGTCCAAAACTGCTGCGACCAAATCGGTAACAGTACTCATATTTGATGTTTTTTGACCAGCAGGTCTCCCTGCCTTAGCAAATCTAAGGCAAAACGGGCTCCAGACCGTTGAATCGTGCCGCATATGGCACGTCCGCAGTCCGGAACCCGGTCCAAATTGAGTTATTGCGCTGCGTTAGCCCAAAACGCCCGACAGGATCTCGATTAGGCTATCCACGTCGGCTTCCTCGCAGACGAGCGGCGGCAGGAAACGCAGCGTATGGGCACCCGTAGCGTTAATCACGGCACCGGCGGCCAGCGCGCGGGCAACAATATCATGCGCATCGCCCGCAGCGTCATCCAAGTCGCATCCGAGCATCAGGCCGCGGCCACGAATCTCAACCACGTGCGGGAGCTTGGCCAGCGCCTGCTCCATATAGGCGCCTACCTTGGCAGCATGGTCGGCATAATCGCCGCGCACGAGCGCGGAGAGCGTCGCGGCACACGCCGCGATGGCCAAGCAGCTACCGCCAAAGGTCGAGCCGTGGTCGCCCGGCTTAAACACGTCGGCAATCTCCTTCTTCGCCACGACGGCACCCATGGGCACGCCGTCGGCAATGCCCTTGGCAAGGCTCATGATGTCGGGCTCCACGCCATAGGTCTGGAACGCAAACGGCTTACCCGTGCGGAAGATACCGCACTGGACCTCGTCGGCGATAAGCACGGCGCCCACTTCGTGTGCCAGGTCGCGCGCTGCCGCCATAAACTCCTCGGTCATGGGGTGCACGCCACTCTCACCCTGGATCGGCTCGAGCATCACGGCACAAATTTCGCTCCCCAGCTGCTTAAAGATCGCACGCAGCTCATCGACATCGTTGGGCGTGCAGGCCACAAAGCCACCCGGCAGCGGACGGAAACTATCCTGCAGCCAATCCTGCATGGTGGCGGCAATGGTCTCGAGCGTACGGCCGTGGAAGCCGCCGCGCATGCACACGATGGTATTGCCGCCATTGCCGGCACGCTTGGCGTACAGGCGCGCGAGCTTCATCGAGCCCTCGTTGGCCTCGGCGCCGGAGTTGGCAAAGAAGGTCTCCCAAACCTGCTCGTCCGCAGCCGGAGCACCAAGAGCAGCTGCCGTGGTCTCATCGCCGGCGACAATGGCATCGGCAAGCACGCGCGCACCATCTACGTCATCGTTAGCAAGCTTGGACAGCAGCGCCGCGACCTGTCCGCGCTGCTCGATGTAGAAGTAATTGGAGACATGCATGAGCTTTTTGGTCTGTGCCTCGAGCGCCGAGAGCACAGCCAGGTTGCCATGACCTAGGCTGCACACGCCGATGCCGGCAAGAAAGTCGAGGTACTCACGGCCATCGTCGCCGGTGAGCTTCATGCCGTGACCCTCGACAAACTCGACCGGAGAGCGACCAAAGGTATGCATAACGTAATGGGATTCAAGCGATTGCTGAGCTGCAAGTGACATGGGATGCCTTTCGTTGGGCGCCGGACGGCGCAGACCTATGGGTGCAGGAATGGGGCGGCTGCGGGTCAACTAGACCGTCTGAAGCTTCTCGACCTCGTCAAGGTTCTCGGTCAGACGCGCAGCAAACGTCGAAAGCGGATGCGGATGCGTATCGAACTCGTAAGCCGTCTCGGTGGAATGGATCACGGTGCCGACACCGGCATCGGTCAGCAGCTCCAGGAGCAGCGAATGCGGCGTAGTACCGTTAATGATGTGGGCACGAAATACGCCGCCGGTAAGCGCATCGACGGCCGCACGCAGCTTGGGAATCATGCCCTTATCGACCTCGCCGCCGTAGAGCATTTCGTTAACCTCGTCGAGCGTTAGGTTGGAGATAAGCGAGTCCTTGTCGCTAAAGTCCTTGTACAGGCCATCGACATCGGTCAAAAAGATCGCCTTATGCGCGTGGAGCGCCGCAGCAACGGCGCCGGCGGCGGTATCGGCGTTGATGTTGAAGAAACCGCCGTCCTCCCCCGCCGCGACGGTAGCGATGACGGGGATGTACTCGCTATCGAGTAAGCGCTCGATATAGTCGGTGTTGACGTGCGTCACTTTGCCCACGCGACCGAGCTCGGGGTCGAGCGGCTCGGCGATGAGCGTGCCGGCATCGCTGCCCGACACGCCCACGGCCAAGTTGCCGTGGTGGTTGATGGCAGCAACCAGCTCCTGGTTAACCTTGCCGCCCAGCACCTCGCGCACGATATCCATAGTCGCCGGCGTGGTCACGCGCTGGCCGTTCTTAAACTCGACGGGAATATCGTAATGGCTCAGCGCCTCGTTGATAGCCTTGCCGCCGCCGTGCACGATGACGGGGCGCATACCGATGATCTTGAGCAAAACGATGTCGCTCATCACGTCGCGGCGCAGCCGCTCATCAACCATGGCGGCTCCGCCATATTTGATAACAACCGTCTTGCCGGTCAGGTTCTTAATCCACGGCAGCGCTTCGAACAGCAGCTGCGCGGTTGCTTCGTTGGATTCGCTCGAACGACAATCGCGTGCGAATTTCATAATCTGCCTCGTCTTTCGTATCGTTATCGCGCCGTGCTCCGCTGTCCGCAATCGCGGCAAGATGCGCAGCGTGCCTGGAATCTAGGAACGGTAATCGCCGTTGATGGAGATGTACTCATGCGTGAGGTCGCAGGTCCACACGGTCGTTGCCGCGTTGCCTGCGCCCAGGTCGGCCGAGATCACGATCTCGGGCGCCTCGAAACGCCGTAGAGCCTCGTCCTCGTCAAAGGGAACAGTCAGACCGTCGCGACAGACGGGCATGCCCATCATGTCGATGGAAACGTCTTCCTGATTAAACTTCACGCCGCACTTGCCAAGCGCCATAGCAACGCGGCCCCAGTTGCAGTCGTGGCCGGCGATGCAGGTCTTAACGAGCGGCGAGTTGGCAACGGCACGGGCGGCGATATCGGCCTCCTCGTCGTTCACAGCGCCGGTAACGTTGACCGTAACAAGCTTGGATGCGCCCTCACCATCGGCGGCGATATTGCGCGCCAGGCTCTCGCACACCTCGTGCACGGCAAATGTCAACTCGTCAAAGGCATCAGAGCCCTCGACGATAGGCTCGGCATCTGCGGCAGCGGCACCGGAGGCAAGCATGATGCAGGTGTCGTTGGTCGAGGTGTCGGAATCGACCGTTACCTTGTTAAAGGTCTGCTTGACGGTCGAGAGCAGCAGGGCATGAAGTGCCGCAGGCTCGACGGGGGCATCGGTGGTGATAACTGCGATCATGGTGGCCATATTGGGCATGATCATGCCCGAGCCCTTGCACATTCCGCCTACCGAATAGACGTTGCCCGCATGGCCCGCAGCCTCACTGACGTAGGACACGGCGTACTCCTTGGAGTGCGTGTCGGTCGTCATGATGGCGCGAGCGGCATCGGCTCCACCGTGGGCGGAGAGCGCCTCGTAGGCAGCAGGAATGGCGGTCTCAAACGTGTCGATCGGCAGAATCTGGCCAATCACGCCCGTGGAGGCAACCAGAATCTGCTGGGGCTCGCAGCCGATGACCTGCGATGCGATGCTGCACGTCTCGCGCGCGCATGCAAGGCCGGTCTCACCCGTGGCGGCGTTGGCATTGCCAGAGTTGACCGAAACGCCGGCGATGATACCGTGACCCTTGTCGGCACCGCCCAGGTTGGCACGGCTCACTTGCACGGGCGCCGCGCAAAAGCGATTGGTGGTAAACACGCCGGCACCGGGACAGGGTTTATCGGGCACGACAAGCGCGTAATCCAGACGCTCGGGGTTCTTGCGGAACCCAGCGTGGATGCCTGCAGCCTTAAAACCAGCCGCAGCCGTAACGCCGCCCTCGACGGCGCGAATCTTGATATCAAACAGCTCGGTATTCATCGTCCCTACGACTCCTTATATCAAATAAAAAAGCGGGTATCGGCTGGCACGCCATACCGGTCGCAATTAGTAGACCAGCTTAAAAGTGGCGCCCAACTCGATACCCGACTACCAAATCGTTAACAATCGAATGTGCTACACCGGGCACGCCACCGTGGGCAAGCCTCGTCGCTCGTCAAAACCAAAGACGATGTTGGCGCACTGGACCGCCTGGCCTGCTGCGCCCTTGCACAGATTGTCGATGGCGCCCGTCGCCACCAGCACGCCCGCGCGCTTGTTGAGCGCGAGGCCAATCTGGGCAGCGTTGGTGCCGAGGACCGAAGCCGTCTTGGGCTGCTGGCCGGCGTCGAGTACGCGCACGAAAGTGCGCCCAGCGTAGAACTGCTTGTAATAGTCGACAACGTCCTCAAGAGCCAAGGAGTCGATGGCCTGCGGCGCGAGCGGCATCGTCACCGTGGAGAGCAGACCACGCTTGAGCGGTGCCAGGTGCGGGGTAAAGACGACGCGATCGGTCAGGCCAAGGATTTGCTCAATCTCGGGCGTGTGGCGATGCTTGCCCACGCCGTAGGCCTCCAAATTCTCGTCGGCGCTGCAAAAATGCGTACGAGCGTTGCAGGACTTGCCGGCACCCGTCACACCGCTGATGGCATCGACAATCACGGGACCGTTCTCGGCCACCCAGCCCGCACGCACGGCAGGAGCGGCAGCAAGGCTCGTTGCGGTGGGATAGCAGCCGGCGCAGGCGACCAGCACGGGTTTGCCGTCGGCATGATCGGAAGCAGCGGTCTCTAAGTCCTGACAGAACAGCTCGGGCAGGCCAAAAGCGCGGGTCTTGAGCAACTCGGGGCTCGTATGCTCGGCGGCATACCATGTCTCAAAGACAGACGCGTCGCTCAGACGGTAATCGGCCGAAAGATCAAAGCAGGAGACGCCCGATGCAAGCAGCGCGGGCACCTGTGCCATGGCAGCCGTGTGCGGCACGGCAAGAAAAACCGCATCGCAGCTCTTGAGCTCAGGGGCATCATGCGTGGTGAAAACCAGATCGCTCACGCCAGCAAAGCTCGGATACACCGCAGACAGCGGCTGGCCGGCATCGGCGTTGGACGTAATGGCAACAAGTTCAAACTCGGGATGGCCGAGCACGAGGCGAATGAGCTCGGCTCCGGCATATCCAGCCGCGCCGACGATTCCAACCTTCAAAGACATATCAGACTCCTTGTCTGCGATTTATGCACCGATGCGCATTTCGCAGCGGTCGTTATGAAGTGGGTTGAAACTTTAGCACCAAAAGATGCATGAATACGTAAATGGCTTGCATATTCATGCATTGAAACACTCCCGACACATTCGCTTGAAGGAATTGACAAATGGAGCGGGCCCCGTATTGACTGGCGCCCCTAACGGCGCCGGTCAATACGGGGCCCGCCCATGCGAAAACCAAGTTGTTAGGATAAGCCAGCTGGCTAGAGCTCGACCGGCACCCATTCGTCGTGATTGCAGATAAAAGCCTCGGGATCTTCGACGCTAAAGAAGACGAGCGTGGGGTCGTTAGGCCCCTCATAGTGCTCGCCCAGGCGCTCTAGATGCTTCCACCCGGCTTCGCGCATTTCGTCTAAAGCCCGGTCATCCAAGCCGGCACGCCCGCGCAAGATGAGCCAGCCATGGCCCGGCCACCAACTCGTGGCCTCAAAGCGCTGGTTTTGCAGCAGCTCCTGCCACACATCTTTAGTGCGCGCCGTCACAAACCACAGCTTGCCGTCCTGAATCTGTGCAAACGAAAACGGACGCACATGTGGCTGCCCGTCCACGCTCGTCGCCAAGTACCACGCCGGCACCGACGTCAGATACTCCAACACCGTATTCAATCCGTCCACGTTTCCTCCTGTACTAGCCAGTTTAAGGGCCTGGTTTGTGTGAGCTAGAGCTCCAGGCGCTCCTCGCTGCCGTCGATATCACAGAAGCGCGCGGCAATGTTGCGGACCGAAAAGAAAGCAAGGCGACCGTCGTTGGCACTCTCGTGTTCCTCGCCAATGCCCACCATGTGCTTAAAACCCGCTTGACGCACCTTGTCGCTCGCAACTGCGTCGTCCTCAAGTGCGGCTTCGCCGGTCAATACGATCCAACATTCCCCCGGCTTCCAGCCCGAGAGCTCAAACTTGGGATTCGCACTCAGCTCCGCCCACACATCTTTGTCGCGCGACGTGCAAAACCACAACTTACCGTCATCGACCATGGCAAACGAAAACGGCCTCACGCGAGGCTGATGCCCGTCGGCCACATCGGTCGTGGCCAGATACCACGCCGGAATGCGCCTGAGATACGAACAGGCGCGCTCAAGCTGAGCCGTGCGGTCGTTGTCGGTCATAGGGACCCCTTTCTTGCGCTCGAATCGCGCCTAAACAAGTTGAAGGTTGATGACGATGACGCAGATGAGCAGCAACGCCGTCACCACCGCCGCCAACGCATCGCTGCGGCCAAATGCAAGCGCATGCAGACGTGTGCGGCCCTGCTCGCCATGATAGCAACGGGCATCCATGGCGGCCGAAAGCGTCTCGGCATGACGGAACACGCCCGTGAACAGCGGAATCGCCACACTGCCGAGCATACGCACGCCGCCGAGCGGGCCTCCCGTCACGCGCGCACCGCGGCTCGCCTGCGCATCGGCCGTCTGTTTCATCTCAGTGGCAAACTGCGGCATAAAGCGCAGCGCGATACCCATAATCATGCCGAGCTCGTGCGCAGGAAGTCCCACACGTGCAAACGGCGCGAGCAGGCGCTCAAAGCCCGCGGTGAGGTCGAGTGTCGGTGTGGTGAGCGTAATGGCGCTCATGCCGGCCATCATCAAGCTCAGGCGGCACGCCATAAAGGCGGCGGAATGCAGCGAGCCCTCGCTTATCTGCAAAAAGCCAAGCTGCCACAGAATGCGCCCGCTCTGGTCGGAAAACAGGTTGAGCACTGCGACCACGACGACGATTGCCAGCAGCGGCGCCATCGACGACAGAGCGCGACGAGCCGGCACCCGGGACGCGGCATAGATCAGCACGACGAAAACTGCGACAGGGGCCAGCCCGCGGAAGCTGCTGACTGTGAGCGTCGTGATCAGAAACACAAAGCCCAAGAGCAACTTAGTTCGCGGGTCCAGGCGGTGGATCGCACTATCGCCGGGATAGTAGCTGCCAAACGAAAACGCCTCCATTAGCAGCCCTCCTCTCGCGCGACCGTCTTGGATTTAGCAATGTCCGCGACGTTAGAAGGACCGTCTGGGCGACCGATCAGCAAATATGCCAACTCGTCGGCCAACGACTCAACCGTATAGAGCCCGCCGCGACGCAGCGGCACGCCTGCCTCCGTAAGCGCCAGCGCCATACGCTGGGCGGCGGGAACGCCCAAGCCGATTGATTTAAGCTCATCCGCATGCGCAAAAACCTGCGTGGGCGTTCCCTCGGCAAACACCGCGCCCTCGTTCATCACAACGATACGGTCACAACAATTTGCCAGGTCATCCATGCTGTGCGAAACCATGACAACGGTCAGGCCTTCGTCATGTAGACGGCCAATGAGCTCCAGGAAATCCCTGCGCGCAGCCGGATCGAGCCCCGCCATGGGCTCATCGAGCACCAGGACTTCGGGCTCCATGGCGAGCACGCCGGCGAATGCCACACGCCGTTGCTGACCGCCCGAAAGCTCAAAGGGGCTCTTGTCGCCGACCGCGGAAAGGTCGAGGCCCACACGTGAGAGCGATGACTCGACACGACGGTCGACTTCATCTTGCGGCAAGCCAAGGTTATGCGGACCAAACGCCACGTCCTGCGCCACGGTTTCGGCAAATAGCTGGCGCTCGGGATACTGAAACACCACGCCGACCTTGGCCTTAACCGCGGCGGCGTCTTTCTTGTTTGACAGATTGAGCCCCAGCGCGCGAACGGATCCCTCCTGGGGGCGAATCAAACCGTTGAGATGCTGGACCAGCGTCGACTTACCCGAACCGGTATGACCTGCCAAGCCCAGGAACTCGCCGCGACACACCGTCAGCGATACATCGCGCAGCGCCCACGGGCTGCTGGGGTCGTTTCCCCAGAGAGCCTGTTTGCTCGATTTGCCCGCAGTGGCCGAGCGCTTATTCCAGCGGCGGCGCTCGCGCGGACTGAGCGAATAACTGTACGAAACATGGGATAGCTCGATGACGGGCTCCGACGCGTTGCCCTCGTTGTCTACCGGAACAGTGCCGTCAGCGATTTCCAACTGGGATACGGAAGACTGCCCCGCGGTGCCTGCCCCACTTCGCTCGGCATAAGCCTGCGCAATCTCGGCGACCATATCCGCCTCGCGCACCTGTGCGCAAATGGGCACGCCCTTCACGCGAAGCGCCTTGCCAAGACAGCACGATGCCGGCATATCCAGGTTCAGCCGCGCGAGCTCGTCCGCCCGCGTCAAGATCTCCTCGGGCGTACCGAGCATGGCAACGCGGCCCGCTTGGAAGACAGCAACGCGATCGGCCTCAGCGGCCTCTTCCATAAAGTGCGTAATCATCACGATGGTCATACCGCGTTCGTGCAGCGCGTGACAGGCCTCCATAAGGCCCTTGCGCCCGCGCGGATCGAGCATCGAGGACGCCTCGTCCAAAATGAGCACGCGCGGCTCCATGGCGAGCACACCGGCAAGCGCCACGCGCTGTTTTTGTCCGCCCGAGAGAGCGTGGGTCTCGTGGCGCTCAAAGCCCACCAGACCCACAGCCTTCAGCGCCTCACGCACGCGCTGTGCGATCTGGGCCGATTCAACCCCTAAGTTCTCGGGACCAAACGCAACATCGTCCTCGACAAGCGTCGCCACAAGCTGGTCGTCGGGATTCTGGAACACCATGCCCGCAGTCGAGCGGATGTCGTAGACCAGCTCGGGATCGGACGCGTCCATGCCGTTGACGCACACCGTTCCCGTATCGGGCTGCAGCAGCGCGTTCAAATGCTTGGCAAACGTCGACTTGCCCGACCCGTTTCCGCCGAGGATGCAGAAAAACTCGCCATCCTCGATGTTCAGATCGATACCATCGAGCGCCGGTGCCGCACCGTCATAGCTAAAGGAAACGCCCCGACACTCAATCATGCGCGGCCTTTGACCTGGTCCTTCTTGGGCGTGATGAGATTAGAGACCGCCTTGTACACCGCCAGCGTCAACACCGAGTTGAGCACGGTCTTGATAAGGTTGAACGGCAGCACGGCGGGAATCATGAGCGGCAAAATCACGTCGACCGAGCCATACCAGAACCAAACGCCAATGGTCAGATTCGCGACCATAGAAAGCGCCGTAGCGGCAATAACGCCCAGTGCCAGGCCAATCACGGCACCCTTGTAGGTGCGCATCTTCTGATAGACGATAGCCGCAGGCAGGATATAGCCCAGCGTGGCAACTAAATTCATAAGCGCACCGACCCAATCGCCCGTGGTAAGCGCATGGATAACGATCGCCATAGCGGCAACAGCGGTGCCGGCGCCAGGGCCATACGCAAATCCACACACCATCGCCGGCACCAGCGACGGGTCATACGTCAAAAACGGCGCCGAGGGGAGGATGGGCAGCTGCACATACATAAACAGTGCTCCCAAGGCGCACATCAACGCCATGGTAACGAGCTGTTTGGTGCTCCACCTATTCGTGTTCTCAAAATGGATATGCTGCGACTGTTCAGACATAAGATCACCTGCCTCTTTCATCCGGACTCTAACCGTTGGTACTGGGATCTCACCAGTTCAGCCGGCATGCGAACCAACGCACACACGGGTCGCGGACTCATCGGCTCGGTCGCAGACGCCTCGCCTGCTCCACGGCACCCCTTTGGCACCGCCCGATTTACCGCCAGTGGGGAATTCCACCCCGCCCTGAAACAGCAATTGCAAGTGTAGCACGAGCAATCGTTCGCGCAAGTATGCCGAGGGTAATTTGTGGCGGGGATCAGTTGCCGCAACAACCACGTTCCCCACCCATCCCAAAGTAACGCGCTTTTCGCGGCAAAGCCGCGAAACAGCGAAAGGGACACGTACTCCCATCAACCACGACTTTCTCCGCGAGCCGACCTCAAGGCCGTAAACGCAGGGGATCCGGGGGCGGGACGGGGGCTTCTCTCCGGAACGTTCCGCAGGACGCAAAGAGGCTCCGCAGCGCAAAGCGCGATGCGGAGCCTCTTTGCATGTCCGAGAACGTTCCGGAGAGAAGCCCCCGTCC
Organism: uncultured Collinsella sp.; assembly: GCA_902494345.1. GTDB lineage: Bacteria > Actinomycetota > Coriobacteriia > Coriobacteriales > Coriobacteriaceae > Collinsella. The sequence goes on from CABUSV010000027.1 coordinate 10,427, forward strand.
CGCCCCCGGATTCCCGGTGGGAGTTCTAGACCTTGTCGGCCTTAGTACATACCGCCGCCCTGCTGACCAGCGGTAGCAGCAGCGATAGCGTCCTCAAGCTGAGTGTTCTTGGGCACATCGGAGACGGTAGCCTCGGTGATGAGGATCAGGCTGGCGACAGAAGCAGCGTTCTGAAGGGTGACGCGGCTGACCTTGACGGGGTCGAGGACGCCCATCTCGATCATGTCGCCCCACTCGCCGTTGGCAGAGTTGAGACCCTGGCCGGCAGGCAGCTCGGCAACCTTGTCGACCACGACAGCGCCCTCAAAGCCAGCGTTCTTGGCGATGGTAGCGACCGGAGCGGTCAGAGCCTTCTTGACGATGTCGACGCCGATCTTCTCCTCGGGGTCGTCGATCTCGACAGCGTCGAGCGCAGGAGCAGCGTCCATGAAGGCGACGCCACCGCCGGCGACGATGCCCTCCTCGACAGCAGCGCGGGTAGCCTGCAGGGCATCCTCGACGCGGTGCTTGATCTCCTTGAGCTCGGACTCGGTAGCAGCGCCGACCTTGATGACGGCAACGCCGCCGGAGAGCTTGGCCAGGCGCTCCTGGAGCTTCTCGCGGTCGAAGTCAGAGGTGGTGTTCTCCATCTCGCCCTTGATCTGAGCGATACGAGCGTCGATGGCCTCCTTGGAGCCAGCGCCGCCGACGACGACGGTGTTGTCCTTGGAGATGGTGACGGACTTAGCGGTACCGAGCATATCGGCGGTGATGTCAGCGACCTTCACACCCAGCTCGTCCAGAGCGGCCTGGCCACCGGTGAGGACGGCGATGTCCTCGAGGATGCGCTTGCGGCGATCGCCGTAGCCCGGAGCCTTGACGGCGCAGACGTTGAGGGCGCCACGGATCTTGTTGAGGACCAGGGTCGGCAGAGCCTCGCCGTCGATGTCCTCAGCGATGATGAGCAGGCCACGGCCGGCGCGCTGGACAGCCTCGAGAACAGGCATGATGTCCTGAACGCTGGAGATCTTCTGGTCGGTGATGAGGATGTACGGATCCTTCATCACGGCCTCCATGCGGTCGTTGTCCGTGACGAAGTAAGCGGAGACATAGCCCTTGTCGAACTGCATGCCCTCGACGGTGTCGATGGTAATGTCGAACGTCTGGGAATCCTCGACGGTGATGACGCCGTCCTTGCCCACGACCTCCATGGCCTCGGCGATCTTCTCGCCAACCTCGGGGTCACCAGCGGAGATGGTACCGACGGAAGCGATCTGCTCCTTGGTCTCGACCGGCTTGGCCTGCTTCTTCATCTCGGCGACGGCGGCGTTGACGGCCTTGTCGATGCCGCGACGGATGGCCAGCGGGTTGGCGCCAGCGGCGACGTTGCGCAGGCCGTCGTTGACGATGGCCTGAGCGAGCAGAGTTGCGGTGGTGGTGCCGTCACCCACGGTGTCGTTGGTCTTGGTGGCAACCTCCTTCACCAGCTGAGCGCCCATGTTCTCGATGTTGTCCTCGAGCTCGATCTCCTTGGCGACGGAAACGCCGTCGTTGGTGATGGTCGGGGCACCGAACGTGCGCTGCAGCGCAACGTAGCGACCCTTGGGGCCCATGGTGACGGTAACGGCGTCGGCCAGAGTGTTGACGCCCTTGGCAAGCTTAGCGCGGGCATCGGTGTTGAACGTAATGTTCTTTGCCATGGTAGGTAATCCTCCAAAAGAAATGTGACTCGCGTCGCCGCTTCCGAGTCCTATGCGACGGGCGCGTTCAAAGACGAATCAGAGATTCTGACGAGACTAGGCCTCGACGACGGCGTAGATGTCGTCGGCGCGCATCAGCAGATACTTCTCGCCGTCGACCTTGACCTCGTTGCCACCGAACTTACCGTAGATGACAACGTCGCCAACCTTGACGTCCATGGGGATGCGCTCACCCTTGTCGTTGACCTTGCCGGCGCCCACGGCAACGATGGTGCCGCGCTGCGGCTTCTCCTGAGCGTTGCTGGCGATATACAGACCAGAAGCGGTCTTCTGCTCGGCCTCGTCGGGCTTGACCAGAACACGATCTGCAAGCGGCTTCAAAGACGACATGCTTGTCTCCTCCTTTTTGGGCCGCGCGGTTATACCACGCGAATTAACCCTTTTTGTTTGCGTACGCGTTGAATGGTACCCACGAATGGCGGGTTATACAACACGGAGTCAAAAAATCTTATTTTTTGGCACTTAGATTTTCTGAATGCCGGAGGATAACTTAGCGGTGACTCCCGGGGCGGGGGGGGGGGGGGTGCAAAAAACGGAGTATTCAGCACCGCGAGCTCTGCCGGTGCCGCTGCAGTCGGGTGGCATTGTGGAGGTCGACGTCATTTTGGGGTCCGGCGCGGCGCGAAGCATGCCTTTTTGTCC
>CABUSV010000028.1 GCA_902494345.1 uncultured Collinsella sp.
ATTCCGCACGAGCTTCTCTGACATTTCCGCCCATTACCACGTGGAGGTCCCCGTCGCGGAGATCGCCTACGCATACGACTACATCAATTCCCGGCATGCCCCGCGCAGGCAGGCCACGCTGAACGACGGGTCCGCGGCCCGGCAGGACGAATGACGCGCTTCGGCACAGGCCATGCCGAAACGCGTCACGCAAGCAAAGGAAGGAAGCCAACATCACATGAGCATCATCGCAGCACGCATCGACAACCGCCTGCTACACGGCATAGTGGCAACCCAGTGGGTACCCGAGTTCCGTCCGCAGCGTCTCATGGTCATCGATGACATCGTCGCCAACGACCCGACCAAGAAGGCCGCCATGCGGATGGCAAAGCCCTCGGGAGTCGCCCTCTCCATTATCAACAAGGAGACGGCTCTCACGAACTATCGGGCGGGCAAGTACGACGACCACACGGTCTTCATCGTGGCGCGAGACCCCCAGACCATCCTCGACGTCATACAGACGGGCCAGGTTGTTCCCACACTCGTGGTCGGAGGCACAGTCTTTCCCGAAGAGGGGTCAGACGCCGTCCAGGTGAGCAGTCGCGCCTACGTCACCAAAGACGAGCTGCCCGCATATCGAGCGATTGCTGGCACCGGCTGCGACATCACCGTTCGCTATGTGCCGGCCGACAAGCCCGTAGAGCTCTCCAGCATCATCACGCTTTAGCAAGGGAGTGAACTTATGACACCATCCATCATCCAGATAGCCGTCGTTACACTCATCGCCTTCATCTACGGAGCCGAGAAGAACGCGGGACAAATTCTCACGAACATGTCCGTCACGCCAGCATGGTTCGTCGGACTTGCGCTCGGCGACCCCGTAACCGGCCTCGCCGTCGGCGCCATCGTCCAACTCATGAGCCTGGGCGTGGCGGCCATGGGAGGAGCCTCCGTCCCCGACTATCCCACTGCCGCCATCATTGGCGCCGTCGTTGCCATCACCTCGGGTCAGGAGGCGAGCGTCGGCGTTGCCGCCGGAATCGCAGTCGGCATGCTCGGCCTTCAGCTCGACGTCATCGCCAAGACGGCAAACGGCTTCCTCGGGCGTACCTCGCAGCGCTTTGCCGAAGAGGGCAAGTACTCGCAGATGAAGAGCGTACTTTTCCTCGGTCCGGTCTTCTATGGCCTTACGGCGGCCATCCCCACGTTTGCCGTACTGCTCTTTGGCGCCGATGCCGTCAACGCTTTCCTCTCCGTCATGCCCTCCTGGTTCACGACCGGCCTCTCCATCGCCGCCGGTATCCTCCCCGTCGTCGGCCTTGCGATGCTTCTGTCCTTCATGCCAATGAAGAAATTCATCGCCTACGCCATCGTTGGCTTCGTTCTGGCCGCCTACCTGCAGATAAGCATTCTCCCCATTGCCCTGCTCGGTGCCGCCGCGGCCATCGAGTACTACAAGTCGCACAGCAATCCGTCCGTAAACGCCCTCGACGCTGGAGGTCTGGAAGATGAGTAACGAAGTTAACGCCACCAAGGCAAACGAAGCGCCAACCCGCCTGGCAGACGGAACGTACCAGCCAGTCCTCACCGTTTCCGATCTCGACCGTTGCGGCCGCCGCTGGATGCTCGGCGCGTCCATCTATAACTATGAGTCCCAGTGTGCCCCGGCGGTCATGTTCGCAACCGAACCCGCCCTGCGCAAGATCTATGCAGGAGACGAGGAGGGCTACCGCAGGTCACTTCTGAGCACCTATCGCTATTACAATGCGACTCCCCAGGTAAGCGGCCTGCTCCTCGGCGCCGGCCTAGCCTTGGAGGACAAGGGGCACAATGACGCCATCGACGCGGTCCAAGACCTTAAGATTGGCCTCATGGGCTCCCTCTCAGGAGTCGGCGATACGATCTTCGCCATCCTCATTCCCACCATCTTCGGCTCCATCGCCGCCTACATGGGACAGGCGGGAAACCCCGTCGGCGTGCTTCTCTGGCTCGCCGTCGCCATCGCCATCTTCGTATGGAAGCTCTTTGACTGGCGCATAGGCTATAAGTTCGGCGACAAGCTCTTCACGACCCTTGCCGAGAAGATGTCCGTTTTCACCGAGTCGACGTCGGCACTTGGCATGATGGTCGTCGGTGCGCTCATCCCCACCGTCATCAAGGTCTCGTGTGGTCTCACGTTCACCATGGGTGACGTCACGCTCGACGTCCAGACGGGCATCCTCGACCAAATCATGGTCGGCATGCTGCCCGTAATAGCCACAGCCATCGTCTACGCCCTCGTCAAGCGCAAGGTCAGCATCAACAAGATTGTCCTCGGCATCCTCATCATCTCGTGGGTGTGCGCGGCTTTCGGCATTCTTGCTGCCTAGCCTAGGGCTAGACCAACCCACAAAGGACGCATTATGAGGCACATCATCATTGCATCGCACTACGGCCTGGCAGCCGGACTCGGAGACACGCTCAAGGCCATCATAGGACCGGGGCACGACATCAGGGTTGTCTGCGCGTTTACAGACGAAACCCCGCTCGAGGAGAAGCTCGCCAGCGCATTCGAGGGCATCGCCGAAGATGACGAGACCCTCGTTCTCACCGACATCCTTCAGGGCAGCGTAAACCAGCTCGTAGCCTGCTCGGCTCCGCGAGGCGCGTTCATAGTGACCGGCGTAAACCTTCCCGTGGCCCTCGAGCTCTCGCTCCACGCCGGACAGCTTACTCCCGATGTGGTGAGGCATGCCGTCACCCAAGCCAAAGAGCAGCTCGTCTACCTCGGAGATCTTACTCCGGACGTTGACGAAGAAGACGAATAGGAAAGACGCGACAGTAAGGAGGACGAGACATGCGCAAAGTCCCGACCAATAACCAGCACCTGTTCTACCAACCGAAGGACGTGTGGGTGGGAGACGTCATGCCCTTCGGCAAGGACGGCACGTTCTATCTATACCACCAGCGTGACACGCGCGACCCCGCTCCGCTTGCCGAAGGACAGCCCTTTGGGTGGTCGCTCGCGACCACCCAGGACTTCGTGACGTACCAGGAACACGGAACGGCGATCCCCCACGGCGGAGAAGACGACCAAGACCAGTTCATCTACGCCGGAACCGTTTACGAGGCAAAAGGGGAGGTACGCGCTTTCTATACCGGGTTCAACCGCAACTACCTGCGAGAAGGCAAAACGTCCCAGGTGCTCATGCAGGCGAAGGCCTGCTCGGATGATTATGCGACGTGGAAAAAGACGGGCGTTGCAGTAGAGCTCACGCCTCAGCCAGGATACGATGGGCGCAACTGGCGCGACCCTTTCGTAATATGGGATGACGACCGGAAGGAATACCTCCTCGTACTGGGCACGCGTAAGGGAGACGACCCCTCCAAAACCCTCCAAACTGGCAGGCTCGTTCACTTTACGTCGAAGGACCTCGAGCACTGGCAGTTCAAGGGCGACTTCTGGGCCCCCGGCCTCTACACCATGTTCGAAATGCCAGACATTTTTAAAATTGGCGATTGGTGGTACCTGGTCTACTCTGAGTACAGCGACGAGAACAAGATCGTCTACCGCATGAGCCGCGATCTCTACGGTCCGTGGGAGAAGCCGAGAGATGACGCCTTCGACGGGAGGGCGTATTACGCCGGACGGACCGCCTTCGACGGATCGCGCAGGATTCTGTCCGGCTGGGTCCCCACGCGCGAGAACGACGATGACCGGGCCAACTGGCTTTGGGGTGGCTCGTTTATGCCCCATGAGGTGTACCAGCGCCCCAATGGCACCCTCGGCGTTCGCCCTCCCCAAAGCATAAAGGATGCGTTCGAGTGCCCTGATGCCGTCCCGGATATCGAGCTTCGCGGAGACCACGAACGAACGGAGTGCGTAATCACCGAAAACGCAGGCGAGATCTTCTGCTTCGAGGCAGACGTGACGTTCAGGGACGCTTGCGACTTCTCAATTCGAGCCTACAAGAATCTCGAGACCGACGAGTCGTACGAATACCGCTTCGACCTCGACGCGAATCGGCTCTCGTTCGATAAGAGCCCCTGTTACAAGTGGTTCCGCGTAATGGATAAGGGGCTTTGGAGGCCAGTCTGGCTCGAGTCCGGGCGTTCTTACCACCTGCAGCTCATCGTTGACGACAACATCCTCGTCCTCTACCTCGACGGTACCGCACTCACGACACGCGTCTGCGAGAAGTTCGGCCACTCGCTTGCTGTTACGGTAACGAATGGCGAACTCAAACTGTCCAACATAGCCTTGGCGAAGGGGCTGCGCGAACAGGAAAAGTAAGCCAGTGAACCTCGTCGCCACAGCGACTCCCCCAGCAAAACACGCGAACAACGGGTCCGGCCGCATTCCGGCGACCGGACTCGTCCTGTGCCCTGATGGCACATGGCCCCGGGCTGCCGACAGCGAGGCGGCCTTAGGGGCCTCGCCTACAGATTCCTGAGTGCGTCGACGAGGGAGACCTTGCCCGCGGTGACCTCGTCGGCCTGCTTGATGACCTTTGCGGGCACGACGGCCACCACAGCGCCGGCGGCAGAGTCGATTCGAGCGATGTGGTCAGAGACGGAGCGAACGGCGAGCCGCTTGCCGACAGGGAGGCAGTCAAAGGTGGCAAAGCGCACTCCTACGGTTGGGATACGCCCGTGAGGCGCTCGGCGGACAGCGCTGTTGCCGCTCGCTGTGTCGAGCGCAGGTGTCGAGAAGTCGCCATATGTCACTACAGATGTATCATGGAGTGCCGAAGTTCACGTGCCCGTGACAAAACGCGGGCGCCAACCCGTCCCGAGCACCACCCCGCCCGTAAGGTGTGGGACGAAAGGAGGACCAGCCGCATGAACATCCCCGAGACACAGAAAGACCTGCTTGCCTACCTCGATCGCATCACGCGCGAGCTTGGCAGCACGCGGGGCGGGCGCATCCAGAACCGTCTCGACCACTTCACCACGGCATCTATAACCGACTCGCTCGCCATCTCGCGCAGCCTGGCAAGTCAGTATCTCAACGAGCTCGTGCGCGCTGGCCTCGTGGTGAAAGCAGGGGCACGACCGGTGTGCTACTTCCACCGCCGCTCCCTCGAACGCTTCTTCCAGTCTCGCATTGAGCGTAGCACCTACCCTTCGGTCGAGCAGCTCTTCGCCACGCTCGAAAACGGCGAGCGACTCGACTTCGACCGCGCAATCGGTCACGAGCTGAGCCTTGCGCCCTGCATCAGCCAGCTCTGCGCCGCGCTCAAGTACCCGCCAGCTGGCCTGCCCATCCTGCTCTGTGGCGCCTCGGGAACCGGCAAGGGTCTACTCGCCGAACTTGCCCTCGAATACGGCAAGAACGTCGGCGTCCTGCAGCAGGAAGCCAAGCTTGTGAGCATCGACTGCTCGCATTACGCAGACGATGCCCGCGCGCTCACTCACGACCTGTGCGCAGATGGCGGGCCTGCAGATCGGGCGAGCGGCGGCATCGTTTATCTCAAGGACGTCGACGCCCTCTCACCCGCTGCCCAGGACGCGCTCTTGGAGTGGGCCTCCGCACAGGCGGGCGCCATTGTGCCAGCCCCTGCTGTGCGCCTTATCTTTGCCACCTCAAACGAGGCAGACAGTACCGAGTGCCGCAGCCTCACGCGTCGCATCCCCATGTCCGCCCAGGTGCCGTCTCTGCGCGAGCGCACCCAGGAGGAGCGTGAGGAACTGACTCTCCACTTCCTCAAGGAGGAGGGCCGACGCATAGGACGCGACATCCTCATAAGTCGCGGAGCCTTCCGAGCCCTCGCCGGCACCAACTTCGAGGAGAACGTACGCGGCCTGCGCGACTGCATCACCAACTGTTGCGCCGAGGCCTATCTAGACACGAAGGGTGACAGCCTGGAGATTCGCACCTACCAGCTTCCCTCCGCAATCCTTGCCGGCTCCGCACTCGAGCGCAGCGAGAACGACATGCAGCTCATCGACACCACCCGGAGCATCCAAAGCCAGGCGGACGACCGCGCGCGGCATGTACTCGACGCCATGCTGGAGCCATACGAGAGCTATCGCGAAGGCACGCTTGATGGGGGCGCGTGCAGCGCTCAGCTGGTGGAGCGAGCCCGCGACCTCGAGGACTACCTGGCGTTCGGGCAAAACCCGGGCCGCTCGAAGTCCGACGCATACGAGCAGATCGCCGACAGCGTCGTCACTTCCGTGAACGAACTCTACTCGATCGATTTGTCCCGAAAGAGCTCGCATCTAATCGCCCAGGGCATCTGCCTCCAGCTGTGGCCGCCCGCAAGCCTCTCGCGTTGGAAGAGCTCCCATGCAAGCGAGCTTTCCGGCATGCGCGGCGTCGTGGCCCAGCGCAACCGCTTTGCCGTTACTGTCTGCGCCTGCATCGCTGATGAACTCAAGGCCACGCTCGGCATCGCACTCGACGATCTCACGTGTCTGCTCGTCCTTGCGCATGCGGCACTCGCACTCGACCCGTCTAAGCGTCGTCGGAGCGTCGGTATCGTCCTCAGTCATGGCTACTCGACCGCCACGAGCATCGCCGACGCCGCCAATCGGATTCTTGACACGAGGGTCTTCGAGGCCATCGACATGCCCTACGACCAGAAGGTTACGGACGTCGCTGTTCCTCTTCAGCAAATCATCGACCGCTTCTCCTACGCAGACGAGGTCGTCATCCTCGTGGACATGGGATCGCTCCAGGATATTTATAAGAGTCTGGAATCCACCTCCGGCATGACGCTCGGCATCATCAACAACGCCTCTACCGGCCTTGCGGTGGAGGTTGGCGCCGGACTTATCGCGGGTCGCTCCGTGCGAGAGGTTCTCGACGATGCTGCGGCAGCTTGCACCTGTAATTATCACATCGTGGCGCGCAACGCCCGACCGGACGCGATTGTCTTCTGCTCCGAAGGCGGACTTGACGCAGCTGCGCGGATCCGCGATCTCGTGGCGCAGAGCCTGCCTGGCGAGTCCCCCGCGCGGCTTGTCGCCGTTGACTGGCGGCAGCTCGCCAATAACGGATCTGAGGATGCCGCCTTCTCCCAGTACAACGTGCGCTCGGTCATCGGCACGGACAATCCGCACGCCGACGGAGTCCCGTTCATTTCGCTCGAGGAACTCATCGCCGGCGAAGGAACGGCCCAGATAGACCGCGCCTTCGCACGCTTGCTCGACGCTGACAGCTTGCGCACGTTCCACCAGAATCTCGTCAAGAACATGACCCTCAGGAACGTGGTCGAGTCCATCACAATCCTTAACCCCAACAAGCTCTTCGGCGAAATCGAGAGTGCCGCAGAGCGGCTCCAGCAGCTCACCGGAGACGTGATTGGCGCTCGTGTGAGCATGGGGCTCTACGTGCACCTGTGTTGTCTCGTGGAGCGCCTCGTGACCAGAAGCCCCATCGAGAACTACGCAGACGAGCAGCGCTTCGCCAATGAACACAACGATTTCGTCGAGGCATTCCGCACGAGCTTCTCTGACATTTCCGCCCATTACCACGTGGAGGTCCCCGTCGCGGAGATCGCCTACGCATACGACTACATCAATTCCCGGCATGCCCCGCGCAGGCAGGCCAC
>CABUSV010000029.1 GCA_902494345.1 uncultured Collinsella sp.
TCATCGTGTCCCCCTGGATCCTGTCCGTGCTGACCACCGACCGCCTCGCGCGCAACTACGAGCTGGTCACCAAGCACAACCTCAAGTACCGCCGCTACTACCACCAGTTCGACTACTAATTTCATTTGGGGGAAACCGCAATGAGGCAATACATCTTCGCCAGCCACGCGCATTTTGCGACCGGCATCAAGGAGAGTACCGAGCTGCTCTCGGGCGCGCGCGATAACGTCCACGACCTGTCGATGTTTGTCGACGGCCGCACCGATGTCGCCGAGGAGGCCGCCAAGCTCCTGGCGACCTTCGACCCCGCCGACGACGTAATCGTGTGCACCGACCTGTTTGGCGGCAGCGTCAACAACGAGTTCACCAAGATCGTCCAGACGCGCCCCAACACCTACCTGGTTGCCAACATGAATCTGCCGCTGCTGATCCAGCTGCTCTTTTCGGACCAGGAGGCTCCCGCCGATCAGGTTATCCGCGAGATCCTCGCGGCTGACGACACGCGCGTCAAGTTTGTCAACGACCTGCTGACCGATGCGGATGACGAGGAAGAGTTCTAGTCACCGCCTGCTATTAATGGGGCCGGGTTTCCGGCATGAGACCTTTGGGGGTCAATCATGATTCAACTGCTTCGCGTCGACCATCGTCTGCTTCATGGCCAGGTGGCCGTCTCTTGGGTCCAGGGCTTGGGTTCTGACTGCATCTTCTGCGTTGGCGACAAGGTTGCCAACGATCCCGTCTGGAAGACTACGCTCAAGATGGGAAAGCCGGCCAACGTCAAGCTCGTCATCAAGGACATGGAGCACGCCATCGAGGCCATCAACTCCGGTGTTACCGATAAGTACAAGATGATCATCTGCGTCGCCAGCATCGCCGAGGCCAAGCAGCTTGTCGACGGCTGCCCGCAGATTACCTCCATCAACCTGGGCAACACCAAGTCCAAGGACGAGCAGCGTCCCGATGCCCGTAAGATCTCCCGCCAGATCTTTGTGACTGCTGCCGAGGAAGAGGACATTCGTGAGCTCGTCGGCCGCGGTGTCGAGGTCGAGATTCGCGCTCTGGCCGACGACCCCAAGGTCGATGCCCTAAGCGCCCTCTAATTGAGAACCACGGGCGGCGCGCACGGCGCCGCCCCTATTCGTGGGCGTACCGGATAAACGCTTTACCCGTTACCCCCATCTACCGTTCACCGGGAGTACACGCCCGTTGAGCGATTGGTATTAAATAGTTTTCTCATGACTATATAATTGGTATCAAATCATTTGCACCGGTTTAGGTATTAACAGCACACCGGTACAAGCTGGATCTGTCTAGGCGATTGTCGGCATGGAAAAGGGCGCGCTGACAAGTCGGGAATCGCCGCGCGGATCCAAGAGGGATCAAAGGGAGGAACAATGCTTGTTCAAGCGATCCTCATCGGACTTATCGCTGCCTTCGGTAAGCTCGATTATCAGCTCGGTACGCTCTATGCGTTCCGCCCGATCGTTCTGTGCCCGCTCGTCGGCATAGTCCTCGGGGACCTGCAGTCCGGCCTCGCCATCGGTGCGAGCCTCGAGCTGCTCTTCATGGGTTCAATCTCCATCGGCGCTTACGTGCCGCCCGATGAGTGTATTGGCGGTGTGCTCGCCTGCGCCTTCGCTATTCAGCTGGGTCAGAGCACCGAGGCCGCTATCGCGCTCGCGATGCCCATCGCCACTCTGTGCCTGGCCATTAAGAACGTCGTCAACGCCGGTATGCCCCTTCTGGTCGACCGTGCCGACGTCTTTGCCAGCAAGGGTAACCTCAAGGGTATCTACGCTATGCACTGGATTATCGGTCTCGTGATTGTCGTCCTGGCCTTTATCCTGTGCTCGGTCTCCTTCTATCTGGGTGCCGACGCCGTTCAGGGCCTGCTCGACTTCATCCCGACGTTCGTCCTCGATGGCTTTGGCGTCGCAGCCAACATCCTGCCTGCCATGGGCTTCGCCATGCTCGGCCGTCTGGTGCTTACCAAGCAGCTCGTGCCGTTCTACTTCCTGGGCTTCCTGCTGTGCTCCTATGCCAACGTGCCCGTCCTCGGCGTCGCCCTGATCGCAATCATCATCGGCATCGACAAGTACGACCTGCTGGGCCTTGGTGGCGCCCAGTCCCAGCTTTCTGTGGAAGGGGATGAGGACGATGACTTCTAATTCCGAGAACCAGATTACTCGCTCCGACCTCATTAAGAGCGCCGTGAACACCGGCGCCCTGGGCATGGAATTCTCCTGGACCTACTACAAGCAGATGAACATTGCCTTCTGCCTGATGGTCGCCAACATGCTCAAGAAGATCTATGCCGGCCGTCCCGATGATTACGCCGAGGCCTTGCACCGTCACAGCGCATTCTTCAACATCACCCCGCAGCTCGCTCCCTTCGTGGGCGGCATCGCGATGGCCATGGAGGAAAAGGTCGCTCGTGGCGAGGTTGAGCCCGAGAGCGTCAACGACATCAAGGCCGCCCTCATGGGTCCGCTTTCCGGCCTGGGTGACTCCTTCTTCCTGTCCACCCTGCGCGTCGTCGCCGCTGCCGTGGGCATCAGCCTGTGCCAGGCCGGCAACGTCTTTGGCCCCATCGCCTTCCTGCTCGTCTACAACATCCCGGCGTTCCTGATTCGTATCTTTGGCGCTATCAAGGGTTATGAGCTAGGCATTGGCTTCCTCGACGAGGCTCAGAAGACCGGCCTGATGCAAAAGATCATGGCCTGCGTCGGCATTGTCGGCGTTATGGTCGTCGGCGCCATGAGCAAGGACATGTTCTGGGCTTCGTTGCCCATCGCCATTGGTCAGGGCGACTCCGCCCAGACTCTCCAGGACATCCTGGACGGCATCATGCCCGGTATGCTCGGTATGGCCGCCTTCTGGCTCTACTACTGGCTGCTCTCCAAGAAGATCAACCCGATGGTCCTGATCCTCTGCACCATGGTCGTAGGCATCATCGGCGCTTACTTTGGCGTGCTTGCCTAATATGTTCGAATCGCGCTTCCATCGCGTCTAACGGTTGCGTCGATCTTTGGGGGGCTTGTCGCATCTGCGGCGGCCCCCTGTTTTTTAAAACTCCGTACGAAAGGGGAGGGCTATGGTCGTACCCGAGCTTTCGCTCATGAACATCAACCATCGTTACTACAGCATCGAGACGTTTTTTAAGGCTGCAGGTGAGGCCGGCTATCGCAATATCGAGCTGTGGACCGGCTCGATGCACCTGTATGTGGATTGCCATGAGCACGATTCGGTGGATAAGATTCGCGATCTTGCCGCCCAATACGGTATCAAGATCGTGTGCGTGTGCCCCGAGCAGAACAACCCCAAGCCGTGGAACGTCGCGGTGCGCGGTGAGGCGGGCCAAAAACGCATCCTCTCGTACTTTAAGAATGTGATTGACGTTGCCGTTGAGTTGGGCGTGCCGCAGATTCTGGTGACGAGTGGTTGGGCCTATCTGGACGAGCCAGCTGAGGACGCCTGGTCCCGCAGCGTCGCCATGCTGCGCTCGGTGTGCGACTACGCTGACACACGCGGTATTCGCGTCGCGCTCGAGGCACTGCAGCCGTCGGAGTCCGTGCTGGTCAATACGGCACAGGATGTCGCGCGCATCCTCGAGGCGGTCGATCGCCCCAACCTGAAGGCATGTATCGACTTTGGCGCCATGGAAGTTGCCGGCGACACAATCGACGGCTACTTTGAGGTTTTGGGCGACAAGATCGTTCACACCCACTTTGTCGATGTGGGCGGCGGCACGACGCATCTTGCCTGGGGCGACGGCGAGCGTGATATGCGTGCCGACCTCGAGGCACTCATGCGCCACGGCTATACGGGCTATGTCTCGGCCGAGACGTGTGACGGCCGCTACTATCAGGATCCGTCCAAGGCGACGACTCAGGTTATCGAGATGTATCGCCGTGTGACAGCGGAGATGGAAGCCGAATAACTAAACTGCGCGGTTGCGCCGGAAACGCTTGGGCGGGTCTGGCGCAACGCTTTTATAGCTGGCGAGTTGTGGGGAGCCCGTTGGCAGTAGCGCTCGAAATAGACAACTATTGGCGTTGTAATACCACTCGAGCGAGGAAACCGACCGTTCGCCGCAAATCTCCGTGAGTTTGGATTGGTATTAAATAACAAGCAATCGTATGGCTATAATTGGTATCAGCAAGAAGCGCGATGTATAGAATTGCGCACATGTGATGGGAGGACACACATGAAGGAGACCGAGAAGATCGAGATCATGCACTTCGACCAGGAGGGCTACCTCGAGGACGGCAGGAACGTCTACGAGGCCGGCAAGAAGATGACCGCCCTGGCCGACCGCGTGCACGA